>JBAQFX010000232.1:0-82490 GCA_049287485.1 Anaerolineales bacterium
TCACCCAATGGTCTCAGAAATGATACGCTGGGGCAAAGTGTGTATCTCAGGTTCATTGAAAGTAATTAATCTGCCGCGCTACTATGACTTCGTTAACCTTCGCCTCACCCCAGAACAGCTGCGTAAAAAACTGGCTGCTTTAGGGTATGCCAATGTCGTCGCCTTTCAGACCCGCAATCCGCTCCATCGTATCCATGAGGAACTAACCAAGCGCGCTGCCGAAGCAGTCGGAGGTAGTTTACTCATCCATCCTGTGGTTGGTTTAACCAAACCGGGCGATATCGACCACTACACCAGAGTACGTATTTATAAGTCATTGGTGGATAATTATTACGATAAGAGTAGAACTTTATTGAGTTTGCTGCCATTAGCCATGCGGTTGGCAGGTCCTCGTGAAGCGCTATTACATGCAATCATTCGGCGAAATTATGGTGCTAATCATTTTATCGTAGGGCGCGATCACGCTGGACCAGGTAAAGATAGCGCTGGCAAGCCCTTTTATGGTCCCTATGATGCTCAGGAATTGATGCAACAACATGAAAGTGAATTGGGTGTCAAGATGGTGCCATTTGAGGAATTGGTGTACCTTCCAGATAAGAAAAAATATGTAGAAGCTAAGGATATCCCGATCGGATCTCACGTACTCAACATTTCCGGTACTCAGGTACGCGATGAGTACCTTACCAAAGGTAAGTTGCTCCCTGAATGGTTCACACGTCCTGAAACTGCTCGCATCCTAAGAGAAATGTACCCACCACGGCACCAACAAGGAGTATGCATCTGGTTTACTGGCCTGAGTGGATCAGGAAAATCGTCCACGGCTGATGTGCTTGTTTCATTATTGATGGAATATGGCAAGCAGGTAACCTTGCTGGATGGGGATGTGATTCGCACTCACCTATCGAAGGGACTTGGATATAGCAAGGAGGATCGCGATACCAATATCCTGCGAATAGGGTTCGTGGCAGGAGAAATTGTACGTCACAGCGGAGTGGTCATTTGTGCTGCCATCAGCCCCTTTCGAGCTACCCGTAATGAAGCCCGCAAGATGGTGGGTGATAATTTTGTGTTGGTTTATATGGATACACCCATCGAGATTTGTGAACAACGAGACTCAAAGGGCTTATATGCAAAAGCCCGTCGTGGCGAACTGAAGGGCTTCACCGGCGTTGATGATCCCTATGAACCTCCCATTGCGCCTGAAATTACGCTTCATACGATCAATATTTCTCCTGAAGACAATGCACATATAATTATTGATCAGTTAAAAGCACAGGGATATTTACCTACGGGTGAAGGTTAAAGCCAGGCATTTTTGAATCTGTTGTAATCATACCTCTCACTAACACAAAAAATGGGACACGATTAAAATGATCCTTTGCATTAAAAAAAACAATAATCCTCTGCAATGATGGCCTCTCCACATAATTTTTCTGAGGCATACACCTCATAATTCATACCATAAAGGTATAATTACCCGCATGGACCTCTTCACCCATGCTCATGAACAACGCATGCGCACCGAGGCGCCTCTGGCAGCCCGCATGCGCCCGCGCACCCTGGAGGAATTTGTCGGCCAAGAGGATATCCTTGGCCCAGGCAAGCTGCTGCGCCGGGCCATCGAAGCCGACCGCCTTTTCTCCTCCATCATCCTGTGGGGTCCGCCTGGTTCTGGTAAGACCACCCTGGCAATGGTCATCGCCAATCTCACCAAATCTCACTTTGACACCCTCTCCGCCGTGCTGGCCGGAAAAGCCGAACTCAGAGTGGTGCTGGATGCTGCCACTGAGCGACGCAAGATATACCAAAAGAAAACCATCCTGTTCGTAGATGAAGTCCACCGCTGGAATAAAGCCCAGCAGGATGCCCTCTTGCCACACGTCGAAAATGGCACGGTTACCTTCATCGGTGCCACCACCGAGAACCCTTACTTCGAGGTGATTGGTGCGTTGGTCTCACGCTCGCGCGTATTTCAACTGCGTCCATTAGCTGATAAGGATGTACACTTGCTGCTGGAGCGCGCCATCCAGGACCCTGAACGCGGTTACGGCAATCGCAAGATTGATGCAGATGAGGACGCCCTCGAACATATCATCCACGTCGCTGGGGGCGATGCCCGCAATGCCTTGAATGCCCTCGAGCTGGCAGTCGAATCCACCCCGCCTGGCACGGAGGGTGTTGTCCACATTACCCTCACCGTCGCCCAGGATTCCATCCAGCGGCGGGCCGTCCTGTATGACAAGGATGGCGATGCACATTACGACACCATCTCTGCCTTCATCAAGTCGGTGCGCGGTTCTGACCCTGATGCCGCTCTGTACTGGCTGGCCAAGATGCTGTATGCTGGTGAAGATCCGCGGTTCATCCTGCGCCGCCTGATCATCCTTTCAGGTGAAGATATCGGGTTAGGAGACCCAATGGGCTTGGTGGTAGCCAGTGCAGCTGCTCAGGCCTTCGACTACATCGGAATGCCAGAAGGAGTTTATCCAATTGTGGAAGCCACCCTCTACCTGGCCACCGCACCTAAGTCCAACACAGCAACTTCCTACTTCAAAGCCTTCCAATTAATCGAAGGAGAAGGCGTAGGCGATGTACCACAGCACCTGCAAGATAGTAACCGTGATGCAGTAGCGCTGGGTCATGGAAAGGGTTACCAATACCCGCACGAATCACCCAATCACTTCTTGCCCCAGCAATATCTGCCTAAATCCTTGCTGGGAACATACTTCTACAACCCCTCCAGCCAGGGCTATGAGGCTGAAGTAACCGAGCGCCTAGATCGCTGGCGTGCAGCCCAGCGTAAAGCCCTGGGGATCACCAGGACTGAAGAGCTGCCTGAGCTGACCCAGGAATCCGTCCTGGAGATCAAACGCAAGCACAAACCCACCTAGAGGATTAACCTATGCCCATTTTTCTGCTCATCCGCCACGGTCAAACGGACTACAACAAAAAGATGCATCTCCCAGGGCGGTTGCCCAACGTACACTTAAATATAAATGGCCAGCAACAAGCCCAGCTGGTGGCAAACATACTGAAGAGTGCCCCCATTAAGGCTATCTACTCCAGCCCCCTGGAACGCACCCTGGAAACTGCACAACCCCTGGCAGAAGCCTTAAAATTGCAGGTTATCCCAATCCCGGGTCTACTGGAGACGGATTGCGGTGAATGGCAGGGACAATCGGTAAAAAAACTGCGCCAGCAGAAAATCTGGAAATCCGTCCAGCAGCATCCTTCCTTGTTCCATTTCCCGGGAGGTGAGTCCATTGCCGAATGCCAGCATCGCATGGTGCAGGTGCTCGAAACCTTGCGTTTGAAACATGCAGAGCAAGATTTAGTGGTATGTTTTAGCCACGCTGACCCCATCAAACAAGTGGTGGCTTATTATTTGGGCTTACCCCTGGATAACTTCCAGCGCTTAAGCATCGATACTGCCTCCATCACCGCCTTACAGATCTCCGAAAGCGGCAGCCGGCTGATCATGTTGAATAATAATCCTTCTTTCACATGGGAGGCGCTGCAACCCGCCACAAAACCTGAGCCAAAACCAACGACAAAACCCTGAGCCACCTTACGAAATCATTCCAGCAAAATTATTGGTATACTTCAAGCATGACGACTGATGATATTGACCTCCATCCCGTTGACCACCTCTCGATCGATGCCTTGGGTCAACCGGGAAAGCGTGTCTTTTATATCCAGGGTTGGCAGGGCGAGCGAACTGTGACCCTGATCATTGAAAAGCTCCAGTTGCAAACCCTGGCGGTTGGTATTGAACAATTCCTGGCAGAAGTTCAGGAAAAAGTATCCAACCTGAAGGAAGCTTCCTCTGAATACGATGAAGAACAGATGCACATTCACCCACCTGTCGACCCACTCTTCCGGGTGGGTGAGTTTGGCCTGGGGTACGATGCTGAAAATGACCTGATGGTTCTTGTGGCACGTGAATTAATGCCGGAGGGCACCCCTCCCGAAGAGGGAGGTGTGGTGCGTTTCTGGTGCACGCGTGACCAGTTACGGGCTCTAGCGCGCTGGGGTATTGAGGTTGTCTCGCGCGGGCGCCCGATTTGCCCCCAATGTGGCGAATCAATGGACCCCGAAGGGCATTTCTGTCCCAAGAAAAATGGGCATAAACATTAATCGACCCACCAACACCCCGGGATAAATTGACCATATCGTAATTACTCATCCATCACCGTATATTTTATCTATCTTATGATGATCAGCAAGAAAGGGGTGAGGGCGTGAGTAATTACTATCATCCCAAGCAGGTCAGGCGTATATTGAGATGCCAGGGTTAGAAACGCCAAATGTCTTAAATGTGCTTCAAAATGGCGAAATCACCATCAAAGGGGAATTCGTCTGGGGTTCCAATTACACCTTCCTGGCTGAAGTATGCATAAACGGAAATAAGGTCCTTAGCGTGTATAAACCCAGTCGGGGAGAACGCCCATTATGGGATTTCCCTGCCTCCAGTCTGGCACGCCGCGAAACCGCGGCTTATGTGGTGAGTGAAGCCTTGGGTTGGGAGCTTGTGCCACCCACGGTTTACCGCAAGCAAGCGCCTATCGGTCCTGGTTCATTGCAGCTCTACATCGAGCATGATCCTGAGCTGCATTACTTTACCCTGGACGAAGCTGACCGCCAGCGCCTGCGCCCGGTAGTCTTGTTTGACTTGCTGATCAACAATGCTGACCGCAAAGGCAGCCATTTGTTATTTGATAAAAACCATCACCTGTGGTTGATCGATCATGGCATCTGTTTCCACACCGAAGATAAACTGCGTACGGTCATCTGGGATTTCGCTGGTCAACCTATCCCAGAGGAACTGTGCCAGGATTTAGCTAACTTTCGCCAGCAGCTCGAGCCTCCCGCCGGTTTATTCAAAGAGCTACAAGCTCTGCTCAACCAAAAAGAGATCAAAGCCCTGGCTACTCGCGCTGAGCACCTGGTCTCTCTTAGCCAGTTCCCCGAGCCCAACCCTGATGAACGTAGCTTCCCATGGCCGCTGTTGTGAGAACATGAAACATCAAAAAATCGCTTTGCTGGGTTTTGGTAATGTCGGGCAAGCCTTTGCCCGCCTGCTCCAACGCAAAAGAGATCTGTTGCTTCAAGATTATGGTCTCGAATTCTACCTAACCGCCATCGCCACTGCCCAGCACGGCATGGCTATCGACCCCCGCGGTATCGAAATTGAAAGAGCCTTGCAGGTCATCTCCGCTAGCGGAAATCTCAACGAACTATCCACCATAAAACTATCGGATGATCCTTTTAAGTTCATCCGCCTTTGTGAGGCTGATGTACTCTTTGAGAACACACCGGTCAACTATGAAAATGGTCAACCTGCGGTGAGTTTCCTCCACACTGCTATGGAGATGGGTATGCATGTCATCACTGCCAATAAAGGACCCGTGGTGCATGCCTATCAGCAATTGACCGACCTGGCAGCAAAACACGGTCGAAAATTTTATTTCGAGTCAGCTGTCATGGATGGCGCACCCATCTTCTCCCTGTTCCGCCAAAGCCTTCCGGCAGTCAATCTGCATGGCTTCACGGGTATCCTGAACTCCACCACCAACCTGATCCTCGCCCGTATGGAGACCGGGGAGACCATGCCCGAAGCTATCGCATATGCGCAATCAATCGGCATTGCCGAGACCGATCCCTCCGGTGATGTCGATGGTTGGGACGCGGCAGTAAAGGTCGCTGCCCTGGTGACCGTTCTGATGGGCACTCCGCTTAAACCCAGCCAGGTTCACCGCACAGGTATTCGTCATCTGAGCTCTATGGATATAGACCAGGCTCGCCAACAAGGGTTGCGCTGGAAGCTTGTCTGCACCGCCCGTCGTGAGGCTGGCCAGGTGGTTGCACGGGTTTCCCCCCAGCTAGTAACTCCTGATTCACCCCTTTACGGAGTAAATGGCACCAGCAGCATCGTGAACTTTGAGACCGATGTGCTGCCCCAGCTTTCCATCATCGAAGGCAACCCTGGGCCAGAAACCACTGCTTATGGCTTACTGGCAGATTTTATTAACCTCTACAAGTAGCAAAAATGACCACACACCCATAGAAAAGGAGGGAATATGTTCTACGGTATCTATACCCCCAATTTCGGCGCCGAGACCACCCCCCGTCTACTGGCTGACCTGGCAGCAGAAGCAGAACAGGCTGGTTGGGATGGCTTCTTCTTATGGGATCATATGGTCTATAGCCTGAACCAGAAGCTCCCCCTTTATGACCCCTGGGTAGCCCTGGCAGGCATAGCCATGCGCACCGAGCGATTGCGCCTCGGCACCACCGTCACTCCACTTGCCCGTCGCCGCCCATGGAAACTGGCGCGCGAAACGGTCACGCTCGATCATCTCTCTGCTGGCAGGCTGATTCTCGGCGTGGGGGTAGGCGACCCCGACGAGGCTGACTATGGCACCTTTGGCGAGCCCACCGATCCCAGGATTCGGGCTGCCATGCTGGATGAGGGATTGGAAATCCTTAATGGCTTGTGGAGTGGTAAACCATTTTCATACAAAGGCAGTCATTACCAGTTAAAGAAATGCACCTTCCTCCCCACGCCAGTGCAGACGCCGCGCATCCCTATCTGGGTGGGGGGTTTTTGGCCTCACCCACGCCCCTTTCAGCGGGCTGCACGCTGGGATGGAGCCTTCCCGCTTAACTCTGGAGGTCCTTTCACCCCACCACCCAATACATTGCGCCAGATTCATGAGTACATCACGCAACACCGTACTACCCCGGCGCCCTTTGACCTGGTCATCATGGGCACCACTTCCGGTAATGACCTCAAGGCTGCCCGTAAAAAGCTGTCTGCTTATGCAGAGACAGGTCTGACCTGGTGGTTGGAATCACTATATCGTTGGCGCAACTCGATTAACCTCATGCGCCAACGCATCCGCCAGGGACCACCCCGGTTCGATGGATGAGGTTGTGAGTTTTCACCTGGGAGATACAACATGTCGATTGGACGTTTTTATGCTGGCATCGCTGCAGTGATTTGGTCACCAGAGACTGAACGGTATTTACTGCTGCGCCGCTCTGAGAACAAGGATTATGCCCGCGGAGCCTGGGAATGCGTTACCGGGCGGGTTGATCAGGGCGAGGGTTTCGAAGACGCTCTGCATCGCGAGGTACATGAAGAGCTGGGAGTGGAAGTGCAGATTGAAATGATCCTGGGAACCACCCATTTCTATCGAGGCATGGCTATCCCAGAAAATGAGTTGGTAGGGGTAGTCTATCTTTGCTCCCTTAAAAACCCAGACTCCATCCGGATTAGCTCGGAACACTCTGAATTTCGCTGGCTGTCGGCAAAACAGGCGACCGCTCTACTGACTGCTACCGACCCCAGCACCCAGTGGGCCAGGCGCGTGATTGAGCGGGCAGAAAAGCTTCGCCCCATGCTTTCACCTGATTTGGTCAGATATCAAAGCCAATTTGGCATTGAGCTTGGATAAACTAACTCATTATCGAATATCTGCAAAACATTAACCAGGTTTGTCCCTTCACCAAACGTCAGCCTGAAGGGGAATTATGAAATTCTCTTGCGAAAAAAGATAGATTGTGGGGCTTCGCTTTCGGTTATCTCTAAATGCATCGCCTTAATAGTCTCTTCCAATAAATGCATCATCCTTACACGTTCCAATTTTGACTCGTTCGCCGGGTTGTAAGCAATGGGCTTACCCACTCTCACCCATCCGGCTTCGTGGACAGTGACGGGATAAAACAGCAATCGCTTGCCAGTCTCTTGGGCATACAACTCACCCAAACGTAAAAATCCGCGCTTGAATGGGCGTATCCCTGTCAGCGGGTCAGGCGGTTCGGCTTTGGCATCCTCGGGCACGATTAACAGGAACTTTCCTTGCTCCAGCAGAGAAATGCTGGCCTGAAACGTTGCCTGTTGTTCCTGATGGTCTTTCGGCACCGGGATGCATCCAACCGACAACAAGAATGGGATCGATATTTTACAGATACCCCTGGCAAGTACATCACTAAAAGGGGTGGTAAGCTTCAGCGTCGCCTCAACAAATTCCTTACGCACAGTTTCTGGCCCTTCAACCCTATCCACAGTTGCCCCAAGCACCCATGGGTAAAGGCGCATCGGTAGGGATGCGCATATCCCCACCGGCCCGATCGATCCCAGGTGATTGGCGACGATCACGCCTGGCCCTGCTTGAAGATTCTCACCTCCGCTTAGTTCACCATCCCACATGAAGGCTTCCAGGATGCTGACAATGAGATGATACGCCATGTCGTTTAACATGAGAGTAGTTTATTTCTCCCCTTTTCGAACATCCGGAAACTCATAGAATAATGGTTTTGAGGTCAGATAAATAGTTATTACATTTATGAAGTATTTTATATCTGATGAAAATGATCCCGTGAACCTGCGCCCGGAGGTCATCACGAGGATACTTTTATCAATTTTTATCCTTCCGGCTTTGCGCAGCTTCACGGTCAGCCAATAGTCCAGGGCTAAATTTACAGCTGGATCGATTCCACCGATGCGTTGAATTGCTTCCCGACGTATGGCCATATTATTTCCGGGCAGAGCCTTGTTAAGGGAAAGCACACTTCGAGCAATGATGTTCAGAATGGGATTGAGGTCATAAAAGGTTAATTTTCCTCCCACCGCGATGACATCGCTCCCACTTAAAAAATGTCCTAAAATCTTGTTCAGCCAATCTGTAGGCACACGGCAATCCGCATCGGTGAAGGCGATGATATCAGCCTGTGCAACTTCAATCCCTTTTCGGATAGTGTGCACATAGCCTTTTTTCAACTCTTCTTCCACCCTCACACCTTTATCTAAGGCAATCTGCGAAGTTAAATCCGTGGAATGATTATCAATGACAATAATTTCATATTGATTTTTATCAAGGTCCTGACAAAGGAGAGAATCAAGACAGCCTGCGATTAATTCTTGCTCGTTATACGCAGGTACAATGATCGAAATCATCTGGCCCATGTTTCCCCTCCGGTAATATAACCCTGGTGGTGCTCAATAGTTATTCCTGGCACAAAATGAACTGGTGATTTATCCGGAGTATAATTCTCCAATAATGACGCTCGTCAGGAAAATAGAAACGGAGGACACAATGGATATTCCCAACTTGGAACATGTTACCCTCCCAACCAATGGTATCCGTCTGCATGTAGTGCAGAGTGGTTCACGTTATGGTGAATTGGTGATTTTATTACATGGTTTTCCTGAATTTTGGTACGGTTGGCGGCATCAGATTCAACCCCTGACCGGTGCTGGCTTGCGTGTTTGGGTGCCAGACCAGCGCGGTTATAACCTGAGTGACAAACCTAAAGGTGTTGCTGCATACCGCCTTGATGAGCTCGCCAGGGATGTCCTTGGGTTAATCGATGCCGCAGGTGTGGAAAAATGTTACCTCGCCGGGCATGATTGGGGTGCAGCTGTTGCCTGGTGGGTTGCCTTACGCTACCCGGAGCGGATACATAAGCTAGCCACCCTCAACGTCCCTCACCCGGCGGTAATGATGAAAACCTTGTTTAGCAGCTTCAACCAGCTCCGCCGAAGCTGGTATATGTTTTTCTTCCAGGTCCCATTTCTATCGGAAGGCATTTTGCGCAACAATGATTGGGAATGGATGGTGAAAATTCTGCTGGGTGGCAGCAAACCTGGCTCGTTTACCGAGCAGGATATCGAGCAGTATCGCCGTGCCTGGTGGCGCAAGGATGCAATCACCAGCATGCTCAACTGGTATCGTGCAGCCATCCAGATGCCCCCTGATATCAACGCTGACCTGCGCATCAGGGTGCCAACCCTGATGCTCTGGGGTGCACAGGATATTGCCCTAAGTCGACAGATGGCCCAACCCAGCCTGGATCTGTGCGATGACGGTGAGCTCGTTTTCTTTGAAGACTCAAGCCACTGGGTGCAGCATGATGAAGCGGAAGCGGTGAATAAGCACCTGGTGGATTTCTTTTCCGCTTAAGCATGAACAGCCCCACTCCTGAACCTGCTCCCACCTACCTCCAGCTCCGCCAGCGCATTCTGGGCTTCAACCCTGATGAATTAGGGCTTAAACCCTCCCATCAGGCACCACATGTATGGGCTGTGCTGGTGGAAATGGGTTATGAAGTGGGAACTGCCACCCTGGTTTCACTGGCCGATGGCACCACCAGCCTGTATTACAGCACAGGAGGTGGCATGCTTGGCAGCGGTGAACATGCATCACTTGCTAAAGCTTCCATGGCATTCGTCGCCCATGCTGAAAACCTTTTAGAGTATATGTCACCCACGGATGACTTTCCCTTACCCGCACCAGGGCAGGTCAATTTCATCCTGTTGACCTATTCCGGGACGTTTTCGCAGATCGCACCCGAAAAATCGCTCCAAAGCCGCAATCATCCACTTTCCCCGCTCTTTACCCATGCCCAGCAAACGCTGACCCAATTGCGTCTTCTGGCTGAAAAGAAGCCAAACTAGCCATGTCAACCGTAGAATTCGATGTGGTCACGGGTGCCTTTGGCTTTTCTGGGAAATACATCACCCGCAGGTTGCTGGACATGGGCCATACCGTCCGCACGTTGACCAATTCCTTCAGCCGTCCCCATCCATTTGGCAATCAGGTGCAGACCTTCCCCTACCACTTTGATGACCCCGCAAAACTGACCGATACACTGCGCGGGGCAGCTGTGCTTTACAACACCTATTGGGTGCGCTTCGATTACAGCACTTTCTCCCAAGCAAAGACCATCGAGAACAGCGTCACCTTATTTACTGCTGCCAAAAGAGGTGGTGTGAAACGAGTCGTCCACATCAGCATCACCAATCCCTCCGAAGCTTCCTCACTCCCCTATTTCAGCGGTAAAGCCCGCCTGGAGCGTGCTTTGATCGAGTCAGGTTTATCCTATGCTATCCTGCGTCCTGCGGTATTATTTGGCAAGGAAGACATCCTGATCAACAATATCGCCTGGACCCTGCGACATTTGCCTGTTTTCGGAGTTTTTGGCGATGGCAATTACCGCCTCCAGCCCATCTATGTGGACGATCTGGCTAAATTGGCTGTCGAACAGGGTCAGGCAGGATCCAGCCAGGTCATCGACGCCATCGGGCCTGAGACGTTCACCTACCGCGAGCTGGTGCATAGCATCGGTAAAATGATCGGCAAAAACCGGCCTATCTTCTCCGTTCCGCCCATCCTCGGTTATTGGGCAGGTTGGCTCATCGGTCAGTTGGTGGGAGACGTTATGCTCACTCGTGATGAGATTGCCGGCCTGATGCAAGATCTTTTATGTACCAGCGCACCCCCTGTGGGCACAACCTGCCTTACTGAGTGGGTGAAAGAATACGCCTCCTCGCTCGGCTTGCATTATGCCAGCGAGCTGAAACGACGCCTCCATCGGGACAGTTCTTATGAAAACCTTTAACCCGGCAAGTTGAACCTGGGTGTAAAATCGCTCACATCGCATATGGAGTCACAAAAGGCTGAATTAACCGGAACAGATCCTATGAATATTGAAATCAGTCCCGCCAACGTGGCAGAGCGCCCCATCCTGCGCCACCTGATGGAATTGTACTTGTACGATTTCAGCGAGTTCGATGATGCTGACCCGGGGCCTTCAGGCTTATACGAGTACCCCTATCTCGACCACTATTGGGTCGAGCCGGAACGCTCACCTTTCCTTGTGCGCCTGGATGGCAACCTGGCTGGTTTTGTGCTGGTGGCACGCTACAATTACCTGACCGGTTTCAAGGATAATTGGGTCATAGCAGAGTTCTTCATCATGCGTAAATACCGCCACCAGGGCGTGGGCGAGCATGTTACCTGTACCATCTTTGACCAATTCCCCGGTGACTGGCAGGTGGGCCAGATCAACGAAAACACCCCGGCGACCCTGTTCTGGCGCAAAGTGATCTCCCGCTATACACATGGCCAGTTCCAGGAGCATATGCTGAATAATGATCACTGGCATGGTACCGTCCAGGCATTCGTTTCTTCGCCTTCAACAGCTTCTCCACCGTCTGGAGAACAGGCTGCAGAACCCTGATTCAGCCATGATCATCCCTTTCTGTGGGAGCAAGAGCTAGCATGACCCGTAAACCATTGATCGGCCTCACCACCACCCGCATGCCCAACCCGGCGGGGCGTCCCGCGTTTGGCCTCAACGAGCCCTATGTACAATCCGTGATCAACGCCGGTGGCATCCCCGTGCTCATTCCCATGGACCTATCCAATGATGACCTGGACGTCCTGCTCGACGGTTTGGACGGGATCCTTTTCACCGGTGGCTACGACATCGACCCACACCTGTATGGAAGCAAGCCCCAGCCCAAAGATGAGGGCGTCGATATCGGCCGCGATCGCCTGGAGATACATCTGACCAGCAGGCTGATCCTGAGCTCCAAACCCTTCCTGGGTATTTGCCGTGGCTGCCAGCTGATCAACGTCGCTATGGGCGGCAGCCTGTACCAGCACCTGCCCGAGCAGCTGCCAGGCGCAATCCAGCATGATAACCATGATCAGCCCAGGGATTACCTAGCGCATTCCGTGACCATTGAGCCAGGCAGCACCCTGGCTAAGGTCCTCGCCAGCGAGCAGACCTTGGTCAACAGCCTGCATCACCAGGGTGTGCGGCGGCTTGCCTCAGGGCTCCAGACAACCGCTATATCCCCCGACGGTCTGGTGGAAGCATTCGAACTGCCCGGGCATCCATTCGCCCTGGCGGTACAATGGCACCCGGAGGAGCTGCAGGAGCATGAGGTCATGCGCAAGTTATTCCTGGCCTTTATTCAGGCATGCCAGCAGCCTGAACCGGTACACATAAAACAGGATAGCCTATGACGCAGAAGCACCACTTTCGTACCGTGATCGAGGATGCGGGAGGCGGAGGGGCTTACGTCACCATCCCCTTCGACGTCGAGCGGATATTTGGTAAGAAGCGCCCCAAGGTCAGGGCAACTATCGATGGGGAGACATATCGAGGCACCCTGGTGCGTATGGGTAGCCCGTACTACATGCTGATCGTGCTCAAGGAAATCCGCCAGAAGATTGGCAAAAGCTTCGGCGATGAAGTCAGCATCGAGCTGGAGCAGGACCATGAGCCACGCCAGGTTGAGCTGCCCGCCGATCTGCAACAGGCTTTGCAGGCTATCCCCGCCGCACAAGCGGTTTTCGATCGCCTTTCTTACACGCACCAGAGAGAATATGTGCGCTGGATCACGGAAGCCAAACGTGAGCAGACCCGCCTGAGGCGTATCCAACAAACCATTGAAATGCTCATCCGGGGCAAACGTGGACACTAGGCAATTGCGACCCATCGGCATTTTTGATTCAGGCATCGGCGGGCTGAGCGTGCTGCGGGCTGTCCGCCAGCTGCTAGCGGATGAACCACTGCTCTACCTGGCTGACCAGGCTCACGTGCCGTATGGCCCACGAAGTTTGGAGGAAGTGCGCCGCTTCTCGGAGGAGATCACGCGTTACCTGCTTGACCAGGGCGCCAGGCTGATCGTGGTGGCCTGTAACACGGCTTCGGCGGCGGCACTCAAATACCTGCGCACCACCTTCCCCGCGGTGTCCTTCGTAGGCATGGAACCGGCGGTCAAGCCCGCCGCCGAACACACCCGTAGTGGTGTGGTGGGTGTGCTGGCTACTCCCGCCACCTTCCAGGGCGCCCTGTATGCCTCCGTGGTGGAACGCTTTGGACGTGGCGTGAAGCTGCTGCAGCACACCTGTCCCGGCCTGGTGACCCAGATCGAGAAAGGCGAGCTTGAATCAGCCGAGACGCGGCGCATCCTGGAAGAAGCCCTGCAACCCATGCTGGCACAGGGTATCGACACGGTGGTGTTGGGCTGCACGCACTACCCGTTCGTCATCCCGCTCATCCAGCAGATCAGCGGGCCTGCTGTGCGGGTCATCGACCCGGCCCCAGCCGTGGCTCGACAGGTGCAACGCTTGCTGGTGGCCAGCCATTTCCTCGAGCCGGACGACCCCATGCGGGATGTCATTTTGCCCTGGCCACAACCTCTCCTGCAGATCATCACCACGGGTGACCCGGCCCAGCTTGAGCGCATGCTACCCGACTTGCTCGGAGAAAAGGCGCCGGTGAGCTCACTCATCTGGAAGGCCGGCAGACTGATCTCACCAGGCGGCAACCCGGGGAGTTCTTTGCCATATAAATCCCATTGAGCCATTTCCGCCATCCGGGGTTGTGAGATTGAACTCAAGGGTTTTATCTTGCTGCCGCTGGTGTCCAGGATTATTCCTTAAATTTTTATCCATTCTTCTTGGTTGGTAGCTAATTAATGGCAGAGATGGCCTCAAAAGGCTGAATGGATTGCGGCAGTAAAAGATATAAGGGGGTCGCAGAGGCAGAAATCCGAATGTCTGAGGACTAAACGGTGACATTTGTTTCGCGAAAAAAAACGAATCGAAACAAATACGACCGAAGAAGAGGTTGGAAAGGACTAATGGAACGCAAAATGGTGAATAAAATATGATCGTGTTATAAAGATCAGTCATGATGAGTACCTATCGGGGAAGTTATTCGTGCTTGGTGCTTGGCATTTGGCATTTGTCTATCGACGGTAGTGAGTAATTACTCATTTTACCGGTAAAGACCAACCGGTATACAAATGCCTTTATTTTAAAAACCATATTTATTACAGGCATTCTATAATCGCTCGTAAAAAACACTCGCGATACTGCGTCGCATATCGCTCCTTGATGTAATTACTCACGCCCCCACCCCTTTCTCCCCTCCCCCATTTACAAAACCATAAATGGGTGAGGGGAAATCTTTCGAAAAACAGGCGTTCTTGGGGAGTGTAACCAGTAGGGAAGCCATTTTTTCGATCAATTTCGAACTGATTAGAGCAGGAACGCTGAAAATTCCGGTCAAAGGTGAGTAGTTATATTCTAATTATAGCACAAATGTTCTAATCCACAAGAGTTTTACAGGAAAGTCGCAAACTTTTAAGATTTCTCATAAATGCCCAGCCAGGAAGAAAGTTAAGTTCCTAGTTCAGCGAAAGTGATGGTTTGCCGGTGGAGATCGCCACCAACCCATAAAGACATCATCCATTAAATTCACTCTCTTCATGGTTAGCACGAAAGTATAATAGGGAAATAACATTCAAAGGGAGGAATCATTCATGGCAAATACTATCAAGATCAACCGTGCCCCAGTGCTCACTTTGTGGGGTGTTATCGTGGCCGAAAGGCTTGGGTATGACCATGATGAAGCCCTGACGTTGGGAAAAGCGGTGGCGGGGTTGAACGCCCAATCCAAAGGCCAGCGCCTGGGCATTTATTCTCCGGCAGAAAAAGAGCTGGATAAGAAACGCGGCGAGAAAGCTAAAGAGCGCCAGGCAGGAGAGACACTCCTGGTCGAAGTGGTTGGCAGGTCAGTCCCGGTGGTACAAACGGAACACGGGCTGCGAGCAACGGCAAAGGGTGAAGAAATCGATCCAAAAAGCGTCGAGCGTTACCTGGAGAAGAAGTTTGGCGTATCGCTGGCCGAGACGCAGGCGGCGCTCGAAGCCCTGGCGCAGGCTTATACGCCCCAAGACCTGGAGCGTGCTGCTTATAGGCTTTACGAGCGCTTCCGCCCTGAGATCCCCGATGGGGTGCGCGGCTGGGGGGCGGCAGGTGAGCTCAACCTGGAGCGCATCCACAATCTGGCGAAAAAAGGATAAGAAGCAAGGCCTAGTTTTGAGTTGATGCGGCGACTTTTTTCTTGACAGCCAAATGGGTGAGAAATTATTCGATCTCTAGGTCTCTCATTTCATTCGGGTGGCGTTTGTTTTGGAACGGGATGTATTGTTTGATCCAATATAGATACGATTTCTCAGTCCGGTATACGTAATTCTTTAACCGCAGCTGATCGCGGACCTAATCAAGGAGTCTTTTTTTGGTGGATGAATGCCAGCCTCGATGTATAATATTTATTAGGCCTGTATATAGATATATATACCGCAAGGTGGCGTGTTATACATTCGTTGAACTAAGCGCTGCATATCAGAAAAAGAGAAAGACCATGTTGAAAAAAACATCGCTTTTACTGATAACAATTTTCTTATTAGCGTTTCCAGGTTGCCAGTCTACCAAAAATGAAAATTTTTCTATTTATCTTCTTGCTCAAGATATTCCCGCTACGAAATTATCGCAAGGCGACATCGACCAGTTAATCCTTAAAAGCGAACCTATCATATCCAGCGATGACATTATTTCCTATGACGCAACCAATCACGTCATGGAACTCACTCAAGCAGCATACACCCGCGTTCAACAAATGCCAGTCAAAGTGGACGGTATTCCCTTTGTGGTTTGTGTTGGTAACGAACGCATTTATATTGGTGCTTTATGGACATCAATTTCATCTCTCAGTTACGATGGTGTTGTGATCATACAGCCGGTTGAGGCAAAACCGACAACTGTTCAAATTGCCTTGGGATATCCCGTATCAGACTTTTTTAAAGGTAGCGACCCAAGAGCAGATTCTAGGATCATCAAAGCCTTAGAACAAGATAAAAAGTTAAAATAGAATGGCTTTGTTGCACCGAAGCAAGCCACCCACAACGTACACCAGACGGGGCTAACGCCCCGCAGGTATTGTGCGCGATTTGGAAGAAATGGCGCGATAATATCGAGTAGGTTTGCCAATCCACCCCGCCGGTGACGCAAACCGTTGGACGGCTGGAGCATTTATGATTGATGTGAAATATGAAAAAGAATGTTAACGCTTTCATCATATCATCGACGATTGTCTTGATTTTATTTGCATGTACCCCCCAACATGGGCAAGTTTCATCAACTGCAACGAAGATAGTTGAGATTTCCCGCACACCCACTATTCCACCCAAAGAAGAGCCAACAACAACACCATCTACCATAACATTGCCACCCAACTCTCAGGACCCCGTCTCTTTTCCCCTCGCAGAGCGCGGTCCATACTTTACAGGCAATCGAGTATATACCTTCGTTGATGATAGTCGGAATGGGCGGAAGATCGAGATCCAAATATATTATCCGGCTTTGAAGGAAGCCAATGATGTAGGAGAAACAATTACCAACAACGCTACTCCTGATATGAGCGGCGCACCTTACCCACTAATCCTCACCGGAACGAACTCGGGGAACTATCTATTCAAGTCACATCTTGCTTCGTATGGATTTGTGATGGTAATCGTACATTCTCCAGGTTTTTCCTATGTAGCTCCCTGGAACAATTCGGTGATAGATGCACCGCTTGACTTTCTGTTCGTTTTGGAAAGGTTAACCTCCCATCCTCCCGAAGGCTTAGATGATGTTCTGGACACCAATCGGGTAGGGGTGGCGGGATATTCCTCAGATGGTCTCTTTTCCCTGGCCCTTGGCGGAGCCCGGATTAACCCGGAGTATTATTTCTCCCAATGCGCTCAGGCTCCTACCCTGGATGCCCCCCTGAGTCCATTTTTAATAGATTATTTCTGCAGATTATCGGAAAGATGGGATGAATTTACTACGCAGGTGGGTGCAGAAATCTCAACGGTTTCTGAGGGACTGTGGCAGCCCACAACGGATGATCGGATCCTGGCGGTTATGCCCATGGCTCCTGATTCGGCCTGGTTATACGGAGCTGAAGGATTGGCTGCGATAAAAATTCCTTCCCTGATTATTGCGGGGACAGCCGATGATCTTGTTTCGTATAAGATGACATCCTGTTATGTTTATGAGCATCTTGTGAACTCTGATAAGATTTTAATTTCCTTTATCGGTAAGCAGCACATGATGGTGGAACAGAGTGAAGTAATACGCCGCATAAATCATTTTACGGTCGCGTTTTTTGGATATTATTTGCAGGACCACACAGAATATGCTGACTATTTTTCGGAAGATTACATCTCACAGTTTAACGATCTGTTCTGGGGCGTGTATTCGGATGAGTAATCTATTCATGTGATGATATTTCATTGCTGCCCAACACAGCGTCCACTGGACAGCGGGGATTCGTCACCGTTTTTGCGTATTTTTCTAATTTCGAGTTTTCTCTGCTCCCTAACATTGTCCACGCCCGCCCGGTAACGTAATTCGATAGCCGACATTATGATGGAGAATGAGCTATGACATCAGAGAGCGTGTTTTACTATCTTGCCACCTGGAGCGTTATTGGTTTCATAGCTTTCAGCGCCTATGTATTTGTGGTTTTTAGAACCGGACTCGCATATACCGCCAGAAAACAGGATGGCACCATGAAGGAGCACATTCCCCTTAGCGGCTATATCAATATGTTTGTATTGCACATCACGATCATAGCTTTCCAATATTTAGCCAATTATCTCGGGCTGGCACGTGAAAATGTTGCCATCAGTTTTCTCTCGCTTTTCCTGCTCAATTTCAGTCACTATTTTTTTCTCTTCGTATTCGATAGTGTGGTCATTGATGGCTTGGTGCTTTCGGTGTGGCGACCCAAGTTCTTACATCTGCCCAGTGCCCTTGGTAGTGGGTCGATGAAAAAGCATATCCTGATATCTATTCCTGTGGGTATAGCCGCCGGAATAATTTTGACAACGGCAAGTACAACCATCTCCTATTTCACGCTGTTTCGTGCCTGATTCAGATTTATTTGTATGATGATTTGGAGAGTATTTTTGCAGTATGGTTCCTAACACCGCGTGCACCCGATTGGTGGGATTCGTCCTGCTAAGTAAAGTTGATTCTGACTTGAGCATCTCCCGCTATAATGAGCATTGTCCACGCCAGCCCCAGCGTCAGTGACGTAAACCGTTAGCCCGTTCATTGTATACAAAGATGGGCCTGAGAGATTTGTGACCTGCGAGTGGATAGATTCCTGCTCGAATACACATGCAAACCCTTGACTTGGAGTCGACTCCAGGTGTTAGACTCTCGTTCGAGACAAAGGCGGCAAGCATAAAATACAGCGACACAGCATCAACATAAGCAGATAATGTTGCAAAATCTAAAATCGGAACAAGAAATAATCAATCTCTCTAAGGAGAAATGGCGCTGGATGTCAGAGCGCAATATAGATTTGCTGGATGCTCTATTTCATGAAAAGGCTGTCTTTGTCCATATGGGCGGAAGCATTTCCAAGGAACAGGAACTCGATGTCATCAGAAGTGGCGGGATTCATTACAAGGATGTGGATATCCAGGAAGCGTCGGTGCGTTTTATTGGCACGACAACTGCCATCCTTTTGAACAAAATTCGTCTGGTGGCTGTTGTTGGCGGCAATGAAGTCACCAATCCCTTCATGGTTACAGAAGTGTATGTGCAGCAAAGCGGTACCTGGACGTTAGCCTCACTCTCGTTCACCAGGCTACTTAACCCATAGCGACACCATTAACAACAGAAACATAAGGAGATGATTATGCAAGCTGTAAAATTGAACAATGGCGTTGAAATCCCTATTCTTGGCTTCGGCGTTTTTCAAATAACTGATTCGTGCGAATGCGAAAACTGCGTGGTTGACGCTATTCAAACTGGATATAGGCACATTGACACGGCCGCTTCTTACCAGAACGAAGAGGCAGTTGGTAGAGGGATCAAACAAAGCGGTGTTGCAAGAGATAAATTGTTTATCACTACAAAACTTTGGATTCAGAGAAATGGCTATGAAGGCACGCTAAGAGCCTTTGAAAATTCCCTGAAGCGATTGCAATTAGATTACGTTGACATGTATTTGATTCACCAACCATTCGGCGATGTGTATGGTGAATGGCGCGCGATGGAAGAACTGTATCAACAAGGCAAAGTCAGAGCAATCGGGGTTTCAAACTTTCTTCCTGACCGAATCATGGACTTGATGATTCATAACAAAATAACACCTGCGGTAAATCAGATTGAAGTAAACCCTTTCCATCAGCAAATTGACACACAAAAGTTTTTACAAGATAACAGCGTTCAGGTTGAAGCATGGGCTCCATTTGCAGAGGGAAGGAATAATATCTTTCAAAATGAATTACTGCTATCAATCGCCGCAAAGCACAAAAAAAGTATTGCCCAGGTAATTCTCCGTTGGCTTGTACAAAGAGGAATTATTGCCCTTGCAAAAACAACCCGCAAAGAGCGGATGATAGAAAATATCAGTGTGTTAGATTTTGAATTAAATGCGGAAGATATGGCGGCGATTACAACTTTAGACACAAAAACCAGTAGATTCTTTGACCATCGTAACCCTGACATGGTGAAATGGCTGGGTGAAAGAAAACTAGATATTTAACCCCACAGCGAAGGAGGTCACTTTCAAGCAAAAGGCAGGCTAACAAAGCGTGCACCTGATGTTGGGGATTCTGCGGCATTTTCAAGCATTTTTCTGGCTTCGAGTTTTTTCTGCTCCCAAACAGAGTCCACGCCAGCCCCAGCGCAGATAACACAAGCCGTTGAAGGGGATTCCTACCCCTCGTCCGCCGGACTGACCCCCATCGCCTCAGGCGTGACGGCTATCCCCTTGAAGTTCTCGAAGCTCAGATCGCGGAAATCTAAACCCAAGCTTGCCCGCGTGCGCTCGAACAAGACGGTATAGCTATCCAGGATGCGCCTGTCCCAATTCAACCCTAAGAGATTGGCTGCTTTGTGGATGCTCTCGCCATCCGGCCCTTCGATCTCGATGAAATCACCGGTGGGCATCTCGTCCAGCACCACTTCCAGCTCTCCCAGCTGGTAGGTGGTGCGGTACTTCTCATACATCAGGTAGACCTGGTAACCCAGGGCTTCGAACAGCTTGAGCGCAGTATCAAAATCGGAGACGGTGAACTCCAGCTCCTGGCGCAGGCGTGCCCCGCCCACTTCGCTGCCCGGCCCCTTGTACGTGACCCGGGCGCGTGCATCCTGGCGCAAGCGCAACAGCCTGCCGCTGGACGACAAAGAAAGCTCAGGGGTATCCAGGCGCAGGTTGAGCTCATGCACGCGGGGTGCACTCACCCTCGCCAGGCCGTCCAGTTTCGCTTCCATGTCTTTACGCCTGGAAAGGTAGAACTTGACCTCTAATTCTTCATCTTGAGATAACTCTTTTTCATTCATAATGGACCAGGTAATATGTGAGAGTTAATAACTGACCTGCGGATAAAAGTTCGGACTTTATTGAAAATCACTTGTCATTGCAAGCCGCAAGTGGTCACCTGCACGATATTTGTGCGGGTCACCTGCACGATTTTTGTGCGGGTCACCTGCACGATTTTTGTGCGGCTCTTCGCGCGAGGCGGCAACCTGCTAGAAGGATTGGAGACTGCTTCGCTTCGCGCATAGTGACAAGCGGATGAGGGTTTGTCCAAATTTTCGTCTGAAGCTGAGAAAATAATAGATTCTTAGCACTGCTCATGATTAATCCCGTTTCTTAGCTTAATAACCTTTGTGTCCCTTGTGTCCTTTGTGATTATTTTTAGCGCTACACCACGCTGAGCATGGTTTCCTTCTGCTCCACCCGGTCGCCCACCTTCACCCTCACCCTCGTCACCTTGCCATCGCGGGGTGAACGGAGCTCATTCTGCATCTTCATCGACTCCAACACCAGCAGCACCTCGCCTTTCGTAATTTCCTGCCCGTCTTTGACCGGTACGGAGATCACCATGCCCGGCATGGGCGCTTTGAGGTAAAAGTCGGCATTCTCCGCCACCCGGCCGGCCAGGGAGGCGCGCAGGCGTTTCTCACGCTCGTCTTCCACGCAGGCACTGAACAGGGCGCCGCGAAATAATACCTGCCAGGTATCTTCGCTGGGGTACACGTGTGCTTCCACCGACGTCCCATTCATCACCAGCGAATAAACCGGCTGGTCACCCACGGGCATGAAGTCGATCTCATACATCACCCCATCCACGCTCACATGGTGCTCGTCGAGGATGTCAACAATGTATTCATGGTCTTTGATGGTGGTCACGTATTTCATGGCTATTTCCTCAAGCTTTCCCAGCGGCTTAGCCACTTCCAATTGCTGGTGTCGCGCTCATTGCGCTGGATGACGTGGGCAGCCAGCTCGGTTTCGCGGTGAGCCACCAGCGTGGCCAGGATGGCGGCAATTTCAGGGTGCGATTCTTTGCCTTCTTCCGCTTCCTCGATGGAAAAACGTTCCTCCACAAAGCGGGTGTCGTATTTCCCAGCCATGAAGCGGTGCGAATCCATCAGGCGCTGGTGGAAGGGGATGTTGCTGTGCACCCCCAGGATCTTATATTCCTCCAGGGCACGCCGCATGCGCAGAATAGCCTCACCACGCGTATCACCCCACACGATCAATTTCGAGATGAGCGAATCATAATAAGGCGAAATTTCGAAGCCGATGTATACCCCCGTATCCACCCGCACGCCGGGCCCGGTTGGCAGCAGAGTGTGGGTGATACGCCCGGTGGAGGGGATGAAATTATTATAGGGGTCTTCCGCGTTGATGCGGCATTCAATCGCCCAACCGTTGGCGTGGATATCCTCCTGCTTATAGCGCAGGCAGCGCCCGCGCGCAATGCGGATCTGTTCTTTGACGATGTCGATGCCGGTGACCATCTCGGTGACCGGGTGCTCAACCTGCAGGCGGGTGTTCATCTCCAAAAAGTAGAAGTTTTTATCCTTATCCACCAGGAACTCGATGGTGCCGGCATTGACATAGTTGACCGCCTGGGCGGCCCTGACGGCTACCGCCCCAATCCGCTGGCGAAAATCATCATCCTCGCCCACGAACGGAGAAGGCGATTCCTCCAGCAGTTTCTGGTGCCGGCGCTGGATGGAACATTCGCGCTCGCCCAGGTGGATGACATTATCTTGATCGTCTGCCAGGATCTGGAATTCGATGTGCCGCGCTCCTTCCACCAGCTTCTCCAGGTAGACGTTGCCATCGCCGAAGGAGGCTTCAGCCTCACGCCGGGCGGCATTGAGCAGGGCGGGCATGTCTTCCAGGTTGTTGACCTCGCGCATCCCCTTGCCACCACCTCCGGCGGTGGCTTTCACCAGCAAGGGGAAACCAATGGTAGGCGCTACAGCCAGCAATTCCTCATCCCGCAGGGAGCCCTCCCCCTCCGTGCCCGGCACCACCTGCACACCGGCGCGGGAGACGGTGCCGCGTGCGACGGCTTTATCTCCCATGGCGGCGATGGAGGATGGGTTGGGCCCAATGAATGCCAGACCGGCTTCACGGCAGGCTTCGGCAAAATCAGCCCGCTCTGCCAGGAAACCATAGCCTGGGTGAATCGCCCCCGCCCCACATTTACGGGCAATGTCGATGATCTTATCGGCTCGCAGGTACGAATCGCGCGAAGGAGCCGGACCCAACCGGTAGGCTTCGTCAGCATAGCGGACATGCAAGGCCTGGCGATCGACATCTGAATAGACGGCTACGGTGAGCAGCCCCAGCTCGCGACACGCCCGGATGATGCGAACGGCGATCTCCCCACGGTTGGCAATCAGTACCTTATTAAACATAGAAGCGCTCCATTTTCATGGTCAATGACGCTGAGTGTATTTTACTATTGCCTGGTAATTACACACACCCCCACCCCTTCTCCACGATCACTGCAAGGCGGATAAGATATTGGGTAATGGGTGGGTCATTACACTGCATGAGCCTCCAAAAATTGTAATAACCTTTCATTGAACAGGCTGGCATGTTCCTGGGGCAGCATATGATTGGCTTTGGGCACCAGCCATAACTCAGACCCGGCAATTTTACCCGCAATATCCCGAGCGTGCTGGGGGGAGGCGTGTTCATCCTCTTCACCCTGCACAACCAGCGTCGGGCACCTGAGCTGAGTTAACAGCGGGCGCATATCCCAGCTGAGTGATTTTGCCTGATACCAGCCATCAAACCAGTGATGGAATACGGCTTCATATTTCTCTCCATGGGCGGTTTTCAAGCCCATCCTGAAGCGCTTATCCGTCTCGAAGGCCTGCCGGATGCCCAGGATGCCCGGCTGCATCTTCGATTCAACGTAAATGTGGGCGCCTACCGTCACCAGGCTGCTCACCAGGTCAGGGTGTCTGGCTGCCATATACAGGGCGATGGTGCCACCATCACTGTGACCCACCAATGTCGCCTGCCTGATTCCCAATTGCTCCAACAGGTTCAGCAGGTCGTTCTGGTCGGAATTGAAAGCTGGCACTTCCAGAGAAGGGCGTGGGTCAGACCCGCCATAGCCCCAGCGATCATAGGCAATCACGCGATAGCCCGCTTCAGCCAATGCCGGGGTTTGCTGATGCCAGGCCCTGACCGATCCCAATCCATGGTGCAGCAGCACCACAACTGACCCATGGTCTGGCCCGGATTGTTCAAGGTTAAGGTTATGCCCATTGATCAACATGCTCTAGATACCACCAGCAATTCGTTCTCAGGCTATATGCTCACGAGAACAGGTCACGCTTCTTGAACGGCGCAGTGAGGAATTTCAGCATCATCCTGGTCGAGGATGAAAAAGCAATTGTCACCCCGTTCTTTTCGTTTCTCAAGATTTTGTCTGCCAGCACCGGAGCCACCGTCTCAGGTCTTTCGGCGATGATGTTCAGGATGGGCTTGGATTTTTCCAGCTCTTGCTCCCGGCCTTCGAATTGGCGGGTGATCATCTCGGTGATGACCATGCCCGGGGAAATGGCTCCCGTAATCACGGGCGTACCCTGGGTCTCCTGCGCCAATGACTGGTCGATGAAGTGGATCGCGGCTTTGGTGCTGCCATACAGGGCCATGCCCTGCATGCTGCGTCCGCGGGCTCCGAAGCCTTCCATGTTATACAGCGCTCCGAAACCCTGGGCGATCATCCCGCTCAACGCCACCTGGGTTCCGTACATCGTGCCAAGAAAGTTGGTTTTGACTACATTCTTGTACTGCTTAGCTGAAACTTCCCAAAACTTCATCATAGGGATGGCCATTCCGGCATTGTTGATCCAGATATCTACCCTACCAAAATGCCCCATAGAAGCCTGCCACAGCTGCTGGACCTGTGAATAGTCGGTTACATCGCAGGCATAAGCGAAGATGAGCTCGACGGGAAAGTTACTCAGCCTGGCCAGCGCTTCATCCACCGACTCGGCGGAGCGCCCGTTGATGGTAAGTGCGCAATCCCGTTCCAGGAATGCCTTTGCCAGGGCATACCCGATCCCACGTGTGCTGCCGGTGATGACGATGGATTTTCTCATAAGGGGATGCAGCCATGTTTCTTGGGTGGGTTCGAATCACGCTTATTGGAAAGCATTTCCAGGGCATTGATCAGGCGTGGCCGTGTCTCCCAGGGCTCGATGATATCATCGATGTAACCGCGCGAGGCGGCGATGTACGGGTTGGCGAACTTCTCGCGGTAATCCGCCTCCAGCTCATTCCGCTTCGCTTGCGAGTCATCAGCCTGGCTGATTTCCTTGCGGAAGATGATGTTCACCGCTCCATCCGGGCCCATCACCGCAATCTCCGCCGAGGGCCAGGCCAGGTTCACATCACCGCGCACATGTTTGCTGCTCATCACGTCGTATGCACCCCCATACGCCTTGCGGGTGATCACGGTGATTTTAGGCACCGTGGCTTCACAATAGGCATATAACAATTTAGAGCCCGAGCGAATGATGCCACCATGTTCCTGGTCTGTACCGGGTAGGAAACCGGGCACATCCACGAAAGTGATGATGGGAATGTTAAATGCATCACAGAAGCGCACAAAGCGAGCGGCCTTCTCGGATGAATTAATATCCAGGACCCCCGCTAATATTGCAGGCTGGTTTGCCACGATCCCCACACTATGACCCCCAAGACGCGCAAACCCGATCACAATATTCTGTGCATAGGCCTCCTGTATCTCGAAAA
The DNA here is from genome assembly GCA_049287485.1 of Anaerolineales bacterium. Lineage (GTDB taxonomy): Bacteria > Chloroflexota > Anaerolineae > Anaerolineales > UBA4823 > FEB-25. The sequence continues at coordinate 25,738 of JBAQFX010000232.1, forward strand.
AGATGTTCCCATCCACGATCATGCGGACGGCATCCTTGATATCATACGGCTTGCTTGGGTCTGTTGGGATGATCGTGTTCAAACCGTCTTCCATGCGCAATGGGTCATCATCGATGCTCATAAAAGGTGGGTCTTCCATGTTGTTCTGCGGGATGTATGAGAGCAGTTTGCGGATTAAGTACAGTGCATCTGCCTCCGAATCTGCCGCCAGATGACATACTCCCGAAACTTCGGAATGGACATCCGCCCCACCTAATTCTTCAAAAGTAACCTCCTCATGAGTCACGGTCTTGACCACATCCGGCCCGGTGATGAACATATAGGATGATTTCCGCACCATGATGATGAAGTCGGTGAGGGCAGGAGAATAGACCGCCCCACCCGCACAGGGACCCATGATCACGCTGATCTGTGGGATTACCCCTGAGACCAGGGTGTTGCGCAGGAAGATATCCGCATACCCTCCCAGAGAAACCACTCCCTCCTGGATGCGCGCCCCACCTGAATCATTCAAGCCAATCACCGGGGCGCCATTTTTCAACGCCATGTCCATGACCTTGCACACTTTCTCCGCATGCACCTCCCCCAGGCTACCCCCAAACACGGTGAAATCTTGCGAAAAGATATACACCAGCCTGCCCTCGATGGTGCCCCAACCGGTGACCACGCTATCCCCCAGATACTTCTGCTGGTCGAGGTTGAAGTCCGTCGTACGGTGGGTCACAAATGGGTCCACTTCACGAAATGAGCCTTTGTCCAACAGTAGATCAATGCGCTCACGTGCGGTCAGGCGGCCGCGTGCATGTTGGGCATCGATCCGCTCAACCCCTCCGCCAAGTCGTCCGCTGGCTTTTGTCTCTCGCAGGCGTGTTATTTTTGGATCATCCGTCATAATCATCTCCACCGCACCCAGAAGTATTCTTCGGGTGCTAAATTATTCGCTTCTGTCCAGCGAACTGGTCGTTCCTGAGCCATCATTTGCCTGGTCTTGTCCGTGTTTAGAAGAATCCAGGCTAAAAAATGTTTTTACTTTCTTGCGTGACAGGGTCCAGGCCATGTAAGCCAGACACACCAGCGTTACCCCGGCTGAAAATTGCCAGTTGACTGGTAATATTGCTTGTAACACACCAGAATTCACCCTCACCGGGTGATCCTTTAAAAATAATAGATCCAGCCAGTAATACAACGCATAGGTGAGTGTCACGGCTTGCATCAGCCTGGGTGCCCAGTCTTTTGCTTTCCATAACCCAACAAACAAGCATATGCCCACCAAACCCCAGACAAAACCACTGGTGGCAAGATAGAGTGGGGATACACCCGGCTGAGAGGCGAGGAAATGCCAATCCGTGAGGCTTAACCCAAAACGTATGAGGTTGATAACTGTGAACATTAACACCCCCAGCGCTAATATGGTTACGCTATGAGGCCGTTTGATCACAGGCGTGTCTGTAGCTACCTTTGGATCCTGTGGATGAATAGATGAGGGCTTATTTTCCATAGATGCTCAATAATACACCTTTTACTTGATGGTCAGGGTTATCTTGCCCAGCTGCTCACCCTGCTCGAGGCGTTCTTGCGCCAGAGGCGCCTCTTCCAATGGGTAATCCCTGTCCAACACTGGCTTCAGTTTACCTTCGAAGACGAGGCTCATCACGGTGGCAAAATCTGCGCGGGTACCCATGCTGGATCCGATGATGGACAGGTGCCTGCCAAAGATAAATCGGTTATCAATCTCAAACTTCGGCCCCCCAGAATTACCCACCGTCAGGATGCGCCCGCCTTTGGCGGCGGCGCGAAAGCTTGAGGGAAACGTGGTGCCGACGTTATCCACGATTACATCAAACCCACGCTTACCCGTTAATCCATAAACCGTTTTGGCCCAATTTTCTTCCTTCGAACGGTTAATCAGGAAATCTGCGCCCAGCGATTCGGCCAGTTTAAGCTTCTTGGAATCAGAGCCAACCACATAGACCGTTGCTCCGGCCAGCTTGGCAATCTGGAGGCTGGCAGTGTTCACCCCGCCTGAAGCCCCAACCACCAGCACACTTTCTCCTGCTCGCAATTCACCCCGCACGATCAGCGAGTGCCAGGCAGTGTGAAAAACCAACGCCGCGGCAGCCGCCTTGCGTGCCTCAAATCCGTCCGGGATCAGCAGGATGTTGGTTGCCGGGATAACCACGTATTGTGCATAGGTTCCACGTACGGTTTCTCCTAACAAATGCCAGGTACGGCAACGATTATCCTGCCCGGCAATACAGGCGGGGCAGTGACCACAACCCAGGTTGGAGTTGATCACCACCCTGTCACCGATATTCCACCCAGACACACAGGCACCCAACCCGGCTACCGTTCCTGCCCCATCGCAGCCAGGGATGTGTGGGTATTCGAGCTTGATTCCCGGCCAGCCATTACGGGTCCATAAATCTACACGGTTGAGCGCAGCCACTTCAAGTTTAACCAGCACCTCTCCCTCTCCTGGTTCAGGTGTGGGGAAGTCGGTGTATTGCAAGACATCGGTATTGCCGTGGTTATGAAACAAAACAGTTTTCATAGCTAATATCCTTCACTTGATGATCCATTCCCGATTGCAGCAGGATGAGGGCCAGGTGTAAAGCTACCAGACCATCTTCACCGCTGACCGGAGCTGGGGTACCCTCCCGCACAGCCTTGATAAATGCTTCCAACTCGGCTTTAAGTGGCTCAAAGCGTGGGAAAACATAGCGCACCATCGAACCTTCACGCACCCCGCGTAATGTTTGCATTTCCGGCCATAACACAGTATCAACCCCGGCATTCTCATAAAAATACAGGTCCTGGGTCAAATCATCCACCCTGAACAGGCCACGCTCTCCCAATACAGTCAGCTCGCGCACCTTGGTAGGGGTTAGCCAGTTTATTTCCAACGAGGCATTGATATTGTCAGGGAAGCGTAATAAGCACAAGAGCAGGTCTTCGTGATCGGTGTGCAGGCGTTTTTCCACTTCAGCGTACAGCCTGTTCGGATTCAGGCCGGTGATAAAGCGCATCAGGTCCAGGTCATGCGGGGCAAGATCCACCGCTACCCCCACGTCCTGGATGCGGGTTGGGAACGGTCCCGTACGCCGGGCACACATCTGGAAGATCCGCCCGAGCTGCCCACTTTCCAGGCGTTGTTTAAGCTGCTGGACTGCCGGGTTAAACCTCAGGATATGCCCCACCATCAGCATACGCTTGCAATCTCGCGCCGTAGCGATCATACGTTGCCCTGCCTCGATGGTATTGGCGATCGGTTTTTCCACCAGGATGTGCGCACCCATCTCGAGGGCTGTCACAGCCACCTCTTCATGATATGCGGTTGGCACTGCCACCGAAACCGCCTCTGGTTTCTCTTTTGATAGCATCTGTCGGTAATCCTGGTAGGCTCGTCCACCCCAGCGCCTGGCAACAGCCTGCGCAGTCGGAAAATCCTGGTCGGCCACCGCCACGAATTGCGTCTCCGGCAAGTCACTCATCACCCGGGCGTGGTTACTCCCGATAGCACCCACACCGATTACTGCTGTTTTCAACATCGTCATTTTAGAATATCCTCATCCGTACATAAATATCCTCAGAGCATGATAAAAAGATCACCTGATCTGATCCCAGTCGGTTAAAGGAATGGAGCTGGTGCGCCCACAAGCAATACATTGGGCGAGGAGGTTCGCCTGATTACTCGGGTCGGGTTTGGCTTCCTTCACCGACAAACGCTGCCCGCACATGCACACGAAACCGCGCAACCAGGCCGGGTTGCCCCATACCAACCCGTGAGCAGGGACGCTGGATGTTATGACGCTCCCCGCACCGACCAATGCCCATGCGCCAATCGTTACGCCACATAGGATGGTGCTATTGGCACCCAGGGAGGCTCCCTGGCAAATCCTGGTTCCCACCAGCACCCAATCGTCAGCTGCTTTGAGGCTGCCATCCGGGTTGATTGCTCGGGGTACGAGGTCATTGGTAAAGCACACGTGTGGTCCCACGAATACCCCATCTTCCAGAATAACGCCATGAAAAACGGAGGAATAGTTCTGGATCTTGACGTTATCGCCCACCATCACGCCTGTATCGATGTAAACCCCCTTGCCGATGATGCAGTTTTGGCCGATTTGCGCCCCTTCACGTATCTGGGCCTGGTGCCAGATCTTGCTACCCTCTCCGATCTGCGCCCTGGCAGACACCTCTGCGCTTGGATGAATATGTACTGTCATACTCTTTCTCCTACGCACCTTCGTTGATTATATTTGCTCACCCGCCACTCCCTCAGCCCCCAATCTGATCCACCGTAGCCAAAAACGCACCATGTCCCGCATGGTATAGAAGATGATTCCTCCCCGTATCCCGCTGGCGCGCCCCGCCTGGCGCGGGATATAGCGAATTTCCACTTCAACCAGGCGCTTGCCAAGCGCTTTGGCTTTGATCAATACTTCCGCCAGGAAGAAAGCGCTGTGCCAGTACTCGATCTTTATCTGGCGCAGCAAATCTAGCCGGTACATGCTAATGAATTGGAACTGGCGTTCCTTCATGCTAAACAGGAGTTGGATCAGGTGGATATTGATCCATGAAACCAGCTTGCGAAAGATTGAATAATCATCCCGGTTTGATCGCAAGCCTACCACCACGTCCGCTTCCACAGCAGCATCGATGTACAGGTGGATATCCGCCGGGTCCAGTGCCAGGTCGGCAGGGATGAGCAGCAGCCAGTCACCCTGGGCTTTCTCCACCGCTGTGCAAAAGCCCCCACCAATCCCCAGGTTTTGCGAATGGTGCACCACTCGTACGCGTGGCTCCTGGCGAGCTATGCGCTCAGTCACCTCCCCGGTCTGGTCGAGGCTGGCGTCATCGACGATTAATATCTCAAAAGGCGTCCCGATTTTTTCCAGGGTTCGTATCAGTGTGCGCACACAAGCCTCCAGGTTATCTTGCTCGTTATACGCCGGGACGAAGACGGTCAGCAATGTGATCATGGCAGCAACTTCAGCTCGCGTATGTGAATATTTGCTACCTCACCAGCAAACGGCGAATAGATCTCCAGGTGCATTTTCGTTACAGGCAGGGATCCGTTCGGGAAGCTCAGCGTGAGGATGTCTCCCTCCGCTACCTGCCGGTAGGACTCCTGGTAATAAACAGGTGCTTGATTCTCCTGTGTAGTGAGCTCAACTTTCAGGTCGGCATCCATTGCACCCAGGTTCAGTGTAATTCCACCGATCATCCGCGGTTGTTGGAAGATGAGCTCCAGGATAAATGGATTCGCTTCCATTCCCCGGATCAGGGTAAATGGATCATTATCAAAAATTTGGGATGGCACACCCATATCCAGCCAAGAATAGCGAATGGTTACTGGCTGACCATCCAGGGTGATTTCTTCTTCTTTCAACGTCCTCCGTTCAGCCTTTTCTGCTTCCAATAACTGGTCAAAATTATCGGCATAAGCCAGGCGGACGAAATAAAAACCCGGGGTGCCATCGGGGTATGGGATGATTTTCTCTAGTTCCACCGACTTAAATTTCTCGCTTGCAGCAGCTTTTTCATATTCGCTGGGTGTGAGCACGAAGATATCATTGGCATTAATGTCGTATTTTTTTGACATCAAGCCATCGATGCTGATCAAATCCACCTTTTGTTGTTCTTCCTTGGTCAGAAAGTAAGTCAGGTACCGTTCAGTACCGTTTGCCCACACCGAGGAAACCCGGAAATGCAAGTCTGGATCTTCGCTCCAATATTGTGGGATGGTCTGCTCAAAGATCTGTATCGCCCCATACTGCATCCCATACAAACCATAATCATTGAACCACAATGGCCCATTGACCAGCGAATTGCGCAACAAGCCAAAGCTCATCCCGCTCAGGATGAGGAAAATTGGTACGGCAACCAGCCATTCTGGCAAAGCTCTATGCACTCGAGTGCGTATTTGCCCCCACAACCACTCCATCCCCAACGCCATGAGGATGCAGGCAGGGATAACAAAGGCCAGCACGCGCGTGATCCCGATTTGCACCAGCGATGCTCCTAATGGCACGGCCAACCCGGCTAAAATCACTGCCCGGTAACGTGAGTCTCGGAAACGCCACAGGCACAGACCCAGGCCAATAATCATGAATGGCAGCATGCTGATGGGTAGATGGGCGATATCCAGCATGCGGTGCCGTGGCAAATCTGCCCCATTCGGGAAGAACCAGTATGCCGGGCTTAATCCATACAGGTAATTCTTCAAGAATGTGAGCACTTTTTCTACCAGCGGTATATTGTGGAACCAATAGGAATCCACCGCTCGCAGGTGGGTGCCAAGTGCTGATGGTTTATTCAACGTAAATAATATAAAAGGTAAAGCCAGCAATGCTGCCACAGGGGTCGCCCGCAACAATGCCTTGCGTTGCTGCCAGTGATAACGGAAATCTGATAACAAGAGCAAGAATCCTGCCCCGAGAGCAATGAGCTGTGCATTCGAGTAGGTATAGAAGGTCAGCGCACCAAATATCAAAGCAGGTACCACACTAGAGCGTTGCTCTCGGTATCTCAGGTAAAACCATAGGAACATGGCGAAAAAAGCCGTGGTCATCACCGTTTCATAGGCGGTGCGTGAGTGCAGGAACCATGCCGGGGTGATTGCTAACAGCAACACCCCCACCCACCAAAAGCGGGCTTTGAAGATTTGCTTCAAGAGGAGACCTATGGCAATGGCAGCCAGCAGGCCCACCGCCACCGATGTGCCACGCGTGACCAATACCGATTTTCCGAACAGGCTCAGCGTGGCAGCCTGGATATACATCGGTAGCAGCGGTGTCCAGCGGTTTCCTGCCGCCTCCACGTAGAGGGGGAAATAAATCCCACTTACCGGGTCGCGAAAATGATTGTCAATCAGCGTTTCTGCATACAGGGTTTGGGCAGCTTCATCTCCCAGGAAAGATATCGGAAATTGAGAAAGCCCAATCAGGCGAGTCAGTAAATAGACCGCCAGGGCTGCGCTGAAAAGCACTCCACCCAATGAGAGGGGTTTCAGCAATGCTGTCAGCATGCTGCGGGTTGCCCAACGCCAGCGCTGCCATGCAGTACGGAGCATAGCACCAGCCGTTTGTTGATCTTCCCTTAGTGGCGGTGCTTCAACGATCAGGTTTACTAGCTGTCCATCCTCCATATCCAGGGGGTTGGCAAGCTCAATCGTAGCCTGGCTTATGTTTCCGCCTGACTGCGCTACCTGATGGTAAACAGCCCCGGTCTGCACAAGCATGCCTCTGGTCACTCCAGCCTCTTTTTTAGGTCGCCTCATCCTGGTGAGCAAGTCCCGCAAGTTGAACGAACGCACTGCATTTAATAATCTGCGCATTTTTTGAAGCCAGGTAGCTAATGCTGTTCGCAGCTCGAAAACAATCAGGAAAATCGCCACCGCCAGCCCCCCCAGGCTGAGCATCACTCCAATCTGATATGAGCGAGGTCGGTAGATGAATTGGTATTGGTGCGTTCCGGGGAGCATATCAGCTGCCAGATACCCGCTGATTTTTAATACAGGTGCAGGCCGGTCATCTATAAATAATCGCCAGCCAGGGTCATGGGTCACCAGCACCACTAGGCGTTCATTTGCCTGCCCGGTGGCGTTAACCTGGACCTTGTTTGGCCCATCAAAATATGGCACTTGCTGGCTAACTTCTTCCACGCGCAGTGCCCCGTTGTTTAGCTGTCCCAATACCGCATCAGACACGCTGAAAGCCATTGGCAAGCTGTCGGGATGGTAATAGACCTGATACACATCGGTTTGGATCGCGGTAAGTATGGCTCCCTCTGGCGCCGGGTCGCTCACCGGTTGAATGGTGTAGCGCTGCTTGGCCTGCACCAGGCGTGTCTCCAGGCTGCCATCTAATTGGCGATAATCTTCCCAGGCGTACCAGGGTGCGAGAAAGCGTGCCCCTGCCGCCAGCAAGGGTTTCAGGCAGACATTGTTCGGGAAGAACTGCGTGTAGTATTCTCCAGGGTCCTGCTCAACCAGGGTTGTCATCAATTCGCTTTCACGCTGGCAGGCCGCTCCGGTCTGAAAAAATGGCTGGTGCGTGGCATATAAATCCAAACCAGTGACCACCATCATGATCACCAATACACCTTGAATCGATATAAACACAGTCCGAACAATACTGTGCTTTGTCATTGTCGCCTGCATGGCCTTGTTCAAGCGCTGCCACAAGCTATCCAACCCCAAACCAGCCAACAGCACGATGGCAAAGCTGCCAAAGACCAGCGGACGCAAGAGATGCCTGAATTGCAGTAAAAACTGGCTGTTCTCATAGAATGATCGCCAGGGCATTTGCTTCAAATCAATCCACAGCACCACATAAACCAGCAAGAGCAACGCAAAAATAATGATCCGCCGTTTCCCCGGTCGGAAGGCAAATGGGGCAAACAGCGCCAGGATCAGGGGCGTCCAGCCAATGTAAGCATAATATTCTTCACGTGCTGGTAAGTCAGTGTAGGCATCGATCCGGTAAGTATCTTTGGAAGTGAAGTCCAGGAGGACCTGCTGTGGAGTTTGCGAGCCATAAACCCCGCTACCCATGTTCATGCTTGAGGAAAACTGAATCACGGGTAACAGATGTATGGCTACCAGGCACAATGACAACATCCCCACTGCCGCATATGCACCCAGCATTTTCCAATCCACCTGGACGAAAGGTCGCTTGCGATGGATGCGCAGCACCACCACGATCACAAACAGCACCACCGCGAAAGCCAGGTAAAAAGCATAGTAGGAATCCCCTGAAAGGAACACCAAGGCCAGCGCCAGGGCAGACAATGCAATATACACCAGGCGCGGCGTACACCATAGCTGGTACAAACCCCATATGCTCCATGGTATCCAGGCAAAACCAAAAATAAACAGGTATTGACCTTGCAATGCATGCGCCAACGGCTGACCAGCAAAGGCAAACATCAGCGCCATCCAGGTGCGTACGATCCTGCTTAACCCCAGGGCTACACCTAGCTGCCTCATACCCAGCGCAGCCGCCAGGATGCTCAGGAACAGCGCAATCTTGAATCCATTTTGTACGCCCCATAAAAAGATTGGAATCCCCACCAGCGGGTTCAAGGAGTGGAACATCGGGTCTGCCACATTCGGCTGTCCCGTATGTATCCATGGGTTCCAAATCGGGAATTGGTGAGCCTGGGTCACCGAGTTGTGGAAGACCCAGTCTAATGCCTGGAACATTTGCGATTCATTTCCAGGCAGCTCTTGTGTGCGATTGAAGTTCAGGAAGCTCTGGCAAAAGGAAAAGACTGCCAGGAACACCAGCAAAAGTTCCAGCACAGTCTGGGCGGTGGGAACGCGTTGGATAAAACCTGTCAGCCGGCTCAGCCCATCTATGGGTTGGGTAGCCTCAGCAGTGGATGTTTGAGATTGGCTCTCCTGAGTATTTACAATTGGTTCTTCCGTCACCTGATCCTTGAGACTATCCTGCGCTATTCCCGCTTCAGCTTCCCGTTTCTTTGAGTCTGTCTCGTTCCAGGTCGTCCAGCGCCGCAAAGCCACCACGACCAGCCCTGCTCCAATCAGCACAAAAAGCCATACCAGCCAGCCTGAATCGAAATTGATCATACCCGTGGAGAGCGGCTACTGATGATCATGGTTCGCCGTGATGTGGCAAAGAAAGATATGGTTATAGATTGGATAATCGTCGTTGGAACCACCATTTTTCGGATGGGCAAAAAGGTTGAGTGTGAATTTTAGCCGTGTAATCCTAATTCTAACCTAGAGATGACCAGGCGTTGAATTTCGCTGGTTCCTTCATATATCTCTGTGATCTTTGCATCCCTGAAATAGCGTTCCACTGGCAATTCCTTGCTGTAACCCATTCCACCATGGATCTACACGGCCGCATGGGTAACAAACATCGCCGTCTCAGCGGCAAACAACTTCGCCATGGCTGCTTCGCGGGTAAAACGCTCACCTGTGGTTTTCGCTCGTTCTTTCGCCATGGCGGCGTTATACACCAGCAGGCGCGCCGCTTCGATCTGGGTTTTCATATCCGCGATTTTGAAAGATATACCCTGGAACTCGCCAATCTTGGAGCCAAATGCCTCCCGCTCCCGAGCGTATGCCACGCTGGCTTCGTATGCCGCTTCTGCAATCCCCAACGCCTGCGCTGCAATCCCAATCCGGCCAGCATCCAGCACGGTCATGGCAATCTTGAACCCTTCCCCCTCTTCTCCAAGCCGGTCTTCCAGCGAGCAGCGATAATCCTCAAACAGGATTTCGCTGGTGGCCGAGGCGCGTATTCCCAGCTTGGGCTCCTTCTTACCCCGAACAAAACCCGGCTTATTCGCATCAATTAAAAAGGCTGTGACGCCCCTATGTTTCTTTTCAGGAGCTGTTATGGTAAATAACACCACGTATTCAGCCACCGGACCACTCGTCACCCATGACTTGCGACCATTGATGACATACACCTCCCCCTCCCGCACCGCCCTGCTGCGCATTGTCCCCGCGTCTGAGCCAGACATGGGCTCTGTCAGCGAATATGCCCCGATGGACTTTCCGGAGGCCACTGCGGTCACGTATTTCTTCTTCTGCGCTTCCGTGCCAAACCTCAGGATGCCGTTGCAGAATAATGAGTTATTGACCGACATGATGGTGCCATGTGCCGCGTCCACTTTACAGATCTCCTCCAGAGCCAGCACATAAGCCAGGGTGTCCATTCCTGCACCACCGTACTGCTCAGGCACTTCGATCCCCATGAAACCCATTTCTCCCATTTTCTTGATCGTCTCCAAAGGGAATTCACCCGTCTCATCAAACTCTGCCGCCAGCGGGGCGATTTCTTTCTGGGCAAAGTTCCGTGCCGCCTGGATGATGCTTTCATGTTCATCAGTAAACGGGAATAGTCCACTGCCAGCCATCTTTTCCTCCGTTTTCATTATGGGTCAGAATGATTTTTGATTATAGCATGGGAAGTATCTCCCATTCAATTTTTCACGCTTTCCCTATGACACTAGCAATCATTTGGGTTTATACTAAAGGCAGGGAGATGCTCAAGACGAAGCGATATGCTTTCCAAAATTAAAAGCACACTGATAGGCACTCCACTTCCCACCCACCAACTGTCAGAGAAACGGCTGAATAAAATCCGTGCCCTGGCGGCTTTTTCACCCGATGCCCTTTCATCAATCGCTTACGCGAACCAGGAAATCTACCTAGGCTTAGTGGTGGCAGGAGCTGCCGGGCTGGGGTTAGCCTTGCCGATCGGTTTGGCAATCACCTTCCTTCTGGTGATTGTAGCCATGTCGTATTTCCAGACCATCCAGGGATATCCATCCGGAGGTGGATCTTATGTTGTCGCCCGTGAAAATTTAGGGACACTTCCAGGACTGGTAGCCGCAGCAGCATTGCTGATTGATTACCTGCTAACCGCAGCGGTAAGCCTCACTGCCGGCGTGGAAGCTATTGCCTCTGCTTTTCCAGTTCTCTACAATATACGAATTGAAATCGCTCTTTCATTACTAGCCTTAATCACTATTGCCAACCTAAGGGGCCTTCGCGAGATAGGTACCTTGATGGCTATCCCGGTATACCTATTCCTAATTACTTACCTACCCATGTTAATTTTCGGGGCGATCCAGTTACTGATCCATGGCCGTGTGCCTCTTGAGACTGTGGCACCTGTTGCATCCCAGCCTCTGACTCTTTTCCTGGTCCTACACACCTTCGCTACAGGCTGCACTGCCCTGACTGGTATCGAAGCTATCAGCAATGGGGTCCCATCATTCAAGCCACCTGAAGCCAAGAATGCCGGGCGGACACTGATTTCAATGGCTATCCTGATGGGTATTCTATTCACGGGGAGTATCGGACTGACACAATCCCTAGGAATTGTGTCAGAGGCTCATGAGACCATCCTCTCAGCCCTGGCGCGCCACTTGCTTGGCAATGGACCAGCCTATCTGTTGATCCAGTTTACTACCATGCTCATCCTGGCAGTGGCTGCCAACACCAGCTTTGCTGGTTTTCCACGTCTGGCAGCCATCCTGGCAAAAGATGGTTTCCTTCCGCGTCAGCTTACTGGACTGGGAGACAGACTAGTCTTCGCCAATGGGATCATTGCCCTGGCAGTTGCCACCGGTGCTCTCATTTTACTGTTTGGCGGCAATAGCCATTCCCTGATCCCGTTATTCGCTATTGGCGTCTTCCTGGCCTTTACCCTTTCGCAAGCGGGCATGGTCATCCATTGGTGGCGTGATCGCAGAAAACGGTACAGCTGGCTGCCTAAAGCCGCTATCAACGGTTTTGGTGCGATTGCCACGCTTATCACCCTGCTCATCATTGTGATCAGCAAATTCCTGGAAGGTGCCTGGATTACCGTGCTTCTCATTCCACTTTTCGTAATTAGTTTTCAACGCATTCGCTCTCATTATCGAAGTGTTGGTAAGCAGTTAAGTTTGCGTGGCCTGCCACCTGACCTCAAACCACTGCCTCCCTTGCGCCTGGTGGTGCCTGTCTCAGGCGTGCATCGCGGTATCATTGAAGCGATGGACTTCGCCCAATCCATTTCCAAACATGTCACCGCCATCTATATTGAACTTGAACCTGGTGCGGGTGAGCAGATGCGAAAGGAATGGATCGCTTGGTGGCCAGATGTGCCCCTGGTGGTGCTCCCCTCGCCCTACCGCTCGATCATCCGCCCGTTAATCGACTATCTGGATGAAGATGACCGCATGCACAACGATGGCACATTGGCTGCTGTGGTTCTGCCAGAATTCATCCCTGCCAGATGGTGGCAGGCCTTATTGCATAACCAGACCAGCTTGCTGATTAGAACCGCACTGCTTTACCGGCGCCAAACCAAAGGCTTTCAACGCATTATCATCGACGTTCCATACCACCTGAAGAAATGACGAAGGAGTAAAGATCATATGAAAATCCTCATCGCTGCTGATATGGAAGGAATCACCGGCGTCACCAATTGGGACCAGGTCGACCCCGCTCATGCTGAATACCCACGCTTTCGCCGTTTGATGACTAATGATGTCAATGCCGCGGTGCGCGGCGCATGTGACGCCGGTACTAACGAAATCCTGGTCACCGATGGGCATGCTTACGGCTCCAACATCCTGGTCGAGGAGCTTGACCCGTGTGCCCATCTGATCTGTGGCAATCATACTCCCCTGGCCATGATCCAGGGCATCGGGCCTGATGTCAATGGAGTCATTTTCATTGGTTACCACGCCCGCGCCGGTAGCCAGAACGCCATCCTGGACCATACCTGGTCCAGTCGCCGGGTGGCCAACCTGTGGCTGAATGATATCCTGGTGGGCGAATATGGCCTGAATGCCGCCGTCGCTGGGCATTTCAACGTCCCGGTGCTCATGATCACTGGTGACCAGACCGCCTGCGCCCAGGCTGCCGAGCTGCTTGGTAATATCGAGACGGTCATCGTCAAGACCGCCCTTAGCCGTATGGCAGCTGAATGCCTGCCACCCCAGGTTTCCGAAGAGCTGATCCAAAAAGCTGCCAACCAGGTGGTGAAGCGCCTGAAAGCTGGTAAAGCTCCCGCCCCTTTTAGCGTTTCCTCTCCGGTGCGGATCACCCTTGACTTCATCAGCTCCGACCAGGCCGACCAGGCTGCCCTGCTGCCCGGCTCGAAGCGCGTGGATGGCCGGCGCCTCACCTTCACCGCTGAGGACATGCTGGCCGCTTATGCTGCCTTCCAGGCAGCCATCGCCCTGGTGAGCCTGTAAGCCGCCCATAGCTGGAGCGTAAAAACCAAACCTTTTCTCGGGAAACTTGGCATTTACACTCTATAGAACTGCACAATGTTAGGTGGATTGCCATTTTGGCACCCATGCTGCTCTCAAACTCCCTTAAACTAACTATGCTATAATCCCAACCCAGAAAGGGTATCTATGCTTAAGAAATTCGTCACCATCCTGGGTGGTGACCCTAACAAACGAGCTATCAGCAAATCGAACGAGCTTATCGACCAGATCAACAGCCTGGAGCAACAGTTCGAGGCGCTGAGCGACGAAGCTTTGTACGCCAAGACCGCTGAATTCAAGAAGCGCCTCACCGAAGGTGAAACCCTCGACGACCTGCTGCCGGAGGCCTTCTCCGCAGTGCGTGAGGCCAGCAAACGTACCAATGGGCAGCGCCATTATGACGTGCAGCTCATTGGCGGCATCTCCTTGCACCAGGGCAAGATCGCCGAGATGAAGACCGGTGAAGGCAAGACTCTGGTGGCCACGCTGCCGCTCTATCTGAACGCCCTTACCGGGCGCGGCACCCACCTGGTCACCGTTAACGACTATCTGGCTCGACGTGACGCCCGCTGGATGGCACCCATCTACCATACCCTGGGCTTGAGCGTGGGCGTGCTGCAAATGGCCGCCCGCACCGAGAACGGCAAGAAAGCCTTCCTGGTCGACCTTGAAAAGACCTCCCCGCATGAAGACCAGCACCAATTGCGCCTGGTGGACCGGGCCGAGGCTTACGCCGCCGACATCACCTATGGCATCAACTCCGAGTTCGGCTTCGACTACCTACGTGATAACATGACCATGCGCCTGGATGAGCGCGTCCAGCGCGGCCATTATTACGCCATCGTGGACGAGGTGGATAACATTCTCATCGATGAAGCCCGCACCCCGCTCATCATCTCCGGCCCTGCCCAGGATGATGCCGAATGGTATGTGCGCATGGCCCAGATCGTGCGCTCGCTGCGTGCCGAGGATATCGAGCTCAACGAGCGCGACCGTAATATCAACCTCACCGAGATCGGTGAGATCCATGTCGAGGACCTGCTGGGCATGGCCCTGCGCGACCCCGACCGCCCAGAGGACGTCACCCCCGAGCAGGCCCGCCTGATGGGTTTCCTTGAGCAAGCCCTGCGCGCCCAGTACCTGTTCAAGCGCAACAAGGACTACCTGGTGCAGGCCGGCAAGGTGGTCATTGTGGATGAGTTCACCGGGCGCCTGATGCCCGGAAGACGATGGTCAGATGGTCTGCACCAGGCCGTGGAAGCCAAAGAAGGCGTGCGCGTCCAGGCCGAGAACGTCACCTATGCCACCATCACCATCCAGAACTACTTCCGCATGTACGAGAAGCTATCGGGCATGACCGGTACCGCCCTCACTGAAGCTGAAGAGTTCGACAAGATATACCAGCTGGAGGTGATTGCCATCCCCACCAACCTGGAATACCAGGCCTCCCTGGAGGGTTCGCCCCTCATCGTGCTCGAATCCAAGGACGAGCAGGGTTACAAGTACCGCTATTATGCCCTGCAAGATGACCCTGAAAAGAAAGCGGTCTTCTTCCAGCGCAAGGACTATCCGGATGTCATCTACCGCACCGAGGAGGTCAAGTTCCGCACCATCACCAGCGAGATCCTGCGCTTCCATGCCATGGGGCGCCCCATGCTGGTGGGCACCACCTCCGTTGAGTTATCAGACCACCTCTCCACCCGGTTGAGAGCTGAGCCACTGCGCAAGCTGGCCCAGGTGGCTATTTTACGCCAGGCCTGGCTGGAGCAGAACAACCGCGAGGAAGATGGGCGCCTGATTGAAGAACTGCAACCCTTCAACGCCCCGCTCGACCAGTTGCAGGTGCCCGAAATGCGCAAGATGGCTCGCGAGTTGGGCATCTCCTTCAACCCTGAAGACCCCGAGAACCTGCCCCGCTTGCTGCAGGTGCTCGACCTGACTGAAGCGGACGCCGAGCGCCTGAAGGCCGACCTGCAATCGGGCATCGCCCACCAGGTGCTCAATGCCCGTAAGCACACCGAAGAATCGCAGATCATTGCCGGGGCAGGGGCGTTTGGTGCCGTCACCATCGCCACCAACATGGCCGGGCGTGGTGTGGATATCAAGCTGGGCGGCGAGCTGCCCGAAAGCGTGGTGGATTCGGTCAACCGCGTGCTGCACCGCTCAGGTATCGATAACCCCTATGACCTGCGCCATGAAGAGCGCCGCCAGACGCTTGCCGAGCTCTCCCCCGACCAGCTCGGCATTTACCAGGACGATATAGACCGCTTCCTGGGCTACATGCAAGATATGGAGCGGGTGAAGGAGCTGGGAGGCCTGCACGTGATCGGCTCCGAGCGCCATGAAGCCCGCCGCATCGATAACCAGCTACGCGGCCGTGCCGCCCGCCAGGGCGACCCCGGTTCATCGCGCTTCTACCTTTCCCTAGAAGATGACCTGATGCGCCGCTTCGGTGGTGGGCAGGTCGAATCGATCATGCAGCGCATGAAGATCGACGATGCCGTGCCCATGGAAGTGGGGTTGGTCAGCCGCCTGGTGGAGCAATCCCAAACCCGCGTGGAGGGCGCTAACTTTGACGTGCGCAAGCACCTGCTCGAGTATGACGACGTGCTCAACACCCAGCGCCAGCGCATCTATTCTCAGCGCGATCTCATTTTCACCAAGCAGGACCTCTCAGAGGATGTGACCGAGCTGTTGAAGACCGAGATCAACCGCCGCGTGCCTGAATCCCTGGCTGACGATGAAGGTCCCTGGAAGCTGCTCGCCTGGCTGGACCAGATTCAACCACCGCTCGACCTGGGTGGCATGCTCTTCCCCTCCTACTCCCTCAAGCTGTTGCTCGACCATCTTTCCAGCCAGCAAAAGGGGTATGCCTCACCAGCGGAGCTGCGCGATGCCCTGGTTGGCCTGGCGGGTGAAGCTTTACAGGCCGAGGAAGAACACTTGCTTCGCACGGTCAACAACCTGCTGGATACGACCCGTGAGCGCCTGGAAAGTCAGCTGAAAGAACGCCTGGATGCCCTGGATACCTTTTTCGAGGGGCTATCCCTGGGCGAAGGCGAAGATAGTGCCCCGCGTAGCCCGCGTGAGTTGCTGGATGAGCTGGTGGGCATGGTGCACATCAGCCTGCGCCTCTCGCCTGAAGAACAGCGCCTGCTGCGCGATGACCCCGACCAGCTGCGCCAGCCTTTACGCGACCAGGTAGAGAACGCCGTTAGCGCCCAGTCAGCCATGCGACTGGTGGGTGCCATCGAGCGCCGGGTGGAGGAAAACCTCGACCTGGAGACCTCCCAACTGGATGGCTCTGATTGGGAGATGATGGCCGATCAGGTCTACCAGGCCATACAGCATGTGCTCGCCAGGCGGCGTGAACGCCTGATGGGTAACGGTGCCGGTCCCGCCTCGGGCCAACTGGCACATGACCTGGACTCTGCCCTGGCTAAGATCAGCGGACCCGTCAACACCAACCACCTGCTGGGATTGCTGTTGATGATGCCGCAAGGCACCCGGGCTACCTTTGACAAGAAGACCCACCGCCGCGTGCTGCAACGCACCACCCGTCTCACCTATCTTTACCTGGCCGCCCGCCTGTTGGAAAAGCGCCCTGAAGAGAGCATCACCGAGGACGTGTTGGCCCACCTGCAATCTGCTCAACAAACCATCCAACGCGCCTGGGGAGCCAACGAATTCTCCCGCCTGGCTTCTGCCCGCCTGCTGGACCTCGAGCCGGGTTTGCGTGACACGTTATGTGACTTGCTGGGCGAAGAGGCCTGTGCCCAGTTGCAGACCCAGCCCCTGCAAAGCCTGGACCACCAGCAAGCCCTCCAGGTGATGGATGAGTTCGGCCGGCGCCTGCTCACCCAGGTCTATCGCCAGCTGCTGCTGGGTGTGATCACCGAGCTGTGGGTGGACTACCTCACCCAGATGGAAGCCTTGCGCGTCTCCATCGGCCTGGAAGCTTATGGTCAGCGTGATCCCCTGGTGGAGTATAAGCGCGAGGCATTTGATAAGTTCCAAAATTTATTTAAGGATATGCGTGCCGGGGTGATCTCGCGCATGTTCACCTACCGCCCGCGTGATATGAGCGCCATGCAGAGCGAGGCGAGGCGTCCTTCCCCGATTGAGGAGCAGGAAGCAGATATTGCTCCAGCACTACAGGGAGGAGATGGATCCGAAGCTATTGAAGGACAGTCTAACGACGGAATGGAACCCGAAGCGCAAGCCGAAGAGACAGAAGTGTCTGTGCAATCCAACCAGCCTCAGCTGAGCCGCTCGCAGAAGAGGAGAAGGCACAGGAAATGATTGGTGATCAGTAATTAGCGGTTAGCAATTGGCGGTTAATATCTAGCCCTGAAATACGTTTACAGTAAAAGTTAGTAGGTTATTGGGATCCATCGAGAATCACCAAAGAAAGGCCATTTCTTTAATAACGATTGGATTCCAAAAAAATAGCGAAACGAATACTCAGTAGAGGTTGGCTAGTGTGATCAGACAATATGACACTGGGTAGACAGATTTTAGAGGTGAAATCCAGAGAGATAGAAGTTGCGTACCGCAATAAGATGCGCTATACTAGATTCGATAGCGGGTTTTATTTCGGACATAACCCATTATTCGTAAACCAGTATGATGATAATCTGCGTTTAGCACCTGAACAAACGGAAATCGCACAGTATCGTTGATCCACGTGAGGCAAGTTTTTTGGCTACACAGGCCTAAAAACTGTTGAGTTACCGAATCATGGCTGACCGCACAATCAGGCTGTGTAGTATTCCTGCAGTCAGGTAAGATTGATCAAATTAATAGCCATACAAAAAATCAGTTATCCGGAATGATTGCATGAAATCCAACTTATCCATCGGCCTCCCACGAATGCACTTAGAACCAGGTGAAAAAAGGGATTTTCTCCCGGATTTTGTCCAGCGTCTGCACCATTATGGATTCGAGGTTTTCCTGGAACACGGGTACGGCGCGGGGATGGGCTTTCAGGATGGCGATTACCTAGAGGTTGCCCCAACAGCACATTTCACAACGCAGGATGTTACATTTGAGAAAGATATTGTGCTCGTGTTGCGCTATCTGGGGGATAATGCGCTTACTAAAATGCAACCAGGAGCATGCCTGATATCGATGCTACACTATCCAACACGACCCCATCGGGTAGCGCTTCTGAAAGAGATGGGTCTTGAAGCTATATCTTTAGATTCCTTAAAAGATGATGTAGGCCGGCGCCTGGTCGAGAATCTTCGGGCAGTTGCCTGGAATGGGGTGGAAATTTCTTTCAACGTATTGAAAGATCATTACCCTGCTCCAGGTCTGGAAGACCCAGATCGTTTGCCCATCAAGGTAACCGTGCTCGGTGCAGGTGCGGTGGGTATGTTTGCCATCCAGGCTGCAATTCGCTATGGGAATGAAAAAACCTGGCGTTATATGGCCAGCATCGGAGCCACCGGCGTTCAGGTTACCGCGGTGGACTATGATTTAACCAACCATCCGGCGATCACCCAGCAAATATTGAAGTATACAGATATCCTGGTTGATGCTACCCAGCGATCGGATCCGACAAAGCCGGTTGTGCCGAACGAGTGGATCGGTCTGATGCGTCAACATGCCGTGCTATTGGATCTATCTGTGGACCCATACGACTGCGATGGAGAAGTTCGTTCGGTGAAAGGGATTGAGGGAATCCCACAGGGGAATCTGGATCAATACATATTTGCACCGGATGATCCCGCTTATGAAACGATTCCCACATGTGTCCGGACGAACGAAAGGCGTATGGCGGTCTCTTGTTATTCATGGCCTGGGATTTACCCCAAGGAATGCATGGAAATCTATGGAAAACAGCTAGATCCGCTGATGCATGAAATCGCAAAGCGCGGTGGAGTCCAAAATATTGATCGGAATGGTAACTTTTTCCAACGGGTGATTGGCCGCGCCTTGCTCTCCAATTGGAATAATATAGCTGAGAAAGGAAAAGGACAATGAAGAACCATATCTCGGTGGGATTTCCTCGTATGCATAAAGAGCTTGGAGAGAAACGCGTTTTCTTGCCAGATTTCATCCAAATGCTAACCCGTTTTGCCGATGTCTACCTTTCTGAAGGCTATGGCAGTCGTTTGGGTTACAGTTTCGACGATTACCACCAGAGCAATCCGCGTGTTTTCCAGGTAGATCAAAAAGAAGCCTTTCAAAAAGACTATGTGATCGTTCTTCGTTCACCCAGGCTTGATGAGTTCGAGCAACTAAAAAGAGGCGCATGCCTGATATCGATGATCCACTATCCCACGCGCCCACAGCGAGTGAATATTCTCAACGAAATGGGCATTAACTCGATCTCCCTGGACAGTATCATCGATGACCATGACATACGGCTTGTCGAGAATATGCGTGCAGTGGCATGGAATGGTCTGGAGGCTGCTTTTGATATATTGGAGAAATCAGATCCAGGCTTAGGGCGAGGTAATAGCAATCCATTCCACGTCTTGATTATTGGGACCGGTATGGTCGGAAAGCATGCTGTGGAAGCAGCAACCAAGCTCGGCAACCTCGAGCGGAACGCTTCCCAAATAGAGATCAATGGGACTGGATCGATCGCCCACAGTATTGGACGAAACCTCACCCAAAATCGCGAGGTTATGGAGACTTTGTTACGGCAGACGGATGTGCTGGTTGACGCGACCCAACGTCGTAATCCGAGCCAGCCGGTTGTTCCCAACGCCTGGCTGGCATGGCTGCCGGAGAATGCAATTGTCGTCGATCTGGCCGTGGACCCTTATTTGCTAGAGCATGTACCACCGGTTGTCAGAGGGATTGAAGGGATACCCCAGGGCAATCTAGATAAATATGTGTTCATGCCAACTGACCCGGAGTGGGATAAAACCGTACCCGCTTCCGTTCCATCTGAGCAGCGTAGGATTACGGTCACGTGCTATTCATGGCCTGGTATTCATCCCACAACTTGTATGGAGCATTATGCCCGTCAGTTAACGCCTTTAATGGAGGAACTGCTGACCAAAGGCTATAATGGCCTGTCCTTAGAGGGGGGTTATTTTGAACGAGCATTATATCGCGCCAAGCTACCCGCGCTTGAATAGCATTGGTCTGACTTTGGCAAGGTAGGGGAGGGGAAAACCTTTCGAACCATGCTCAATTTTCTATGCGATCGCCACGAGGCAGCGAGATATTTGGTGATAGAGAAGTAATCCCCGCGAGGGGTTTCTCAATAATTTAAGGTTTCTTATATTGGAAAGTAGGAATGTACTGGGCAAGCTCTCTACTTCCATAAAAATGTTTTTTTAAGGATTGGCATGGGATCAGAATTTAGATTCACTAGATAATCCCATACTACGGATAGATCTGGGTGCAATCCACTAAAGTAATAAAACGGGATCTTTTTTCTTTTCTACTCTTGCATCAAGTTATCAACGATGCAACCCGGGCAATATCTATACATATTAGGTCGGAATTGGTATAATGAAGACCATTTTTAAACCATTACTGTTAGCGGGAGATCATCATGAAGCGGTGGATTTTATCGTTAGTTTTTTTGGTTCTATTGTTTACCGTCTCTTGCAGTTCTAAAAATGCCCCATCGGGGGGAGATACCAATAACCCATCTGACCTTAAATATATTTTTGAAATACCGAGTGACCCTTATAGTGTGACGATCACACTTGACCCTACCATCCAGGCTGAGTCAATGATACCGACCTCGGGAGGAAATGTTGGTGTGACCGGTGCAGATGGGACCTATTACCAGCTCGATATCCCTGATGGAGCGCTCGTGGAGGATACCTTAATCCGGTTGATCCCTGTGACCGCAATCAACGGCATGACATTCGGGAGCAATCCGCTGGCTGTACAAATCGAGCCTGAAGGGTTACAACTTTACGACTTTGCCACTTTGACCATTAAACCTTCTCAAGACATCCCCATCGATCAACAAATTTTCTTCGGATACCAGGGGATGGGGGATAACCTCGTGCTTGCCCCACCAGTGGTAAATTCGAATGAGATGAAAATCCTAATCTTACATTTCAGCGGTTACGGCGTGACGAAAGGATTCTCAGCTGACATCGAACCCGTCAGACAAAGAATTGGTGGGGACGCCGAGGCAAGGATACAGAGTGCTATAGCGGAACAGTTGCTCAAAGCTCGCCAATCACAATTATTGGGGATAGAAGAAGATTCTAACGTAGACATGACAGATTACTTCAGCCAATACGAGGAGCAGGTGGTTAAGCCACGCATTGCTGCTGCGGGAGAGAGCTGCGCAGCAGGGAAATTAGCCATCCAAACTGTCCTTGGGCTTGAACGACAACGGCAGCTGCTCGGTGTGAGCGAAAGCGCTGGTAATCCACTGGTGGATAATGACTTGATGTCGACCGTTACCCTTGTGTGCATGAAAGAAGAGTACGAAATGTGCCGCGACGACCATATCATCCACCGCATCGTCCCAGCCTGGTTGGGAGTGGAACGTCAAGATCAACTTCTCGGCATAACTGAAAATGGGGAAACCACCCCCGTATTGGAACAAGTCAAGGAATACGTGCGAATGTGTCTTACCTTTCGATTGGAATTTCATTCTCAAGGCGTGTTCAATGATCCTGATGGAGGGGGATATGACTCAACAGTGGATTCGGTGATCAAGTTACAGTTTAATACTGATGATATGAGTATGCATGCGGAGGCACCCCTGGTCAATACAGCCTTTGAGTTTAAAAGCCCAGATTGTAGTGTGACGAGCAATCGTGGTGGTGGCACTTTCGAAGCCATCAAATTGGAATTCATACCCGACACCCATTCTCCAACAGATACAATGGGCTATGTACGTGATTTCACCTTAATCTATGACCCTGGCCGTACATCAGAAAGTTTTACAGTCAACTGTGGAGATAGTGGTTCATTTACAAGCCCACCCTCAGCATGGTGGAGTGCTATTTTCATTCCTCTGCACCACGGTGAAGTAAGCATGACCGAAGGCGGGTATATTGCTGATACGTGGGAAATCCAGGCAGGTGAGCTTTATGCGAAGAAGGAATGGATCAAGGAAGATTCCTCGATCAACATCATCGAAACGGGTACGTTTAAGTTATACCATACGCCAGGCTAGAGATCGGTAGACAGTATCGAGTCTTGATCATTGAGTGATTCCTTATGGGTATCCTGGACTGCTTTGGGTGCCTATCTTTCATGCAAATAAGTGGTGGATAGTTATAACCGATAAACATCGCAGCCTTCAAGCTGGTAGAGGATGGACAATATCAGCAGTCATCCCATTCTTCATTACGGCCATTATAGCCTTGGTACAGCGAGCAATTATTGGAATATGATCACCTCGGAAATATAGCATGTAACGCCAAGCAGTAAGGTAACATGCCTATCTCCTAAGGCATCCAGACAATGCCTTATGGATTAGCCGACATTATGGATAGTTTTTATTAACTTGATCCTCCTATGTTCACTTCATGAGATGCATACCCTTTTATATAAACGTACAACCTCATTGGGATTTTTTAGTTGAAATTTGTGGGGGATGTGTTGTGCAGGAAAGGGTTTTCTTATATACTGGAGACATCAAATACATAACAGAACAGGCTAAAAAATGCATAATATCATTACTATTGCGAGATTATAAAAGGGGAGCACAGTATTAGTAGTCCACAGAACCAACAGTCAGATAGAGCCAATGGTATTCATAAGTACTGTTATGAGAATAACCATTAAAGGAATCGATGCGAGAAACATCGGCGATGTAGGCAAATGTGATGGTGAGTTCACCATCGATACAAAACTTATTTTAAGTGTTGAAAATGGCGAGATTCGATACAAGGTAATGGAAGTACCAAGCACAAAGAAACGGTATGGGATAGATAATGTCGACTATACCACCTACATTGATGATCTGGACAAGGCGATCTTTCTTGGCTATGCGGATGGGCAAATAGCAGGACAAATCATTCTGCGCAAGAACTGGAACAGATATGCTTATATAGAGGATATTACTGTAGATGTCAATTATAGGAGGAGGGGGATTGGTAAGGAATTAATTTCGCAAGCGATGCGCTGGGCTCAAGAACGCAGTCTGGCAGGGATCATGCTGGAGACACAGAATAACAATGTGAGAGCCTGTAAGTTCTATGAAAACTGTGGTTTTCGACTGAGAGGGTTTGACACTTATCTATACAAGGGGATCGACAGTGATACGGATGAGGTTGCCCTATTTTGGTACTTGATGTTCGCAGAGACTCTGTCGGGCGGCTGATTGCAGGATAGTTGAGTTTACGGCGAGAATCCCAGCAATCAATCCGTAGTTAGCTTCTTATCCTTATCACTAAAGGGAGGGACCAATGAATATCACAAATATCACTCCCCGTTCTGTGAAGATCATTCGATGGATCGCACGCATCTGGAGTATTCCCGTCTTGGTCGGCGCTTTGTTCATCTTGTTTATCCCAGATTCAAATGTGACCGAGCCAGTACCAGTTGCGGATTGGTTCTTGCTAAGTTTGTGGGGAATAGCAATCTTAGGATTGTTGATTGCCTGGCGATGGGAACTTATCGGCGGGATCATCACGGTAACTACAATGTTCATCCGTGAAGTCGCCTGGGTTATCTTGAAAGGTCCATGGTTGGTGAATTTCTTGATCGTCTGGGCATTTGTTTTGCCACCAGCGCTCTTGTTTTTAATCGCCTGGAGATTAGAAAGAAAAGCGAGAGAAGCACCAACTAAAATGGCTGCGCTATAATCTGGAACCGATCAGATTTGGGTTTCGGATTCGTTCGAGCCTTACCAGGACTTTATTTCGATTGATGACTGTTTTTGTTTATATACAGGAACCTGGCGAGAATAATTCTATAGGTTTACGAACCCCTATAGCCTAAGCGGGTCAGGCGGTCGGCTACATCCTGGGCAAAGTGCTGGATGCGTTCCTGTACAAAGGAGTTGATATCAATCTCCGGAGCGTGAATCAACGGGGTCAGGTCCATGGCGTAAGCCAGGCCACTGGATAAATTCACTTCGTAAGGGTCAAAATAGGTGGCGTTGGCGCGCCGGCGTCCCATGGTGGCCAGGTCATAGCGTTTGCCACCACAAATCTGCGAATCAAACACACCCAGGAGGGCAGCCTGTAAATTTTCGTGGGAGGAGAGGTCGAAGGTCACTTTATCTTGATCGACCATCCAATCCAGGTCACGCCAGACTTCACAGCCGAAAAGCTGCTGAGGGCGTTCTGATTCTGGCAGGCTGCGGATGGCAGCAATGACTTTGAGTGCTGTGGCAATGTGGGTGTCGTGCTTATCAGCCAGGTTGTGGGTATAGACGTATTGGGGATGGGCGATTTGCAAAAGCTGAACCAGGTCCTGGGTGGGTGACTGGTTCAATGCATCCTTGATGGCCGTGCTGGGGTAATTCAGCATCACCAGCGCACCATATTCACCCACCACGGCGGCTTTCCGTTGCTCCTTGAAGCGTACCTGGTGCATGGCTTCATCGGAGTAATCCTTATACAGGTCATCGCGCGGCGAGCCACCCCCATCGGTGAGCACCACGCCAGTGAACCATTGGTGATCCTGCTGGAAGCATGCCAGGATAGGCCCTGCGGCCATGATCTCCAGGTCATCATGGTGGGCGCTGACTGCAAGATGAGTGGTGCGTGCAAGGGCTTCTTTAGCAGGCAAGCCATCAGGAACAAAGGTTTCAGCCGAGGAAAGTTGAAAGTTCATATCACCCTCCATGGATCGGAATTTGGAACTTCAAGAAGGAGACAGCGGACAAATTCATGCTACCTGTGCCTTGATGATTTTAATCATCGGTAGGCTGGCCGCCCAACTACGGATGGCAAGCCAATTTCGCCGGTCACCAGCCGGTGCCTGAATGATCAGCATGGCAAACAACACCGCCACTCCATCCACGCTGGTCTCGCCTGTCTGCGTCAGGCTCATCACCATAACGAATACAGCCAATGGAGCGCGTTGAAAAGCATCTCGGTGTTTCTTGAGGAATTTGAGAGAGGTGCGGTGCCAACCCATGATCATGGCTGCGCCTACTACCACACCATCATAGGATTCAATCTCCTTCACCTGGCTGAGGGGTAAAACTTCCACCTGCGCACCATACCTGGTGATCTCTTCACCTGCGCTAACTTTTCCGGCGACTGAAGTCGCACCTTTGAAAATCACGAAGTCTACGCAGGCAGACTTCGAAGGATTAGTAAGATTTATTGGATCAACAATAATAACTTAAATTTAGCGTGAGCTGGGTTTACCGGCCTTTTCCCATTCCACCACAGCCGAGCGAATGAGGTTGCGCACTTCTTCATCAGGAACATCCTTCACGCCGGGATATTTTTCCCCATCTACGGTGACCATCACCCCTTTGTCGGGGGCATCGTTGACGGTGATCCCACGCTTTGCAAACTGTGTACCCACCATCATGTCCTGGAGGATATCATTGATCTGCATGGCAATGCTCTTGAACTGGGGTGTTGGTGGTGCAGGGGTAGGATTTAGAATCCCTCCCACCACATCGGTGACCTTTGTGCTAACCGGTTTCACCTCATCCATCAAATCAGCAGTGAAGGGTGGTGTGTATCCATGATGATCTTCTATGGGTGCGGATTCGGCCGGAATCCACTCACTATCCTGAGTATCTGGCTCTGAGGTTGGGGCGTCGGATGGCTCTTCTACGGGCAGGGTAGGAGGAGTGGACTCCACCAGCCATTTTACCAATACATTGGAGGCAAAATTGAGCCGACGGGATTGACCTGAATTGAGCTCACTGGCAGCCCGAAAAGTCTTGCCGTTCATCCCCACTACCAGATCCTGTGTCTGCGTGTCGCGCATCAGGCGAGCAACTTCTGCCAGGTTCGGATCAGACGAGGTGATTTCTTTGCCCTTACGCGAGTTACCCCGGGCCGCACCTTGTAAATACCAGATGAATCCAATCACGGCTGCCCCCATGATGAAAAAGAAACCGGCTAAAAGAAGCGTGGAATAGAATGACACGATCGACCTCCATTCAGCAAGTGAAAAACTGGCAAAGAGTCAATAATTACTCTAAATTGCCCACCGATTAACCGTGCAAGTGGCGTGCCACTTTTGTGGCAGTGCGCACTTTACACATCACGATGGGTGTGCTTATTACATTGTAATATATTTTTTCGTCTCCTGCTAAGGCTTCTCCGTTTAATTTATCCCCCTACAAGAAATGCCGGGCAATCGCTCCAACCGCAATGCCAGGCATTATCCTAAGTACCTGGGTAATTACTCACACCCCAACCCCTGACCCCTCCCCCGCTGGATATATCTACCAAAATAACTGGCAATTACACCTGCGGGGGAGGGGAAATTTATCGATATCATTTTGTAAATATCAGAATATTTATTCCAGTGCCGACCCGTTCGATCCTTCCTGCTGGAATCTTTGGATTGCTGAGGCAAAATGTGCACCGAAGAGGGTGATCACACTAGTGATGTATATCATGATCAACAAGGCAATCACCGCACCCAGTGAGCCATACACCAGCTGGTAACGATTTAAACCACTGCTTAAATACCAGGTGAGTATTGAAATGGCGATCTTCAAAGCGGTCGCCGATAAAACCGCGCCCCAGAAAGCAGATGCCCAGCGGACGTGCGTACGAGGGAGCCAGCGATATAAAACCAGAAATGCAAGAAATGAGAGAAACCAGGAAATAACATTGGTCAATAGCGATAAGACCACGATATTGTTGATTGAGCCCCCTAAGCCAATAGGAGCGAGGATTTGATGGAATATATCAATGGCAGGAGGACCTACGATGGATATGATCAACAGTAAAAAAAGAGAAATGATCATAACAAATGCCAGCAAACGCTGCTGTACAAAGCCACGGCGTTCGGCCTCCGGCCAAGCCAGGTTGATATTGTTGACCAGGGCTGCCAGCCCACCGGAAGCAGACCATATCAGCGTGATCAAACCAATCACGCCGACCGTGCCACGTAGCTGAAGAACACGTTGAATGTTGGTTTCGATTAAGGATCGGGGCACAGGAAGCACATTCGTTATCAGATCCAATATATATTGGAGCGGATTATTTACCAGGAAAAGGCTTCCCACCGCAACAAAGACCAGCAGAAACGGAAAAAGGGAGAATAAAGCATAATAGGCCAGGGCAGCGGCTGCCTGAGACCCACGCATCCTGGTGAAACTATCCAGGGCAGCGCTAAGTATGCTCAACCTGCCACCTGTAAGCGTATTTATACTGCGATAAAATTTCCGCAACCTGTCTACAACATTCAATTGTGACCTCCTGACATCATTAGAAAAATTTTACGGATCAGGCAGGTAACGGCTGGCAGTGAGGGCAGTAATGGGTACCACGTTGCCCTACGAGGATGCGCTCAATGAGTGTACCACATGCAGGGCAAGGTTGACCCGTGCGTTGATACACGCGAAAATAATTTTGGAATTCACCCCCACGATAAACCCAATCGATGCTGGCGCCGTTCCGGGCAATGCCATCCTGCAGAACGGTGCGAATAGCCTGTAACAATTTCCCGGCTTGCTCTTCCGTCAGACTGTTAGCACAGGTAAGTGGGTTCAGCTTCACCAGGTTCAATGCCTCATCCACGTAAATGTTTCCCAACCCGGCCAGGAAAGTCTGGTCGAGCAGCAGGGGCTTGAGCTGTCGTCTGGTTCCCTGCAAGCGCTGGAAGAGACCCTGTGTAGTTAAACCATCATCCAATGGCTCGGGACCCAGGCTGCCAACCACCTGCTCCAGGTTATCCACCAGCCAAACCCGCCCAAACTTACGCGTATCGTTGAACACCAGCTGGATATTGCCATCTAATTCAAGCACCAGGCGGTCATGCTTCTCCGGGGATACACTGGCGAGTTTCACCAGCAGGTCACCACTCATGCGCAGGTGAAAGAGCAACCAATCTCTGGTGAGCCGGAAGACCAGGAACTTGCCTCTTCTGCGAATTTCTGCAATCGATTGTCCGACCAGGCATGCCTTGAATGTAGTTGGAGCTGGCTCAGCCAGGGTGCGCTCCCAGAGTAGCTCCACTCTTTGGATTTGGTGGTGGAGGATAGCTGGTTGCCCGGGCACGCCCTGGCGCAAGATGCGAGCAATAGTTTCTACTTCAGGTAATTCAGGCATGTTAAAATCCGCGATCAATCTATATTTGTTCTCGTAATTTAAACAGGTTTATCTATCAAGGATTTCCATTACTTTGTCTAATATCACCACCATTAAACATGATGATTAGGGGCACGATATATCGTGCCCCTACAGGCAATGGGGTACTCAAGATTGCCCATCATCTTTTTAGAATTCATCCTTCAACATGCTCATTACGAGTACATCAATGTATTTTCCATCCCTGTACTCCGCCTGGCGCATTCTCCCCTCATGGACAAAGCCGGCTTTCTCATACGCCCGGATGGCGCGTGGATTATTCTCGAATACGCGCAAGAAAATTCGGTTCAGATTGAGGGTACAGAAGCCATATTGCACCAGAAGGCGCACTGCTTCGCTGCCGAAACCTCGGTTCCAATAACTCTTCTCACCGATCATGATGCCGAACTCCGAAGAGTGATTTCGCCAGTCAATATCGGTAAAGCCCAAGGTACCGATCAGCCTCCAATGATCTTCACCACCATCATTGGATGCTTCTCTGATCTCAAT
The DNA here is from genome assembly GCA_049287485.1 of Anaerolineales bacterium. GTDB lineage: Bacteria > Chloroflexota > Anaerolineae > Anaerolineales > UBA4823 > FEB-25. The sequence goes on from JBAQFX010000232.1 coordinate 55,161, forward strand.
TCCCATCACATGCTCATCCATGGGCCGTTTGAGCATGCCCTCGAACCAGTTTTCTTCTTCGGCTTGAGAAAAAGGGTGGTGGATCATAATACCCTGCTTTACTTCCGAGTCATTCAACCACCTGACGAAGGTAGGCAGGTCTTCCCTTTCAATCGCTCGAAAACGGATACGTTCGCCGTAGATCATCGCTCCTCCATTCGCAGCTCAACCCACGCCATTGACCAGCTGCGCCACTGCCTGGAGAGGTGAAATGCGCCTGTCCAGCAACTCTTCCAGAGCATGCTGATATGCGCCAGCGGGTAGGCCGCTCCGGAAGCTCTCCACGAGGGTATTTTGCAGGAGTAAGTCCAGCTCGGTCTGCAAGCGCCAGCGCTCGCGCTGCTCTCTACCGCCAGTCTGCTCCAGAAAAGCCCAGTGGCTGGCGATAGCTTCCGCCAGGCTGGGGATGCCTGTGCCATCCAGGGCGATGGTCTGCAAGATTGGAGCCAGCCAAACAGCTGTATTATCACCAGAAGCATCGCCCTCGCCAACGGTTTCCAGCCGGCCATGATGCATGAGGCGGCGTGGCTGTGGGTGTGAAAGGTTCAGGGCACTGCGTAAAGCACGCTCGGTATTTTCCACACCCGGGAGGTCAGCCTTATTCACCACCAGCACATCGGCGATCTCCATGATCCCGGCTTTGATGGCCTGGATATCATCTCCCAGGCCAGGTGCTTCGACCACAACCGTGGTATGTGCCAGGCGGGCGATATCCACCTCAGACTGACCGGCACCGACCGTTTCGATCAGGATCAGGTCATAACCTGCCGCATCCAGCACCTGCACCAATGCCGAAGTAGCAGAGGCGATCCCTCCCAATGAGCCACGCGTGGCCATGGAGCGGATGAATACACCCGGGTCACCCGCCAGGTCACGCATACGGATGCGATCCCCCAGGATGGCGCCCCCGCTAAAGGGGCTGGTAGGGTCTACGGCGACAATAGCCACCTGACGAGGCTGTTCGTCTTGAGCAGGCTTGCGGTAATGGCGTACCAGCTGGTTGACCAGGGAGGATTTCCCCGTACCTGAAGCGCCGGTCACCCCCACCAGATGGGCTTTGCCGGTATGCGGGAATAGCTGGTTTAATGCCAACTTACCTTGTGCAGTGCCATTTTCCACCTGGGAAAGCGTGCGCGCCAAAGCCAGCCGATCGCCTGTCAAAACACCCTGGACCAGATCCATCTCAGTCATCCCAAGACAAGCTAGGCATTATCAGTCAGGATAGCTTTGCGAATATCATTCACATAGGTATCACTGAGGGTGCCTGGTCCATAAATACCAATCACACCCATCTCAAGCAGGAGAGGTACATCTTCATCGGGGACAATGCCACCCAGGAAGATTTTGACATGCTCTTGCCCATTGGCTTTGAGCAGCTCGAGCACGCGTGGCACCAGAGCCATGTGGGCACCCGAAAGGATGGAGAGACCCACCGCATCCACATCCTCCTGCAATGCTGCTTCTGCAATCATCTCAGGTGTCTGTCTGAGGCCGGTATAGATCACCTCCATGCCGGCATCGCGCAGGGCGCGCGCCACCACCTTGGCTCCACGGTCGTGCCCATCCAAGCCGGGCTTGGCAATTAACACACGTATCTTGCGTTCGCTCATATTTCCTCCATGGAAATCTGATGGAAAATTATACCAAAGAGCAGACATAGCAGTTAGCTGTTGGCAGTGAGTTATTCGTGACAAGTCCTGAAATATGTTTCAGGAAAGGTAGTAATAAGTAAGTTATTTAGACTCTGTCAGGTTCTGAAATACGTTTACAGAAAATTTTAGCATTACGCATATTTGCACTTCAATTGAAATAAATAAAACCGGTGGAAAACCTTAATGATCGCCTAATTAAAGCTCACGGGGGACAGCCATATTAAGTGTTAGATAGAGTTCAGACAGCCTGTGCTGCACAGTTGACTTTTTGGGGATATTTTTGTAAGATGTAAAGAGCGGGAAACCCGCATTACAGGGTTGAGTATCAGATGACAAGAATCAGACCAATGCCCGATAAAGTTAAATCTCAGCATGCTATTGGTATGGTGCGCCTGTATCAGAAGCATGTCCTGCCATTTGTAGAAGAACGGTTGGGCTTTGCTGCGATGTACGAACTTAGATCCGTATGGCAGGCCGCCATGACGCCCATGCGCACGACTGACCCGGATCAAAAGAAATACGAGGCGGCATACAGCAACTGGTTATGGATGGCACGTTCCAGCCATGACTTCCTGGCAGATTTGTTGAAACGCGACGAAGTGATGAACTATAAACGCTTATTGATGCAACTCTATAAAAGGCAGCAAGACAACCCTGACCTGGTTATCTACCGCATGTTTGGTAGCCATACTGCTCTGGTAAAAGCATGGGCGTATGAAATGCAATGGATCACACCAATAGAAAAGATCAGCACAAGTGACGGGCAATTCACCTGTTTCGTCAAAGAGTGTAAAGTCTTGCAAACACCTGCGACAGCAAGAATCTGCAGGGTGGATTGTAGAAACGTGGGCTCAAACCTGGCGCGCAAGGTGTATCACCTACAGCGTAAGACAAAAATCGTAAATCACAATTGCACGATGACACTCACGCCCCTGGAAGACGAGGAAGAATAAATAAAAGACGTCCCCATAGCTTTATGGCAGCTAGGGGACGTCTTTCACTGGCATTGACCGGTTTAGATTACCCGCTCGAATTTATCGGCAGGTGACTTGCATACCGGGCAGATTCCTTGCAGGGGTCCTTCGTGAGTGTAGCCACAGGTTGGACACACGTAATAATCCACTTCTGCTAAGGGCTGCTTTGCTTCCAATGCGGCCTGCGCTTTGCGATACAGCTCTTCGTGCACCTTCTCCACTTCCCAGGCCCACTTGAAATAGCTCAGGGCACGCTTCATCGACTCAGCTTCTGCATCCTTGATGAACTCGGGGTACATGGTCACCCATTCGTAGTTCTCACCGGCAATGGCGGTTTTAAGGTTATCGCTGGTAGCGCCTACGCCATCCATGGCCCGCAGATGGTTGTGAGCGTGTACCGTCTCGGCTGCAGCGGCTGCCCGGAACAGCCTGGCAATCTGAGGATATCCCTCCGCATCGGCTTTCTTGGCAAATGCCAGGTACCTGCGATTGGCTTGAGATTCACCGGCGAACGCGGCTTGTAAATCTTCACTTGTTTTGGTCATAAAATTCTCCTCTAAGTTGTATCGTTTTAGCAAATAACACTAATCTTTCCACCATCCATGAAGCTGGAATCCATTAATAAGCGACAAAACCAATGGGTGATCTTGAAACCCAGACGAAAAATTTATCGTGGAGCCCGAGTAAGCCTCAAAATAAGGTGATTAATCCACATGTTCGACCAGATAAGCCTGAAGGCCCATCATCTTGATCTGATCAATTTGAGCTTCCAGCCAATCGACATGGTTCTCCTCATCGGTAAGGATGGAAACCATTAACTCGCGGCTACCGTTATCCCCAAGCTCAGATGCCAGGCGGATACCATCATTATAACCTTGCACCGCAACGAACTCAGCAGCCAGATCGTTTGCAAACTGTTTCTCAATATCGGCGCCGATATTGATTTTCTTCAGGTTGCTGACAACCGGCGAGCCATCCAGGAACAGGATGCGTCCGATCAATCTCTCAGCATGCTTCATCTCGGTAATCGCCCGTTCCTCGACTTTCTTATGCAGCTCTTCATACATCCAGTTATCGCACATTTCGGAATGCACCATATATTGGCTTATCGTGGTCAGCTCGTCGGATAGCAGGTCATTTAATTTCGCAATTACCTTCTCATTGCCTTTCATAGTAAATTACCTCCTTAATAATTAGGTGTTCAAATGTCCCATTACTTATTTTGGGCTATTATATAGTTTATCATCATAGCTGGGTAGTAATATTTTTCCTGTGATTGTAATGAACAATAACAGGGTCGGATAGCGGTATACGAATTTACTCGTATTGACCTCCCAGACGAGGTTGGTCGAATTAATCGGGCAGCTGTAGGGGAATGCCATCCAGCCAAAGGCTTGGATGCAACATGACCAGGTCCAGGTGCAGGTTGGAGTGATTCTGCCCTCCAAAACGGTCATTCATGCCAAGGGTGATATGAACCGACCCGTATAGTTTCTCGTCAAGCATAATATCTCCAGTGAGCACAGTCACGCCAGGGTTCAAGCCAATGCCCAACTCGGCGATGCGGTCTTTATCACCGCTCGAGACCGCCAGCAGCTCTTCAAGCAGGTGCGCAGATTCAATCATCGGCGCATCGACATGCACCACCCGACCCTTTTCAAAGGTTAACCTGAGGCGATCAACCACCTGACCTCGGATAAATGCCCGGTCAATCACCGCCAGACCCTCTGCAGAGCTTTCCAGGGGGGCGAGGTATACTTCGCCACGGGGCAAGCCATACTGGTCCTGATGGACCGGTCTCCCATTGATCTTGAGATACAGGTCTGCACCCAGGGGGGTGGTGATATGTACCTGCTGGGCACTGGATAACTGTTGAGCGATGCGTGCCTGCATATGATCGAGGGCAGCATCATCGATATCGATTGCCTGCCAGTACCTCTCTTGCAGCACATCCAGGGGCAGGCTATAAGCCTCAGCAAGTGCCTGAGTTGGATAAATCACAGTGAAGCGCCGGCAGCCAATACGCTCGGCCTCATCGATCAAAGCGATCCATTCGGAGGCCATAGCCCTGCGGCGGGATATCTCTGCACCGGGGATATGCCCGCTGTGGTCACGCACCTCGATGATAGCGTTGGTATCCTGCAACCAACGCGTCTCATGCTCCGGGATAAGTGCCAGATATTCTTGCGGGAGCTCAATGGCCACGCGTTTCAAGAATGGTTCCATGATCAAGCGCAGCGTCCAGAATGCACCCCGCGACCGGATGTGATAGGCCAGGGCAGCAATAAAATCCAATGAATGTGTGCTGGCCCAGATCGATATCACTTCTCCCCGGGAGATACCCAGACGTTCAATGGTTTTAACAGCTAAAGACTCGAGATCCATGGACCAATTTTATCAAGTTTCAAAGCGTGACGAGGCTGAAAATCTGGTAATATTCTAGCCTCAGGCACATTTAACGAATCGAATAAGGAGGATGCCTTGATCAGCCCAGATAAAATCGATGAGTGGATCCACGAGGTGGAGGAAAGACCGGCTTCGGCGGAGCTGATCATCCGCTATATTGCCAATCGATTAAGTGAGCTGACCAGCCGGGATGAAGAGCTGGTGGCACAAAATATCGAGCTGCTGAGCGGGAGAAAAGTGGAGGAATATGAAAGTCGCATCGCCAGCCTGGAATACCAATTGGAACTATTAAAACGCCAGCTGGGTGGTGAGGTGGTCCTGCCAAGCGAAGTGCCTGGACTCACGCCCGTCCATGAGACGGCCAATCTGTTGTTATATAACCCGCTGGGGCAGGTATTACGCCTGGAAATGGACCCAGCGGATTTCGTTTCTCAGCGCAGCCTTGCCAACCTGACAGGCGAGCTATCTCCGCAGGGGATGCCGCCTGTGGTACTGGTTACCAGGAAGCAGGAGGAGCTGCTTTTTATATTCGATTCAGGTCGCACAGTGCGGCGCCCGGTAACACAACTGCCCTCCATCCAGCCAGCTCACCTGGAATGGCAACAGGCATTCACTGAAGAACCCCGCATCAAGGAGGAACTGGCTGCCATCCAACCCATTGGCAGCATGCCGCTCTATGAGATCTGCCTGCAGACCAGCCGGCGTGGTTATGTGAAGAAAATGAAAACTTCCTTCTTCACCGCTCACCTGGAAGAAGATTATATTGGCTCGGGCGTAAAGTTGAGGGCAGACAAGACTTGCGGGCTGACTTTTGCCAACCGCGATGACCTGTTTGTCATGGTCAGCCTGGAGGGGTATATCTTCAGCATGCAAGCAGATCGCCTGCCAGCCGCGATTGAGGCAGTGATCCAGCTGGGAGTAACCGATCACATTGTCTCGACCTTCGTGGTAGGCCAAAAACCATCGGTTTTATTCGTTACACAAAATGGCAAGGTGGTCAACCGAGATGTAAGCTGGCTCGATCCAGCAAATTCTTTCAAGACCAAAGGTCAATCCATCCTTTCAAAAGAGCGCCGCCAGCGAGGCACTCGCATCGTTGCTGCTGCCCCAGTTGATGAGGGCGATTGGGGAGTATTTCTGCAAGGGGATGGCAACCTCAGCGCTCACAGGCTAGAGGACTTGTTAGCCACCGGTAGTCTGGCCCCAGGGCTTCCTGAAACTCCACTTTTAAGCTTCTCGGTGTTTCACCTGCCTGATGAAGAGAGGAAATCAGCCCATGAATAAGCTAAACGGTGCAGGATAAGATGGCACTTCACGTGGGGCTTGACTTTGGAACATCCAATTCAGGCGTCGCCATCTACCAGGGCGACCGGGTGCACCTGCTGCCCATTGATGGTAAAAATATCGTGCCAGAAGTGGTCAAGACCATCCTGTATATCACCCAGGACTTCCAACACTTCATCGGGCAGGAAGCTGTAGAGCTGTATTACAAGCAAAATATCAACCGGCAACGCCGTTTTGTAAAGAAATGGAGCGGTGAGATCGATTATCGTGGCGCTGATATGCATTATGTACGCGACATCTACATATACGTGGATGAATTGCAACCGGGCAGGCTATTGCAATTCATCAAGACAGCCTTACGCTCGGAAAAGTACCAGGGCACTCAGGTATTCGAGCGGTATTACAGCCTGAGTGATATTATTGCGGCTTACTTCCAGGCGCTGAAGCAACGCGCCGAATCGTTGCTGGGAGAAGAGATCCACGGGGTCACGTTAGGAAGGCCGGTGAGGTTTTCACAGAATGCTGAGCAGGACCAGAAAGCCCAGGACACCCTGCTCCAGGCTGCCATGGAAGCCGGGTTTAAGCAAGTTGATTTTGAGCTTGAACCGGTTGCGGCTGCCCTGTACTACGAATTGACCCTGACCCAGCCCCAGAATGTGCTCGTTTTTGACTTTGGTGGCGGCACGCTCGACCTGACCATTATGCGCCTGGGCGACCCACACCATCGAGCTGTGTATGCCAGTGGCGGGATCGGCATCGCCGGTAGCGACTTCGACCGTGCCATCATCGAAAAGCGCATGCTGCCACACTTCGGTAAGGGGCTGGTGCACCACGACCCGGAGATCCTCAAGCTGATCGATACCATACCAGATTGGGCCGCCTTACCAGAACTCTCCACACCACGGGCTAAAGCTGAGCTGGAACGGGCAATCCAGGCAGGCGAAGCCCCGGTGAGGCTGAAAGCGCTCGAAGCCATGATCTTCAATGACCTGGCTTTCTCATTTTACAATATGGTCGAAGCGACCAAAATCACATTATCCAGCCTGGGTGTGGCGATTGCCAGGATGAAGGAAAAAGACCTGGATATCTGGGAGCTGTACACACGCAGCCAATTTGAAAAAGATATCCGGGAACACCACCAGCAAGTAGAAGAGGTCCTGTTGGATACCGTATCTGCTTCAGGCCTGGAACCTGAACAAATTGATGCAGTGGTGAAGACCGGTGGGTCATCCAATATCCCGGCGTTTTCCGATATGCTGGGTAAGATATTTGGCATTGATAAAGTAAAATCATCAGACATATTCAACAGCGTGACCGCGGGCCTGGCGATTAAAGCCTATCAGAAATAATGGCTCGACAGCAATGTAGTGGGACTGTTGGATCAAGTTTAATCGAACTCTTATCCCTCAATCGGTTTCTTTGGTTATAATCTAAATTACACCAACCTTATCCGCTATACGACTTAATTTATTGGGTGACTTTTTACAAAAAAAGAGGGACATATGGCTAAAAAAGTAGATTTTGACCTGCAGGCTGTGCATAAATACTTCTCGGCAGAGTGCTTCAACCGGGCATGGGATTATATCGATAAACCTGTTCGAAATGAGAGTGAAGAGGACAATATGTTGCAGTTAAGCCTGGCCTCCCTATGGCATTGGACGCAAAGGAAAGACTGCACGTCAACTAATCTGTCCATAGGCTACTGGCAGGTATCCAGGGTCTACGCATTGCTCCGCCAGGCCGATAATGCCAGGCGCTACGGCAAGCTATGCCTGGAAGCCGCGCAAGGAGAAGAGATATTACCCTATTACCGGGGTGCGGCTTATGAGGCATTAGCTCGGGCCGAGATGGTCGCCGGGAAACAGGATGAAATGGAGAAATACCTGATCCAGGCACATCAGATTGCGGCTTCACTGCCTGACCCGGAAGCAAAAAAGATGCTGTTACAAGACCTGGCAACCATCCGCTAAGAGGGCTGATAAGCATCTGATTAATTTCATTGCGTAGATATTCTTTCTCCAGCCGCGCCTTTCCAGCAAGCTTGAGCGGGGTTAAAATCCCATTATGGGATTCATTCACCTGCGCTCCCATTCATATTACTCATTATTACGTGGGTTAGCCTCACCACATACACTGGCTGAGACGGCTGCCCAAATGGGGATGCCCGCCTTGGGATGTACCGACCACCACTGCCTGAGCGGTGCGGTGGAGTTCCAGGATGCTTGCACGCAAGTTGGGATCCATCCCATCCTGGGCCTGGAGGTGGACACGGCTCTACCAAGTGATATGCTTGAGCCTCAACCAGGAACAATCATCCTGCTGGCGATGGATATGAGCGGGTGGCGCAGCTTATGCCGGATCAGCAGTAGCCTGGCCGGGGATGCAGATACACTTCCATTCGAAAAGCTGGTAGAAGAGTCTGATGGGTTGTTGTGCCTGACGGGAGGTCGCAGAGGGGCATTGAGCAGGCTGGTGGCTGCCAGGCGGCGCCGCCTGGTAGAAAGCTGGACAGCACACCTGGATGAGCTATTCCCCGGCCGCTTATACATTGAATTACAGAACCATGCTCCCGAAGACCTCGAACTGTGTGTGAACCTGAGCAGCATGGCCCACCGTCTGCACCTGCCCACGGTTGCCACCCATGACATTCACTACCTTACCCCAGATGAAGCTCACCTGCAGCAGGTAGTAACCTCCATCAGGTTGACCAAACCGCTTAAAGAGCTTGACCAGAGCGCCATCGCACCACCGCAGGCTGAGTTTATTGCCGCCGAGAATATGGCAGAACGCATGCCTAACTTCCCACAGGCACTGGAAGCCACGCAGGAGATTGCCGAGCGCTGCCAGCTGGAATTGCCTTTGGGTGTGCTGCACTTCCCGGATATTCCCCTGCCAGAAGGTATAACGGGAGAGCAATTATTGCGTCAGAAAGCCCACTCGGGGGCAATCCGGCTGTACGGGCAGGTCTCTCCACAACTGGAAACTCGCCTCGAACACGAATTATCGGTGATTGGTGAGTACGGCTATACCTCCCTGTTCCTGATCATGGAAGAAATCCTCAACTACGCCCGCCAGCAGGGAATTCCATTCTCCTCGCGTGGCTCAGCAGCCTCGTCGCTGGTGGCGCACTGCCTTGGGATCACCTCCCCAGACCCCATGCGGTTGAACCTGTATTTCGAGCGCTTCCTGAACCCGGCCCGCCTCACCCCACCGGATATCGATACCGATCTGTGTTCACGCCGGCGCGATGAAGTGATCCACTTCGTTTACCAGCGCTTTGGTGAAGACCAGGTGGCCACAGTCTGCACAATCAACCGCTTCCGCAGCCGCTCAGCCTTACGCGAGGTGGCTAAGGCCTATGGCTTGCCCCCGGAGCAGGTGAGCCGCCTGACAGACAGCTTGCCATACCGTTGGTATGGTCCCTCCAGGCGCGGAGGCGGTGCTGAAGACCCCTTCGCTGAGTTAAGCGAACAATACCGCTCAGCTACCCATCAGGCGATCTTCAAGGATGCTGCTGCGCTGATTGAAATACCACACCACCTCTCTGTTCACCCCGGGGGAGTGGTAATCAGCCCCGGTCCGCTCACCGACCTGGCACCCACCCAGATGGCATCCAAGGGGGTGGTGATCACCCAATTCGACCTGGATTCTATCGAACGGTTGGGCTTGGTTAAGATCGACCTGCTAGGAATCCGCGGGCTTTCTGTATTGGGAGACGTGGTAGAAATCCTGGCCCGAGAAAAGCACGCTGAAGTATCACACTCCGGACCATCTATACTCACAGAAATATTGGAGACCATCCCCATTGAAGACCAGGATGTGAGCCAGATGGTCAGTCAGGGGAAGACGATCGGGTGTTTCCAGATCGAAAGCCCGGGTATGCGTGCCACACTAAAGGAGATCAATGCACGGACCGTGGATGATATCATGGTGGCGCTGTCACTCTATCGCCCAGGACCACTCACCGGAGGGCTGAAGGATGCTTTTGTGCGCCGGCATTTGGGCAAGGAAGCTACCGAATACTTGCACCCTGCCCTGAGCGGTCTGTTGGCAGATACCTATGGGGTCATCCTGTACCAGGAACAGGTGCTGCGTATTGCCCACGAGCTGGCCGGCCTTTCCCTGGCAGATGCTGACTTGCTACGCCGAGCAATGTCTCATTTTGATCCAGGTAAGCAGATGCAGACACTCAAGCAGAAATTTGTGGCAGGCGCCTGGGAGAGGCACCAGGTGCCGGAAGAGATCGCCAACCACATCTGGGAATTAATGGCAGCCTTTTCAGGATACGGCTTTCCAAAGGCTCACGCCGCCTCCTATGCCCAGGTCAGCTGGCGCTCTGCCTGGTGTAAAGCGCATTACCCGGCATTTTTCATGGCTGCCGTACTGGCGAACTGGGGAGGCTATTACAGCCAGCGCATCTACATGAACGAAGCCCGCCGCATGGGATTGAAGCTTCGACCGCCTGAGGTCAACCATGCAAGGCATGAATTCAGTGTCAGGGTTCTAGAGGGAGAGCCAGTATTGTTCATGGGGCTGGATCAGGTGCGTGAGCTGACCCAGCGCACCCAAACCCAAATCGTACAACAACGCCCGTTCAGCTCGCTGGCTGATTTCCTGGCAAAGGTTGACCCACGCCCGATTGAAGCGGAGAATCTGGCAAGAGTTGGAGCTCTACAGGACTTCGGCACAATCCCCAGCCTGCTTCAACAACTGGAACACGGCGGCTGGCAAGGAGGTCAGCTACCCTTGTTTTCTCTGGGTGAGGGCACTCCTGAAGATTGGAGCTTGGAACAGAAAGTGGCTGCACAGGAAGAGCTGTTGGGTACAGGGGTAATTGCCCACCCACTGGAGCTGGTGAAGGAACAGATTGCCTTGGCAGGAGCGCTCACCACCGTGGAGGCGGTAGCTCGATTGGAGCAACATGTGCGCGTGGCCGGTGTACGCCAGATCTGGCGTCGCAGCCTGACCACGCGTGGAGAATATATCTACTTTATGTCACTGGAAGACCTGGAAGGAATGCTGGACGTGGTGATCACTTCCGAGGTCTACCGTCGGTCGAAAGCAGCATTATCCACCCCGGGACCATATATCGTGGAAGGTCGGGTGGAACTGAACAGCCAGCGCGGCGAGCCGTTCATCCGTGCTGAGCGTATCTGGGCGATCAGGTGACCAAACTGTCATAGCATCAGGGGTGAGGCTGGTTGAAGTAGGTGTAACAATAAATCCTATCTCTTTAAGCGATGATTACTTCTTTCCAAATTTGTTATTGCGTAAAGGAATACGCGCGTTTCCATCAACCAGCTTCTTAGTGTTAAGCGTCTCTTCTACCTACTTGCACCCAATGATATTGTTGGCATGTAGGTGGACAGTATCATATACTTTTCTGTAAGCAGCCAGTCACTCGTACACCTTCTCGCCTGCGGCTTCGGCATTGAGCGCATCAGCTTCCACATCTCTGGCAGATGCCGGATGGGCCAGCAACTCCCGGTAATATTCATGTTGAATGACCAGGTTCATGATCTCGTTGGTACCGGTCCAGATGGTCATCAGGCGAGCATCGCGTAACATCCGCTCGATAGGATACACATTGGTATAACCGATCCCACCCATCACCTGCATGGCATCGTTGACCACTGCCCAGGCTGTATCGGTGGCGAACTTTTTCGCCTCTGAGACCATGCGCCGCACGTAGCCCGAGTTACCTGTAGCATCGATAATACCTGCCGTTTCACGTACCAGCGCCTGGGCTGCATCCAGGCGGGTGAGGCTATCCGCAATTTTGAAGCTGACCCCTTCGAATTCACGGATCTTTTGCCCAAAGGCCTTGCGTTTATCGGCATAGCGAGCGGATATTTCCAGGGCAGCGCGGGCCAGTCCGAGCGCGCCAGCTGCGCTGGTCATACGCTCAGGGATCATCATCTGGTTGAATATTTCGTATCCACCATGTTCCTTGCCCACCAGGTTTTGCACCGGCACCGGCACATTGCGAAAATAGACCCGCCCCGTGCCACCACCGCGTGTGCCCATCAAGCCATATACATGTTGAACTTCCACTCCCGGTCCGCGCTCGACTAAAAGGGTGCTGATCGCCGTATGTCCGGAGCTTTCTGTACCCGAACGAGCGTAAACCAGGAAAAGGTCTGCGCCTTCTGCCCCCACGATAAAGCGTTTTTGCCCGTACAAAATATAATAATCACCATCGCGCTTTATGCTTGCGGTAGCCCCAAAGAAATCCGAGCCACCGCGTGGCTCCGTCAGCGCTTCGGCAACGGTGAGCTCGCCAGATAGGATGCGCCTGAGGTACTTGCTTTTTTGTTCCTCGGTACCAAAAACGTGGATGGCTTCACCCACGATGGAAGGCAGGGAATATAAACAGGCCAGGCTGGCACCCAGTATGCCAATTTCCTCCAATACCAGGACTTCGTGCGACCAATCCAGGCCGCGCCCGCCCCATTCGGGCGGGAAACGTAATCCAAGAAGGCGTTGTTGGGCGAGTTTCTCGATATACTGGCGCGGATACCGGACCTGCTCAGCATCCATATCCAGCAATAACTGGCGTGTAACTGATGTGCGTACAAATGCACGTGCTTCATCGCACAGGCTGCGCTGTTGTGGGGTCAATAAGACATCAGACATGATTCTCCATCCTTTATTCTGATTTTATTGTCAATATCAGGATCAATGTTTCTATGTTTACCGGATTGATAATATGATGACCTAAAGACCATCGTGAAATCTCCAGCTAAATAGATTATGGTTAAATAACATACCATCCACGGCTCTTAAATTAATTCCACATTGTGCGGGTGCGACTCCTGAATGCCCGAAGGCGTGATGCAAATGAACTCGGCGAGCTGCCACAGCTCTTCAATGGAATGCGCACCGGCATAACTCAACCCTGAACGCAAGCCGCCCACCAGCTGGTAGATCACATCTGCCACCGCACCTTTGTATGGAACTGTGGCCTCCACCCCTTCTGGCACCACCTCACCCCACTCCTCGATGGCCAGCTCACTTTTATCCAACCTGCGCCGTTCGATATTGGCTGATAGTGAAGCCATGCCGCGCACAATTTTATAGCGCCTGTCCGCCCGGATGACCGTGGCACCCGGGCTTTCATCGGTGCCAGCCAATAATCCCCCGATCATGACCGTGCTGGCCCCGGCAGCCAGTGATTTGGTCATATCCCCTGAATTTCGGATACCTCCATCGGCAATGATCGGCACTTTTAATGTTTGACCTACCTCCGCGCAATCGATAATGGCGGTGAGTTGCGGCACACCGAAACCGGTCACGATGCGGGTGGTGCAGATCGAACCGGAACCAACCCCCACTTTTACCGCGTCCGCACCAGCTTTCACCAGGTCCTGCACTCCCTGGGCGGTGGCAACATTGCCGGCAATGATGGGCACCGTGGGGAATTTCTGCTTCAAACTGCGTACCATGTTGGTCACATGGTCGGAATGCCCATGGGCAATATCCACCACCAGCACGTCTGCACCCACAGCCAGGCAGCTGGAGGCGCGTTCCATGTCATCCAGGCGCGCTCCTACTGCCGCACCCACCCGTAGACGCCCCCGGCTGTCTTTGGTAGCATTGGGATGCTTCTGGATTTTCACGATGTCCTGGGCGGTGATCAGCCCTGTTAGGCGCCCTTCCCCATCCACCAGGGGTAATTTTTCGATGCGGTGTTCATACAGCTTACGACGCGCTTCTTCCACAGTTTCATCTTGTGAAGCCACCACCAACCGTTCGCGTGGAGTCATCACCTGGTTGACGGCGATATCATCGTTCGGTGCTAACAACAAGTCGCGATGGGTCACGATCCCCAGCAGGTAGTTGTCTTCATCCACCACCACCAGCCCACCCACATCCACCTCTGCCATGCGTTGGCGTGCCTGCTCAGCACTCACTTCAGGAGCGATGGTGAGCGGAGATTCGACCACCAGGCTTTCGGAGCGCTTAACCCGAGAAACACAGTCAGCCTGTTGCTCTATGGTCATAAAACGATGCAGGATACCGATACCTCCCAGCTGAGCCATGGCAATCGCCATGCGTGTCTCAGTCACTGTGTCCATATTGGAAGAGATGATGGGAATATTCAGGTGTATATCTGGCACCAGCCAAGTGTCGGTGGAGACATCTTTACGACTCTGGATCGATGAGCGGTGTGGTACCAGCAGGACGTCATCAAAGGTCAGGCCGAAATCCTCGCGTATTTTCATGTGCCCTCCTAACGATAAGAAATTTGAGCCAACATTAAGTATAAATCAAGAATTCAAGTTGTCAGTCTTAATTTTTTCCAGCGATTTCCAGATGCATTCGTGATCGACTGGTAATCGATCGAGCCTGACCCCCACGGCGTTATAGATGGCATTCATAATGGCTGGTGCCGTTGGGATAGCCACAATTTCGCCCACCCCCTTGGCGCCATATGGCCCCTCTCGGGTGGGGTGCTCAACCACAAAGCTGGTAATTTCCGGAGTATGCAAGATCGTCGGAACACGATAACGCCTTATCCTGTCAGTGAAAACCAACCCCTCATCGATGATGAAGTTTTCCATCAAGGCTCCGCCCATACCCATGATCACCCCTCCTTCAGCCTGCCCTTGTAATCCCAGTGGGTTCAAAGCTTTTCCGACGTCATTGGCAGTGATGACCTGTAAGACCTTCACTTCACCAGTGCGCGTGTCCACCGCCACCTCAGCCGCCTGGGCAGCGAATGAATAGGCAATGTGCGTATTACGACCTCTATCCAAGGCCTGGGTCTCTGGAGCCTGATACTCATAGCGTACGCACACTTCACGGCCCTCTGCCTTCATCATCTCCACAACCTTCGCCAACGGGATGTGATGGCTGCCTGCAATGATCTGACTGTCAGAGAAGTGGATTTCTTCGGGTGGCAGGTCGAATTTTTCTGCCAGCACCTCAATGATTGCCTTTCGCAGGGTTTGAGCAGCCAGGCGGACTGCATTCCCACAGACGTAAGTTTGAAAGGGTAACCGCTGCCCCAATGAAGAGAGACTCCTGGCGGATCTCTAGTGCGCGCATCTCATTAATCTCGGTCACGTCTACCAGCACCCGGACGGGTGGGTGTCTGCCGGCCTGAAGATCCAGCAATAGGTCTGAGCCACCTGCCACGATGCGTGCCATGCCATTGGCACCAGACAAGGTGCGCAAAGCCTGCTCGATAGAATGGCTCAGGATGTATTCTTCACACGGGATGGTCATATGTGCTCAGCAATATGAATCTTTGCACGGGGATGGATCGTATATTTAATCCAGGCCATGGACGCGTCAGATCAGATTCACGGGGCAAAGGTGTCCACCAGTAATTTCACGTCCCCGCATACGGGGTATAGAATTGGACACGTGCAGCCATGCTTGCGGAACTCATTGACGCAAATGCGAGCTTCCTCGGGTGTGCCCGAGGCAGTGATACGGTCGATTAATTCATCAGGCACAAGGTGCTTGGCCCGCTCAATCTGTTCCTCGGTGGCAGGCCAACCCAAAATCGACTGAATTTCTCTAACAATGTCATCTGATACACCGGATGACTTGGCAATGTGCGGTTGTTGGGCCAGGTACTGGCACAGTAAACCACGCGTGGAGTCGTAGGCTACACCATGGTCCTGGTCCACCGAGCAAACAATCAGCTGGGGGCGGTCGATATCCTCCAACCTGCGCCCGCTCTTGCTGGCACCTTTCTCCAGTAATCCCAGCGCATGGTCATTGTGTTCGGGTGGTGCGCAGTAGTTCAACACCACCCCATCGGCGATTTCGCCCGCCAGCTCCATCATCTGGTCACCTGTCGCACCGATCATAATCGGCACCTGACGCGGCTCTCGGCGACCATGCACCACATCCAGCTCAATGCCATTGACGTGGATGAAATCACCATCGAAGGTGACCCGTTCCATATTCAATAAGCGGCGCAGCACCTGTACGGTCTCTTTCATGGCGGTCAGGGGTTTCTTGCGCTCGATACCCACATTTCTCGCCAGCGGGTCCCACCAGGCACCAATGCCGCAGATAATACGGTTCGGTGCCAGGTCATCCAGGGTGAGAAAAGTTGCCGCCAGCAAGCCAATGTTGCGCGTCCAGTTATTGATCACCCCCGAGCCCACCTTGATGTGCTCGGTTACAGCAGCATAAGCCGCCATGGGTACAATCGCGTCCCTCACCAGGCGGCTTTCCGCCTGCCACACGGCATCAAAGCCTTTGCTCTCGGCGTACTTGGCGTAATCCAATCCATCGCGCAGGTCATGGGCATCCTGCAGGTAAAGTGCCACGCGTTCCATTTGATTTTTCCCTGCATCTCCTCAGGATTGTTTTTGGGAAGCGCCTATTGCAGTTCCTGCAAGCGTTTCCACATCCTTGGAGCCAGTTCACGCGAACGGGCAGCCAGGCGAGCCTCGTCCATGGTCAAAATTTGCTTGCCTTTCATCAAGACCTTCCCTTTGCAGACCGTCGTATCCACCGTAGCATCCACCAGACCAAAGATGAGATGCCCCAGGAAATTCCCTTCATTGAGCGGGGTGGGAGGCTGGTAATCCAGGATAGCCAGGTCAGCCGGGCGCCCTTCCGCAATCTCACCCAGCCGTACGCCAAACTGCCGCTCGGTAATCGTGGCGTTATTCTGAAGCAGGAGCTGCGGAGCCTCGGCAAAAGCCACTCGAGGGTCATGGTTGGCCAGCCGATGCAGCAAATAGGCACAGCGCATCTGGGCCAGCATGTCCGAACCCATGCCATCCGAACCCAAGCCAACCAGCACGCCCTTCTTCAACAACTGTAATAACGGCGTCACCCCAACCGCATTGTTCATGTTCGATTCGGGGTTGTGCACCACACTCGTCCCCGTTGCAGCCAGGATATCCATCTCTTCTTCATCAATATGCACGCAATGGACGAAGATGGATTTTTCACCAGTCACACCCAGCTTCTGCAGTCGCTTGACGGTGGGCATTTTATATTTAGCCAGTGAATCTTCCCGGTCGGCGGCATCTTCAGCCACATGGATATGGCAGCCCACGCCTGCCTCTCGGGCAATGCCCACGCACTCCTCGATGGTCTTATCCGACAGGGTGAAAGACGCATGCATGCCCATCATGGCAGCAATTTGCCCATCACCCTTGCCCACCTTGAGGATGAAGCGCTTATTTTCAGCAATCCCTCCACCTGCCACGTTACGATCGGATACTTCATAGCACAGGGAAGCCCGGAGGCCTGCCTGCCGCACTGCATTTTCGATCAGATCCAGTGAGCCATCCCGCATGGCTGGGGAGGCATGGTGGTCAATCACGGTGGTGGTGCCGTTGCGGATGCAATCGATCAGCGGTATCTGTGCCGAAAGGGTAATGGCCTCTTCATCCAGTGCGCGGTCCACCTTCCACCATAGCCGCTCGAGGATCTCCACGAAGTTCGAGGCAGGCTCACCAGGGATGCTCATCCCGCGCGCCATGGTGGAATAAAAGTGGTGGTGCGTGCAAATGAATCCAGGCAGGATGATTTTCCCCTGGCAGTCAACCGCATCTGCGTCGGGGAAACGTTGCTTCATCTCGGCAGCCTCACCTACACCGGCTATCTTTTCTCCATCGGTAACAACGGTCGCATTCCATAGTACGCGATTCTTTTCTCCCAGCGTTACTACAATGCCATTTTCAAAGCGAGTAGTCATAGCTTTCCTTTCTGGTCTAATGCTCTTTCAATACCGCCAGCTCTTCAGGGTTGCGCACCCGCATGTTGATGGCACCCACGAAACATTTCTTGGCACAGATTGAACAGCCAATGCACAGGGTAGGGTCGGTGTGCGGGATGCCCCGCTCGTCCAGGCTGATGGCCAGGTATGGGCAGCGGGCGCAGTTACCACATGAGACGCAATAATCAGGGTTAACTTCCGAGATTTTCTTGACCGGACTCAGCTCCATGAAGTCGGTGATGGGATTGGGTTGGGCGATGCCGATCAGCTCTTTCATCGACCCGATGCCCCGTTGTTGCATCAGGAAGGAAGTGCCCGATTCGAGCTCACGGATAATACCATAGCCTTGTTTCATCACGATAGTGCAGAACTGCACCGTTTTCACTCCCAGGGCCAGGAAGTCGGCTGCGGCCTTGTAATTCATCGGCCCGCCATTGCCCGAAATCTCGATCCCTTCCGGTACCGCTTGTGCCAGGGTCAGGTAGGAGATGGGAGTGACGCCCTCCCCGCTCATACCCACGATGACTCCCTCCTCCCAGATGTGCCCACCAGCGGGGCGGAAGGCCAGGGTAGGGAAGGAATTCGCCAGGGTGATGCCGGCTTTCATGTGTGGATATTTGTCCAGCACATTCCGTATAGCCCGTAAAATGGGTACGATGGCCGTCACTGCGGCGGTCAGCTTGAATAGCTTGGGGATTTCGGGATCGCTAACCTGCATAATCCAGTCGATGATCTTGGCCGTGAGGGCCGCGTTTTGTGAGACGATGGCGCCTTCTGTCCCGTCGCCACCCTGCGGGCAGGATAGGGAATACTCGATGCCCATCACCCCGGTCGCTTGCAGTTTTTTCGTGTTGGATTGCCACCCGGCTGCATCAGCTTCATCGTTGCCTGTCACCGGCCCCCCCGTGGAGGCCATGGTCAGTCTCTCCGGCCACCGCTTCACCAGCTGCTCAACCTCGCGACACACCCGGTCCAACGGGTGCCCCGAAACGTTATCGGCATTGGCGTAGGTATACGGGTTATAGGTAAACATGTATTCACCCGGGATGTGGATGGGCACATTATCAAAGGCAGTTTTCATCACCCCGCCGGCCCAGCCGGCTTCATAAGCCCGGTTCATCTGCTCAAAACCATCCGTGGAGGGCGAAGCAGAGATCAGGAAGGGGGAGATGATCGGTCGCCCAAAGAACTCGGTCGCCAGTGAGACCGGCACCGGTTTGTAACCCGCCAGCACATGGTAGGACTTGGTAGGCTTTTCTATGACCGGTTTTGCTTCACCCTTAAGATAGGCATCCATCTCTAATGCGGCGTTCTTGCCCGATGCCACAGCCTGCACCACCGTCTTGGGTCCAGTCAGCATATCGCCGGCATAGAACAGGCCTTCCACCTGTTGCTGAGGGATGGTTGAACGCATTCCGATCGCCACCACCACTGCTTCAAAGCCACTGCGCTGCCCCTGTGTTCCGGGCAGATCATGGATATTGGCTGGACTGAAGGATTTTCCTTCAGGAAGCGCTACTTTTACGGTTTCAAACCCGGTTACTCTCTCTCCCTCGGCGTTGATCTTGCTCACCTGGATACGCCCGTTCACCTCGATATCGAAATCCAGTAGTTCCTGGCGTTCTTTAGCCGTCAGTGGCATCTCGGATAACTTTTCCAGCATGAATAGCTCGACGTGCTTCGCTCCGCGCTGCCTGGCAGTGACGGCGCAGTCCAGGGCAGTTGCCCCACCACCGATGACTGCCACCCTACCTTCAAATTGATAAGCAGGCGGATTGGAAAGCAGGTCCACCATCCTGATCGCCAGGTTTTCATTGGGGATACCCAGCTCGATTGGCTTCCACAAACCAACCGTGACACACACTGCCCCATATCCATGCTTTAACAGTTCCCTGGGAGCTTCAACTTTAGACCCCGTCTTGACCGTTACCTTTCCCAGCGAGAGCAGGAACTGGATATCTGTCTCCAGCACGCGCTTGTCCAGGCGGTGATCTGGGATCAGATTGATCATCCCGCCCAGTCGTTCACGACTTTCGAAGATATCAACCTGATAGCCCATTTGCCCCAGGACAGCTGCCGCACCCAACCCGGCTGGTCCACCGCCAATGACCGCTACCCTCTTCCCGTTGAGCTTGGGACGGGAGAATTCCGGGATGCCCCCCAGTTTTTTCGCCATTTCAATGATGGTTGCCTGGACCAGCGGGATATTGATGGGCCCGTCGAATTTCTTGCGCGTGCAGGCTGCCATGCACAAGGTATCCGGGCAGACCATCCCGCATACCCCACCCAGGGGGTTGGCATGCATGATCTCGGCTGCTGAACGGCGGATATCGGATGGGTTGCCCACCCGCGCTGCCATGATGAAATCAGCCGGTGAACAGTTTACCGGGCAGGCTTCTTTGCAAGGCTTCTCCTCGCAATATTCGCAGCGCAATAATTCAGTTTGGAGTTGTGCCGGTGACATGATCATTGTATTGATCGGTGCAGTTTCCATGGTCTACCTCGCTTTCGCTCGCATGTGCTTTCTCGTAAAGTCCATTAACTGTAAAGAATTATACCCTTTCCATCTTTTTATCATCTTTTTTATAAGAATGAGCATCCAACCAGGCAAAATGGGTCCAGGTAGCCACCATCATCATACTGCCAGACTTGTACTGCCTGGCTCAGGTGCTGGAGAGTACTAATTTATTGCAGGATAATGATCCTGGTAGCGGCATGTCGCACGCATGCTACAATAATCGCATGTTCGCCCGGAGGATTTAAGGTCTGTGCCAATGCCCATCACCATGGTCAATGACTTTTTCGGCACCATGATGTAGCTGGGGGTAAGCTGGACCATTGAGCCTGCTTCGCCCAGCAGCTGGAAGATCTGCGGCTGTCCATCCAAGACCGGCCAATCTACCATGCCTGGGCTGAATGGGATGGAGGCCTGCAACCCCTCGTCAGTGGCGCGCTTTTCAAAATACCGGCAGGCAGCATGCGCCAGCGCCTCCACTGCTGCCGAGCCAGCCCCATCCAGAGCCAGGGCATATACCATGTTGGACTCCCAGATGCGTGAAACCTGCTGCTCCAGCTCATCGCCAATCGTGACCAGCATGACGATCACCCGGCTGCTGGCAGCCAGGTGTTGGGCGATCAGCTTGCTTTCGATCTTTCGTCCACCTTCCAGCAGCAGGCGTTCATGCAACAGGCCCTCCACTGCAAAATCCCGGTAGATTACCCTGGGGTGTAGCAGGGCGAGACTCTCCTGCATGGCTTCTTCGGCCACTTTGACCAGCCCTGGCCGGCGGAGGCGCAGGATGGATGCATCGGCACCCTGCCCACGCAATACCGCATCTACATCAAAGATGATTTCAAGATTTCGCTGGAGCTCCATCGGCACCCAGACCCAGCGATTGCCGTTTGCGGAAATCCTTGATGAATCGACCGGCAAAGGCATCCCGACCCAGCAGCAGGTCAGCAGCACGGATGATAGGGGTTAACTTTTCGGGGTTGGTGATCACGCAGCTGGCTCCCGCCCCAGCCCCCAATGCCAGGAAAGCCTGGTTCACGGTATGCCGGTCGGGCAATCCAAAGGACACATTACTCGCACCCAGGTTAATATTGACCCCAAATTCACGCCGCACCATTTCGATGGTGTTAAGCGTCACCCTTCCGGCGTTCTGATCGGCTCCTACGGTCAGGACAAGTGGATCGATGACCACATCCTCAGCCGGGATGCCCATCTTAGCTGCCCTTTCCAGGATTTTTGCGGCGATGCTCAGCCGCACCTTGGGATCGGTAGGGATGCCATTATCATCCATGGTTAACCCGATCACCGCTGCACCAAATTCCTTGATGATCGGAAGTAAAGTACTTAAGCTGGCCTCCTCGCCATTGACCGAGTTGACCAGTGGTTTACCCGGCACCACCTTCAGCGCGGCTGCCAGTGCCTCCCGGTTGGATGAATCCAGGCACACCGGCACTGCGAAGCGCTCGCTGATTGCTTGCACCACCTGCGGCAGTACCGCCACTTCATCCACTCCCGGTGCGCCCACATTGATGTCCAGCACGTCTGCACCGGTCTCAATCTGCGCTTTGGCCAGTTCATAGATGTAGTCAAACTCGCCGGAGTGCAGGGCTGCAGTCAGTTTCTTGCGCCGGGTGGGGTTGATGCTCTCACCGATGATAGTGACCGGTCCGTCGGTTGTTATGCTTACTGTGTTGGTCTTACTCTTTAGAATTGTTTGCATCTTACGATCAATGCTCCTTAACGCGCCAGTAGCTATTCTGCCATTCCAGCTTTAGGGTGATTTTCTATGTATTATACAACTCATAGAAAGGTTTACCGGGTTTTAGATGGTTTAAGGTACCCGGGTATTCTGCTGTTAACCTGATAATTATCTCCTTTCCCTTCTATTGGCTGATCCCAGCGCTGATAAGGATCAGCGCTAATTTTCATATCACCTATCTGATCAACCACACGCCTGAAGCAGGGTGCTGCGGGTTGGTGGATTCACTGGTAACCATCTTGCCGATCTTAACCATACCAGTGATGGCAAAACCCTGTATGGTGCAAATATTCCGTCCGTCCAGAACGCACAAAAGATTATCTCATTAACCCAAAGGTATTACCTAAGAAATTAGATGGATGAGTGAAGGAACCAGGACAACCATACTGCTGTATCCCTATACCATAATTATTAATGGCAAGCATTCTGCAAGGTATTGAATGCGGAGGGCTTTTAGGTAAAGGAATTTCTATAAAGATTTGGATTTATCGCCAGGAGGATAACATCCCAGTCCAATTGAGCAGTTGAATATCTTTCCGTTCCCCTGCCAATGCTTCCAACTGTTTCGTAAAGCCAGACCTCGAACAAATTGTATAGGTTATTTTTTGTTTCCCGGTTTCGGATAAAATGGCAGCTGTCTTGCCTTCCAATTCCTGAAAGATATCTATACCAACAGAGCGGCTGGCCCATTTGCACTCGACAAGCATGGCGTTGCCTGATCCCAAGAGAACCAGATCAACTTCTTGGTTGGCTTGCCACCAGCTACCTATTTTTTCTGGTACAAAGTTCAGGCTGTTGGCCAGACCCTGACGCCAGAAATATTGCTGGCAAACCTGTTCAAAAATTGGGGCGGAAAAATGGTCCAGTTCGGGGGCGATTGAAGTTTCCATGACAACAGATTTTGCCCCGCGTTCCAATTGTGACCAATAAGGCAGACCAAACCGGAACCAGAAGCGCAGGAAATTATCTTTGAGCCGATAGATACCTCGTCGGCTTTTATGAGGCTGCGTCTCGGTCACAGGTACACAACGTTCAACAAGGTGCAATTGCTGGAGAGTTTCCAGATACGCAGTGATACTATCCATGCCGGTAGCCTGCTTGATCTCATTCGGTCGGGTGTTGCCGGCCGCAATCGCCTGCAATACTGCGTAATAATTCCTTGGTTCCCGAAGCTCCTGTTGCAGGATAAAGCGGACCTCATCGTAAAGCAGAGAGCCACGTTCCAAAATGCCATTCAGAATATTCGTTTGTAAAGTTTGCCCAGAACGGATGGTTTGAAGATAGGCCGGTGTGCCTCCATAAACGGCATAGATGCGCAGGCGGTCGTCGGGCTTGAACTTATCAAAGAAAAATTGGGCATCGAAGAATTCCATTGGTTCAAGCAGATATTGTGCCGTCCTGCGTCCATACAGGGGGGCTTGATATCCAAGGACAATCTCTTCCATCATGCCGATGTAAGAACCACACAGGATAAGCATGATGCGTGTGTTCTCGAGAACCTGATCCCAAAGACGCTGGAGGATGGATGCAAGTGGGGGATAGGCTGCAACCATATAGGGGAATTCGTCCAGGACCACGACAAGACGCTCCGATTGTGACTGGTGTGCCAGCGTCATGAAAAGATCATCCCAGGTATTGTAGACCGCGCCAATTTGGCCCGAACCAAATATGGCATTATTGATCACGGCGGACAAATTGGCGCGCAATACTGTTTCTGAAACCTGGTCGGCGACAAAGAAGACATGGCGTTTTCCCTCACAGAAATGAGCAAGCAATTCTGTTTTACCAACACGCCGCCGGCCATACAGGACAAATAGTTCAGCCTGGTTGGTTGCATAGTTTTTTTCGAGAAGAGACAGTTCAGCTACCCGGTTGAAAAACATGGTGCCTCCCGTAAGATAAGCACGATTATGATAATCATGCTTATCTTATCACAATTATGGGAAAATACAAAGATATCGCACAACAAGGGTATAAAAAACAATTAAATATCTGTTCCCAAGTGTCGATGACCCCGAAGTGCATCGCCTGGACACCTTGGGAGTGGGGGGTAGGTACAAAAAACTTGAATATGTTCATCATAGAGTAGATTAGTGAGGTGAAAACCTCTTCTCATATATACGAGAACTCCAAAGATAATCAGCCAAGAATGATCTTTTTCATTCCCGCAAGGCTTCTCAGACTAGCTGATTAAGTAAAACTAAGTAGTAATAAAGACAAGGAACAGTGCTTGTGCAATACATTAGCTATTTACCACCGTGTAATGCAAGGGTGTCCACTCATCAAAGCGTAAAGTAGGCAAGAAGTATTTATTAGCTGGCTTAAAAAAAGGCGACGACCACACAGTCTACACACCTATCACACATCACATGAAACCCCCAGAACTTAATGGTTATAATTGATGTACTAGAGCAGACGCTTGGTTATCGTTTAGCTGCAGGAAAGCCACTGTGATAATGGTTAGGGAATGGCAAGTGATTCCTAACCTTTCATTTGGCTGCCATCGTCTGTTTCTACCAAATCTTCCAGGACGATATCAAAGCTGCGGATGAACGTGAGCATATCCGTTGGATGAAAAAAGGATAACCACCTACCACTCTGGACATGTTCGATTCTTCCCCGCCAGCAGAGCCCATTATTCTGACAAGAGCGGCAAAATCGTACAATAAAGGTGCTGATGGATCGAAGGTTGGGGGGCTCAATCACATTATTTCCCTTCTCCCACATTTCCGTTTGGATCAGATTGTGGATTTCGTGGAATCTCGCACAAGCTTCCGCTGTTTCTCAGCAATGATCGGACCAAGAGCCTTTTCCATAGCCACCCGGATCGGTGTGTAGGTCAAACCTAGTTCTCGTACTGCTTTACTCCCATCCGCCTCATAGCCTTGTTTCATCAATGCAATCTGATCCACCGACAGGTCCAGCAATGGTGGTTTCCTGATCAAGTCGGCGATCCAGGTCAATAACTTGGCGCTGAATGTGGCTACAGAATCCGGCATTTTCAACCAGGGTAATCGAGCTCCAGTTATATCTGCAATTAACTGGTTAATTTCTCCAAAAGTGAGATTGCAGCCGCTTACAAAATATTTTTCACCGATGTTGCCTTCCTTTTCAAGGGCCTTTACGATTGCTTCACAGACATCCTCTACATAAACCCATGGAAATTGCGCATTAACGGCCACCTGCCCCGGCATCCGCTGCAGGGCGATGTTTCTAAGGTACCGACCAGCCGCTTTCGGATCATTGGCACCAATCACAGATGAAGGGTAAACCATCACCAGCGGCAACCCTTTTTCCCGATGCATTCGCCAGGCAATCTGATCGCCTTCCCGCTTTGTTCGGGCGTATTGACTGGGGCAATAATCCCCAAGAACGCTTTCCTCTATGATTGGCCAGGTTGCATTGCCATAGACTGCAACAGTGCTGACATGCACAATTTTTGAAACCCCCACCTCCAGCGAACTCTCCATTAGGTTTTTAGTGCCTTGTATATTGACCTCACGATATACACTCTTGTCCGGCACCCAAAAGACGAAATTGCTCGCCAGATTGATTACCCAATCACAGCCTTGCATGCCTGCGATCAGCGAAGCTTTGTCCATCAAGTCCCCGATGATCACCCTTGCCCCCACCTCCTTCAAAACACTTACATCGCTTGACTTGCGCGCCAGGCAGACTAATTCATGATTGGTTTTTACCAAGCGTCGAACCAGGTAACTCCCAATAAATCCGGTTCCTCCGGTTACGAAGATTTTCATTTTATATCTCCTTTCATACATCACGCATGGTTAGATGGAATCTTACCTTTATGAAAGGAGAATATCATTCAGGTGCCAAAAAAATGCCAAACCCCCAGAGTAATAACAATTTTACTCGACCGGTTCGACTTTTGAGCTTAACACCAAAATATCCTTAAACGACCAGTCGCTGAA
Organism: Anaerolineales bacterium; assembly: GCA_049287485.1. GTDB lineage: Bacteria > Chloroflexota > Anaerolineae > Anaerolineales > UBA4823 > FEB-25. Next base: position 81,417 of record JBAQFX010000232.1, read on the forward strand.
ACGAGATAGGCTGATCTGCTTTAAATATGGTTTGACCAGTAACTCGACCTGACCATAGATCAAAGGGAATAAGGCGACTTCTTCAATTAAAATCCGTTCCGCCTGAGCGTATAGCTTTAACCGTTCTCCTTGTTCGGTCAGCAGTCTGGCCTGCTCCACAAGCGCATCGTAGCTTTGGTTTATCCTGTGATGGCTACTTAAGCCATCCGTTTAGATATACACAGAAATATAATGTTGGTAATTCACCCCAAGTAGGTTATTATCCAACCTAAAACAAAAAATCTCAAATTTCAGGCAGAATATGACTTTTGATTCTCTCACTTTCTGGCAATTCTTCTATGCATGGATTCACGATTATCTGAGAAGATGGACAAAGCCAGCTACAGTATCCATAATCGCCGGATCAATCTTAGATATGCAGCGAAGCCGAACGGACCTGGTTCTGGAAAACGCTCTGCTCCGTCAGCAGTTGATTGTTCTCAATCGACAAGCCAAACCACCGCAGTTGACCAATCGTGACCGTATGCGGCTGGTTTTACTGTCACGGTGCACCAAGTATTGGAATCAAGCTATTCATATCGTGCAACCGGAGACGATCTTGCGGTGGCATCGGGAGTTGTTCCGGTTCTATTGGACACGAAAGTCAAAGTCCAAGAAAAAGAAATCCCGGATCTCACCTGAAACCATCGCCCTGATTCGGCAAATGGTTAAAGAAAATCGCTTGTGGGGAGCAGAACGTATCCGGGGAGAGCTACTGAACTTGGGAATTCGGGTGAGTAAGCGGACAATCCAACGATATCTTCCTAAGAAACAGCAATCTACGAGTCAAACTTGGGCGACTTTTCTCAAGAATCATGCTGGCGATATCTGGGCCTGCGATTTCACTGTGGTGTATGACCTGTTGTTTCGTCCGGTCTTCATCTTTGTGATCTTGGAATTGAAAACACGATTCATCATTCATGCTTCAGTAACCCAATCGCCAACTGACGAATGGACCGCACAACAGTTGCGCGAATCTACCCCCTGGGGTTTACACCCGAAATATCTCATTCGTGATCATGATCGTAAGTATGG
>JBAQFX010000233.1:0-17241 GCA_049287485.1 Anaerolineales bacterium
GCTTAGATTTTGGTTTTAATTTTCCACTTATCGGTAATGAGCTGCTCCTGCCTTACGCCCTGGTCGGGTTGATCACGGGGATACTTTTAATTCCCCTGGCCATTACCTCCTTTCCACCCTGGCCAAAACGACTTGGGAAGAATTGGAAACGCCTGCACAACCTGGTTTACTTGATCAATCTTCTAGCCGCGTTTCATTTTATCCTGGTGGTTAAACAAGGTGTTACAGAACCGTATCTGTGGATGATCTTGATTGTCTTTTTGCTGATTCTTCGTTTACCCCCCATTCGCCGCTTCTTGAGTGGTTTCTTTACCCATTCAGATTAATATATTTCCCTGATCCACACGACAGTCTCAATCGTTAAACGTTATTTAGATTTTCGATATATAATTTATCAATGCTTCCTCCTGCATTTTCTGATACACCCGATTCAATATCAAGTCGGGAATTTGAACAGCTGATTCAAGATGGCATCATCGCAGTAAAAAACGGCAATCGATCACTGGCGAAAAAGCTATTAGATCAGGCTGCTTTGATCAATAGTTCCGATGCACGTATCTGGATCTGGCTTTCTGCAACCACGGATGACCTTCAAGAAAGGCGAACTTACCTCGAGCGAGCAGTCGCCCTGGATCCTTCCAATGCCACTGCCAAACGAGGTCTATTGATGGTGACGGAAAAGCTGGATAAGACTCGCCTCATGCCTGAAGGTGCTGGTTATGTTGCTCAAGATAAACCTCCCCCACAAGAAGCAAGCAGCAAAACATATTTATGTCCTAATTGTGGGGCTACGATTTCCTATGAGATCGATGATTCTGTCCTGGTCTGTCAATTCTGTGGTTTTACCCGAAAAGTTGACGAACAAGTAGCCAGCGAAAGTGTCGATCAACCGTTGGATGCTGTTTTACCCACCACACGCGCCCATCGCTGGGCAGAAAGCCAAGCGCGGGTGACTTGCGAACAATGTGGCGTGACTATATTGCTTCCAGCTGGGCAGACTGCTGATAGCTGCCCATATTGTGCGTCAAACCGTTTTATTACCTCATCCAGCTTGGTGGAAATGGTCGATCCCCAAGCCATAGGTTTGTTTAAGATCGATGAGAAACAGGCAGGAGAGAAAATAAAGTCCTGGCTGGGAAAGGGCTTGCTCTCCCCAGATAATTTGGTCACTCAACATGCAGGTATGCAGCTTCATCCAGCGTATTATCCGTTCTGGATTTTCGAAGGAACTTTGGAAGTCCCCTGGTTTTGTGATGTTAACGTTGGGACAAGTAGATTGTCTCAGTGGGAAGCCCATAGCGGGTCACAGTTTGAATTGTTTAAGGATGTGATTATCCCCGGCCTGCGGAAAATGTCCCTTAACGATCTGACTGCTATTGAGCCTTTTATTCTGGAGGAATTAGTGGCTTTTTCACCCGATTATCTGGCTGGTTGGGTGGCTCTGACTTATGATTTTCCTTTAGCAGATGCCTCCATACGCGCCCGCGAGATAGTGCAAAAGAGAGTCGTCCACACATTATCCAATCTGGTTGAGACGAATCGTCCCAAGCGAAATTTCAGCACTGGCGCAGGTAAATGGAGTGGCCTGACTTATAAGCTGGCTTTTTTACCGATTTATCTTGGGAATTACCCCTTCCAGGGTAAGCGCTATCGTTTACTTGTTAATGGTCAGACCGGTAAGGTGAGTGGGAAAAAGCCCGTGGATACACTTAAGATGCTGATGTTTTCCGTGGGTGGGTTTATCCTGTTTCTGGTTATTATTGTTATCCTATCATTGCTATGGAGAGCGATCACTGGCTGATTAACCAATCCTGATGCTTCCATGACGCAAACTTCAGTTCTCCGTAATCCTCATCTTGAAGGTTCACCGTTCTACTGGGAGGCTGGTCCCATTGGGGTGTTGCTCTGCCATGGTTTCACCGCCACCACTGCTGAAGTCCGCTTATTAGCTCAAACTTTACACTCTGAAGGTTATTCTGTGGCAGGTCCTCTCCTGCCGGGTCATGGCACTACTCCACGTGATTGCAACCGTTTCAGCTGGCAAGACTGGTACGCCTCCGTCGAGCAGACTTACCAGCAGCTGGCTGTACACTGTCCAACAGTAGTGATTGGGGGAGAATCAACGGGCGCCTTGCTCGCTTTATACCTTGCGGTCAAACATTCAAACGCCGCAGGAATCTTATGTTACGCTCCGGCGTTGCGCCTTAAGCTTGGGCGCCTTTCCAATTTTCTCTTATCAGTTTTATCACCCTTCATTACATCGGTTCCCAAACCCCCCTCCACGGATGATAATCCATGGCAGGGATATGCCGTACAACCATTAAAGGGTGCCATTCAGCTTAAGCGATTACAGGCTGTGATCCACCCGCTCCTGCCAAAGATACACCAGCCTATCCTTATCCTTCAGGGCGGGTTGGACCCGATCGTTCACCCCCAATCGCCTCAGATCATCATTGACCGGGTCAGTTCAACCATTAAAGAATTGCATTGGTTAGAGCATTCTACCCACTGCGTGATCCTGGACAAGGAACGTGACATGGCAGCCAGCTTGACCCTTGATTTCCTCCAGCGCCTGCCTGGATCGTAAAAGTGAAATCCAACTTCTTACACTTCACCAAAGGAGCCTGCCATGACCCGCCTCATTCGTTGGTATGACTATATCACTTTCAACGTATACTTTTTTGGTCTGACTACCCTATCTCAGACCATGGGCTTGATCACGCCCCTGCTCGTGCAACAGTTCGTTGGTGAAGCGCAAAAAGCCACCTATTATGGCACCTTCCGCCTGTTTACCCTGATGGTGGCTTTACTCGCCCAGGCTTTAATGGGCATGTTTTCTGATCGCAGCACCATCTCGTGGGGGCGACGTCGGCCTTATATACTGGTTGGAACGGTTGTCACCGCTCTATTAACTATCCTGATCGGTTTTACCGCTGGCATGGAAGGCATGACTGGATTTTGGGTATTATTTGCCATTGGACTGGTCCAACCGGTGGCATCTAACATGTCTCAGGCCGCTGAACAGGGCATCATTCCCGATCTTGTCCCTGATGAAAAACGTGGGCGCTTCTCAGGGGTGAAGGCCTTATTCGAAATCCCTCTCCCACTGATCCTGGTGGCTTTCACTGTTGGCAGGCTGGTGAGTAAAGGGAACATCTGGGCAGGGTTGCTGCTGGCAGTGGGGGTATTGGTGATTGTCATGCTACTCACCATGTTTGTCCCTGAAAAACCGATGGAAAAAGTCCCCAAGACAATGGATTGGAATCCCATCTTCCGTTTGTTGATCATGACGGTAGTATTCACCCTCATCATCCTGGGCTCAGGGCAGGTGGTGAAGATCGTCAGTAACTTATTAGAAGACATCACCACTCCGACAACTTTATTCATCATCATGGGTCTATTCGGCCTGGCGGGAATGCTGGTGGCGGTTGCTATGGGGGTTTGGCTCAGCGTGCGTATCAGCCTTGGCAATTCTGCCAGGGAGAATCCATCCTTTACCTGGTGGGTGGTCAATCGCTTGGCATTCCTGGTGGGGGCGGTGAACCTATCCACCTTTGCAATCTATTTCTTGCAAGCTCGTCTGGGATACGTGAAGGAAGCGGCGGCTGCACCTGCCAGCCAGCTGATCTTGTTCGTCGGCCTCTTTATCCTCGTCTCCACCCTACCCGCTGGCTGGCTCACCGACCGTTTTGGTGAAAAACGCATGGTTGCGGTGGCTGGATTGGTGGCAGTGGTGGGCACCGTGATTGCCCTCAGTATACCCAGCCTGCCGGTAATCTATGTGGGCGGTTGCGTAATAGGGATTGCCGCAGGGTTATTCTACACTTCCAATTGGGCCCTGGGTACGCTCCTGGTGCCCAAGCAAGAAGCGGGTCGCTATTTGGGTATCTCCAACCTGGCGGGGGCAGGTGCCGGTGCGGTAGGGGCTTATATTGGAGGCCCGATTGCCGATTTCGTCACTGCCCAGGTGCCCCAGGTGCCGGGCTTTGGATACGTGCTGCTCTTTACCATCTATGGATTGCTGTTCTTGTTCTCAGTCATTGCCCTGACGCAGGTAAAAGCCAGGCGTTAAACCAGCTTCGCTCGCATTCTAGCCAACCAAGATCTACAAAAAGTATCCTCACACGACTGGCAAGCCGGGTATAAATTACTTATCCACCAGTTGCGTGATCTGCTCAAGCAGAACGCAAAGCTGAGGTCCGAGGTGGTGGAGCTCCTCACGATGCATGCTTGCCAGGCTCTCCAGCACCTGCGAGCCTCTTTTAGTCAGGCTGATGATTACCTGGCGTTTGTCGTCTTCGTAGGACGTCCGTTCCACCAATCCCTGTTCGACTAGCCGATTCACCAGCCCCACCGCGCTGTGGTGTCTGATCTGAAGCCTCTCAGCCAGCTCGCTAATGGTTATTTTCTCCCTTCCCGGGAAACCAATAATGGCTAACAAGGCCTGGTGCTGTTGCAGGGTTATTCCCGCAGTCGCCACCGCATTTTTACTGAATTGCAGGTAGTGTCGCAGAGCATAGCGAAATTCCGCCAGTATTTCATACTCGCTTTTCGAAAATGTTGAAAAATCTGTCATGGCTTAATTGTTAATACTATGAAACACCTTCATAAAGATTGACTTACATCGTATTACGATATATAATCAATTTTACCATCATTAACCAGAAATCTATGAGGGAATCATAATCTCATCTGCCCGGAGGGAGGATTGGATGGAAAATTATAAATATTTGATCATTGGTGGAGGTATGACTGCCGATTCAGCCGTACGCGGAATCCGTGAGCGGGATGAGGATGGAAAAATCGGCTTGATCGGTAAAGATCCCAACCCACCCTATAACAGGCCGCCGTTATCGAAGGGTTTGTGGAAGGGCAAATCGCTGGAAAGCATCTTTCGTCAAACACAACAATTTTCCGTGGATCTACATCTGGGTAGGACTGCCCAATTCATTGACCAGTATAAGAAAATCGTACGTGATGACCAGGGGAGTGAATATACCTATGAAAAGCTACTCCTGGCGACGGGTTGCACCCCCCGGGAATTACCCTTTGATGTTGAAGGTATCATTTATTTTCGCACCCTGCAGGATTACCAGCATCTGCGCGAATTGAGCACACAAAACGAACACTTCGGCGTGATTGGTGGAGGCTTTATCGGCTCGGAGATTGCCGCAGCCCTGGCCATGAACGGGAAAAAGGTTACCCTGCTTTTCCCAGAGGTTGGTATCGGCGGGCTTGTTTTCCCCGCTGAGCTTTCTAATTACCTGAATGAATTCTATCGCCAAAAAGGGGTGGAGGTTCTTAGCGGAGCAATGGTGAATGACCTGCAAAAACATAACCACACCTACCAGCTTACCACGGATAAGGGGCATAAGATCAATGTGGAAGGGGTAGTCGCCGGGATTGGCATCCAACCCAATGTGGAGCTGGCGCAATCGGCTGGGCTCAGGGTGGGCAATGGCATTGTGGTTGATGAAACCCTGCATACCAGCACCCCTGATATTTTTGCTGCCGGAGATGTGGCCGAGTTCCATAATCCGGCCCTGGGTAAACGCCTGCGAATCGAGCATGAGGATAATGCCAACACCATGGGTCAACAGGCTGGTCGTAATATGGCGGGTGCCAATGAACCTTACCATCACCTGTCTTATTTTTACTCCGATCTGTTCGAGCTTGGCTATGAAGCTATTGGCGAGCTTAATCCCCATCTTGAAACTGTGGTGGATTGGAAAGACCCCTTCCAAAAAGGCGTGATTTACTACCTGGCGGATGGGCGAGTGCGCGGCGTGCTCTTATGGAATGTGTGGGATACCGTTCCAAAGGCCCGCGATTTGATCGCCGAACCGGGTCCTTTCAGCGCTGCCGACTTGAAAGGCAGGTTATAACCGGCAAGGTGCATCATGGCGATGGTGGATGAGTTAGCCGCCTTTGTGGTGGCAGCTAAATGCAACCAGCTGTCAGAAGTCGCGCATTTACAGGCGAAGATGCGCGTGCTGGACGCCCTCGGATATGTCATCGCTGCCATGGATGCTGACCCAATCTGTATGATCGCTGCTTAAAATGATGAATTTCGCGTTAACCCACTCTGCACTTTGATTGGTGGTGGGCGTACCTTCACTTACCACAGCAGGGATTGCACATCATTTCGCTGGATACTTTCGAGCAGGTATTGAAGGAGCAATATCTGACTTTCTCAAATGGCGGTAGCTACATTGTATTGCAGAATATATCTGCTTCTAATTTGGTACGCACAGACTTAGTTGACAAGATCATCAATGCCATTAACCTGGAAAAACCAATGGTTGAAGTCGCTGATCCAGAAGTCTTTGCCTGGTACATCAAGAATTATGGGGCTGAAGTGAACCTGTTCGTCGATCACAGTCAGATTGTCCAGCTTGAGACCATACGCGCCTGAATCTGGGACGCCAAAAACCTGTGGAGCAGAGTCTTAACCTATAGAGGTTGAACCCGTTATAATATAGCTGAATATTGATACCTCGGTAATCATAGTCAACCTTCGTACGAGATTGATCGTGATTTCTATGATTGCGTGAGATTACCCATGGATAGGAGAAGCAGATGCATCTTCATAATGATCTTGAGGATTATGATCTACGTGACTCTCTGAAGTTACAAACACGGCAGATTTCGAAAGAGGATTTACAGAAGTTTGAAGGCTACGTCTCCGAGATTTTTTCCGCCTTTGGCATGGATTTAACCACTCCCGCCACAAAAGATACCCCTCGCCGCTTTATCGAGGCCCTTTTCGATGCTACTGAGGGTTATGATGGTGACCCCAAGCTGCTGCGGGTATTTAGCACAGAGTGCCGCGGTGAGCCTGACTGCCGCATCAGTCAGGTGATCGAAGGACCAATCCAATTCTTTTCCTTATGTGAACATCATGTCTTTCCTTTCTTTGGAAAAGCGTATGTCGGCTATATCGCTTACGAGCACATTATTGGTATCTCAAAGCTCACCCGTATGGTCAGACTTTTTTCTAAGCGCTTTTCTGTGCAGGAACGGATCAGCCACCAAATCGCTGATTCCCTGGAGACCATGTTGCATCCCACCGGCGTTGCGGTCTATCTTGAAGCTCACCACCTGTGCATGGAGATGCGCGGCGTGCGTGAAACCGCACCTATCACGCGTACCACGGTTTGGAGAGGTATTTACGCCGATGACCCTTCTCTGCGCTCTGAGTTCATGCAGGCCTGCGGTATACCATAATCAAGTCGAACCAGTAAGTTGTCAGCTTGTTGTAGCATATCAAATGTGGTTCTTTCTAAATTAAAATATGGGACAATAGGGCTAATAAAATGTCATTAAAGGATAAACTGGTGCTCATCACGGGTGCTGCCCGCCGGGTGGGTCGTGAGCTAGCCAAAGCCGTCGCCCAGGCAGAAGCTGATGTGGTTATTCATTACGGTCACTCTCAGGCTGAAGCCCAGAGCCTGTCTGAAGAGATCCAGGCTATGGGGCAGCAGGCTTTCCTGCTTCAAGCTAATCTTAATGTCCCTTCGGAGCTGGATACCCTGGTCCAGCGGGCAACAGAGAATGGTCCATTGTATGCCCTGGTAAACAATGCTTCTTTTTTTGATGCCCATACCTGGCAAAGTACCACTCTGGACATCTGGAATCATAACCTGATGGTTAACCTGACTGCACCCTTCTTGCTCAGTCAAGCATTTGCTCGCTCCCTTCTACCCGATCGGACCGGTCGTATTGTCAACTTATTGGATTGGCGCGCACTCCGACCAGGGCCCAACCACCTTCCTTACACCATCAGCAAATCAGCACTGGCAGCCCTCACCCGTTCCCTTGCCATCGCCCTAGCGCCGAGCATTACTGTGAATGGTCTTGCTCTCGGGGCGGTGCTACCTCCCAGCACTGGTGATACACCTACCAATCTCCTCAGGAACGTCCCTGCCGGCAGGTGGGCTGACCTGGATGAGGTCAGTCAGGCTTTGATTTTCCTGCTGGATGGTCCAGCGTATATCACCGGTGAGATCATCCACATCGACGGCGGTCGTCATCTGATATAGTGGTTTGGATATGAGCACACCCACGCATCAGGTCATACTATTGCTTGGCTCGAATATTGAGCCTGAGCAAAATATTCCGCGAGCGGTAGCCCTGCTTCAAGGGTATGTTAGCATCCTGAAAGCTTCCTCTGTATGGGAATCCGCCTCGGTCGATTGCTGCTATCCCGATTATCTTAATCTGGCTTTGCTGGTTTCAACCTCCCTGAATGTCAATCAGCTTAAAGGGCAAGTATTGCGTCCATTAGAAGCCCAGATGGGTCGCGTGCGCACGGAAGATAAAAATGCCTCCCGAACAATTGATTTCGACATTATCCTGTTCGATGGTGAAGTGCTAGACTCTGACTTGTGGTTGCATGCCCATCGAGCGATCCCAGTATCTGAGATAAATCCCGATTATTGCTCTAAAAGTGGCTTATGCATTGCGGATGTCGCTAAGAGGCTGGCTGCATCCACAGATATTAAACTGAGGGAAGATATATCCATCTAAAAATTATTGTCCAGTTGATAGCAAACGATCAGCATATCCAAGATGGTTAGTATAGGAAGACTGAATATCCATTAAACCAGTTCGCAATCTCATCCTGCTCTGGTTAGCCTGGATCTTTATCCTGCTTGGATTCCAAGCCTGGACGGGAATGCGTTTTCAGGTACAACATCCTGATTTTGCCCTGGAATGGACACCGATTGACACCGCTTCTACATATAAGCTCGATAAACCATATTTAGATGAGCCGTTCATGAACCAGCAAGTGGCATTTGATTCAGAATACTATCTATCCATTGCTACTGTGGGTTATGCCGACCCTAAAGTCTCCTCAACGGATATCCTTGGTGAACAAGTTCCATTAAACTACGCCTTTTTCCCTTTGTACCCGTATGTAATGAAAGTTGTTGCTGTCCCATTGAAGGTGTTGGGATTACACCCTATTGCAACCTCTACACTGGCGGGTGTGATTGTTGCCGTACTTGGTACATTGGGAGGTTTGCTGGCATTATATGACCTGGTGCAGGAGGAATTAGGTGAAACTGGTGGGTTACGCACTGCTTTTTACATGCTTATCTTTCCGGCTGGCTTTTTTCTTGCCATGGTGTACACCGAAGGACTGTTTGTTGGGCTCGCATTTGGTGCTCTGGCGCTGATCAAGCGTCAGCAATGGGTGTGGGCAGTTTTGCTATCAATTCTCGCTACCCTGACCCGGGCAGTGGGCGTTGCCCTGGTCATCCCCATGATTATGGCTTACATTCGTTCAGGTCAGTTAAAACAGGTTGGCTTTTCTCGGAACGGGCTGAAGCAACTTGCACTTTCCGCTATGCTGCTTACACCCTTGCTCGCATATTTCGTATGGAGGATATCTCCATTGGGACGAATGTTCCAGCTGGTTGAAGATAACTATTTTGGACGCCATTTCCTCGATCTCGGGCCTTCTATCTCTGGTTGGATCAACGCTTTCTCCTCCTTATTCGGTCCTAATCATCAGACGGCCGCTTATTACCTGGTTGAATTTGGTGCCATCTTCTTGGGTATCGTGGCTTGTGCCTATAGCTGGCGCCGTTATCCTGAAGTCACTGCCTTCAGTTTTGCAGTTATATTCATCTCTCTAATGAGTGGTTATCCCCAGGGTATGCACCGTTATGTGATGACTGCCCCGGTGGTCTTTCTTTTCCTTAGCCGGCTTGGAAGGAACCCGGCGTTTGACCGTGCCTGGTCTATCTTGAGCACCCTGCTGATGGGCGGCATGGCACTTTTATTCGCTGCAGACATGTGGGCTGGTTGAGTGGTTCTAATGGCTAATTATTTTAACCTGGGCACGAAGCGTGGCACATGCTGTTTGTATTCCTTGTAAGCGGGTATTCGCTCCAACAGATCCATCTCCTCCAGCCTGACCTGGACCAAGATCCATAGTACCCCCAACAGACATGCCACCAGCATACTGAGTGTTGGTATCCATAAGAATAGGCCACCCAATTCTAAGCTCATCCCGCTATAGAGGGGGTGCCGGATATGGGCGTACAGTCCATTCACCACAAGATTATCCTGTAACGACGGTGCAGCAGCTCGCCAGCCAATTGAAAACAACCCGGCAATGATGATCCCTGCGCCCGCCATAATCAATATGCCTGCCAACAGCAAGATGATGATGGTTGGTTCGAATAATGTGGGGGTGCTCGCCAGGGCGGCCATGCCATAGCCAATTGCCCAGACCGGTATGCCGACCACATCCCTGAAGAGTATGGTCACCAGCCTGCCTCCCCGTTCACTAAAATGGCGGGAGTAAAAGGTGGTAAAAGAACTGGCAGAATTGAAGATGAACCCAATGAGCAGGGGAATGAGGACCATGAGCATTAAATCAAGCCCCTTGCCTGGCGTGCTTGTGCTGCTCGATCGAGCAGTGTGATGATGCCCACGCTGATCAGGACAACGCAACCGAAGATGAGGTACATCCACTGGCCCCCAATGCTCCCCAACATCAACCCACATGCCAGTCCCCCGGCAGCTGCCCCGAACCCAAATACCATGGCTCCCCATAATCCTTGGGCGGTAGCTTTCATTCCCTGAGGGGCGTTTTCATCCGCGTAGGAAACACCCGCTACCCACACTAATGGATAAGTCATCCCATTGAGCAGCTGGAAAACCAATATTCCCACAGGAAAATTGAACCAGGCATACAGCAATAAGCGAATCCCTGTAACAGCCATTCCCAACCTGAGCAAGCTGTAGGAGCCAAAGCGTTTAAGTAACCGGTTGGCAAAGAATAACACGGGTAATTCACCCAGGGTAGAGATGGTAAGGGCAATCCCCACTGTGGATTGGTTGGCACCCAGCTCTTCCATGTAGGGAGCCAGGAAACTGTTGACCGAGGTAAATGCCATCCCTCCAATAAATCCCAGGACGAGGAACATGGCCCATCTGCGATTGTTCAACACCTTCCGAACATCCCATCGTATGGGTGCATTGGTCAGGTTACTTCCAAAGGTGAATTTTTGACTTACAAATAAGGTCAGGACCATGACGGTGGCATAACCCCAAAATATCCACTTGAGACCATAGGACTGAATGATGAGACCTGCCAGAGGCGCCATCACTCCCCAGCCGATTGTGCCTCCTATCCGCACACGCCCATACATGTTTTTTTCACCCGCCAGCATGGTCATGGTTGCGCTGTCGGCAAAGGCATTGATCGGTGCAGAGAATAGAGAAAAGAGGAAAACCAAAAGGATGATGGGAATGATCGTGTTATAAAATGGGAAAGCAAATGAGAAAACCACGGCTCCCAGGATGGTGATGCTCATCACCAGTTTGTGTTGCCCTTTGGCGTCTGCCAGGCCGGTCCATAAGGGTGCTCCCACCAGGGTAACCAGGGGCGCTATGCCTGTCAGAAGACCAATCTGGGCGCCTGTGAAACCCAATTCCTGGAAATAAAGGATAATGAACGGCATCGAGAAGGATACCGCGGCGTAATAAAATAGATAGAACATGAATGGAGCCGTTTTCTTCATGTGAAGTTCATTCATTCGCCATGCTCAGTCCCCCTGTCTGCTCCATCCAATCAGCAATCCGTTCCACCGCCCCAGCCATGTTATCATCTGAAATTTCTAGCCACAAGGTCTCCAGAAGGGAGGCCTGGACAAATCGTTTCATCACTTCCTGCTCGTTGATGAATATTTGCAGGTCGTCATATTGTGAGGGTTTACCCGATACCTTGAGCCTCTCCGCTCTCGCCTGGGCAAACGATGCAGGCTCTCGCAGGCAGAAAACCAGGCGGAAATTCAGCTCTTTCAACGTGGTCTCCAGCCAGGTGAAGTCGTAGTTCATTCCGCGCTGGATGAGTTGATATACCTGGGTAGAGATGTGGAAACGATCGACGATCCAAGAGTAATAACGCAACTGCTGGAAAAGGCGTGCCCAGGTATGATAGGTTTCCATCGCCAGCGACTCTTCCTGCGCTTCAAAATTGATCAGGCCTCGTCCCCAGGGATAATTCGTGAAACCACACCACTCGGCTGAGATGAGCGGACTATGATAGTGGTACTTGCGCGGCCCGACGATGCGCGGGTGTTCATTCAGGGCAAAGGCAATGTCGGTTTTGTGCGTCAGGCGCGTGCCTTCCAAAATGATCTTGGGGCATAATTTCATTGATTCCCCTCCAGCCATAGCTCTGGGTTCAGTTTTTTTCACTCTGGCAAGCTGATAAAACATTGATGGCGACCACTTCAAGTACCAGGATTAATGTGAGCGGCTTTTTCATTTCTGAGGTCGCTCCTTCAATGTATGCGGGTCAAATCGTGACGACGCCTCTATCAGCATTCTCATATACTCCCACGGGGCGTCCTCATAGTGATAGATGCGCAAATGCTTTTTATACTTGGGTTCGCCGACCAGTAGACCCTGCGGGTCGGGCAGGAAGGCTCCATGGATGAAACCCAGGCGGATGTGATCTGGGTAAATACCAATCTGGCAAATCCCTGCGCTCACCGGTCCGCCACGTTCTTTATAGTAGTAGCTGAAGCCCCGGCTGTGCTGGCTTTCGGTTGCCCCAGGGGCCACGCTCGCCACAATATTGCGGATTTCCAGCACGATATCCCGCAGATCCGCACGGACGTATTGCAAGTGTTTTTCGATAAATTTTGCTGGCAACATGATCTTTTACCTTAGTCTGAGGTGGAACCTCTCTCAAGCGTCAGTTGATACAACGCATTGACGGTATTCCAGTTGCGGGTAGTCGCCAGCACTCCCAATTTCCGCTCGAAAAAGATATTGGATAACTCGGACTTCCCGTAGCCGTTTGGGCAAAATAAGTAGATTGCCTGCTCACCAGGAAAAAATTCATCGCTTCCCAATCGATGGCCATTCCATTCATCCATTTCTATGAAAACCACGTGAATTCAGGTCAGCAAGAAATAATAACCGGCACGGTCATTATAATCCTGATGGTCTCCGGGATCATTCGCCGTGCATGGCAGGTTACAGTATCCTTTTGGTGATAACCTCGCTTACGATGGATTTACTTCGCAAGGATCATTCAGGGGAGGTAAGAGCCTTATGGTTGGCGGAATGATTGTGCCTGTTGTAAGATAGAACGCGACATGCCCCAAAAGATCATCAGGTGGAATGGGTAGAGCACATACCAGTACAGCAACCCGGCGATGCCATGTGGCTCGAAAAAAGCAGTCAGGATCAATAACGTGCCTCCATCTGAGCGGGGCTGGGCTTCGAATTGCAACCAGGCTGGTCCTGGTGCTTTCATTTCGAACCATAATCTGATCAGGCGTCCTGGGTCAACCTTCTCTACTCTCCAACCATCCAGGATATCGCCTTGCTCAAGCTTGTCCGGGTCCAGGCGACTTCGCCTCATGCCCACCCCTCCAGCCAGTTCATCCAGCCAGCCGCGCAATTGCCACAACCAGTTGGCATAGTACCACCCCCGCTTCGCACCGATTCTTTCGAAGATAGCATAAACAGCCTCGGGTCGGGCATTTATGGCTGTGCGTCGTTGCTCGATGAAAAACCCCTCGGTGTCTTTATGGGTCAAGCCAGGCTGGAGTTCCACGCGAGCACCCGCCCAAAATCGCTCAACTTCACCAGTTCCATCACGCTCGAGTGCCTGTTTCACGGCTAATGGATAAGGGATGAGTTTCATCATAAAAATCTGCTTAGCACTTGGGTCATGCACGATCACCTCGCTGCGTAGCCCTTCGATCAGGATTTGCAGGTAAGGCGTGGGGAGTGGGGTGATCACGTCGGCGCCAAGTGCTAAAACAGGTGTGGTGAGGAATGGTAGGGTGATGAATGACCTTTTCAGGCGTCGTGCAGCCGCGTACTCTTTCATGATATCTTTATAGGTCAGCACATCCGGGCCGCCAATCTCGAAGATCGAACCGATGGAAAGTGGTTCATCTAGACTCTTGATCAGGTATTCCAGGATATTTTCGATGGCGATTGGCTGGCACAGGGTGTTGATCCACTTGGGGGTAAACAACACCGGTAGTCTCTCGTTGAGATAGCGGATCATCTCAAATGACATGCTTCCAGAGCCAATCACGATCGGAGCGCGAAATTCGGTGACTGGCACGCCTGAAGCACGCAGGATATCCCCTACCTGCTGCCGCGAATCCAGGTGCGGGGAGATCAACTTCTCACATTGGCCTAAACCTCCCAGGTAAATGATGCGCTGGACACCGGCTTCCTTGGCGGCGGTCCCGAAGTTCTCAGCACCAACTTCGTCCCGCTCGATAAAACCACGCTTTCCACCCGCCATTGAGTGGATCAGGTAATATGCCACTTCGATCCCTGGTAAAGCTTGACGGATGCTTTCCAGGTCCAGCACGTCAGCCTTCAGGATATGGACCTCCTGCCAATTGTAGGGATCCAGGCGACGAGGTTCACGCGTAATGCAAGTCACCTGGTGTCCTTCAACCACCAGGCGGGGCACCAATTTTCCCCCAATGGTTCCGGTCGCGCCGGTTACTAAAATTCGCATTGAGAATTCAAACTCCTGTAATGCTTACAATGATCTATGGATGGCTGATCGAAATTGTGAGATATTAGATGTTGACCCTTTTATCTTGCTCATATTATCCCATGAAAATAGCTGGTTCTTTCTCCCATACCCCAATTTTCATCTTTAGAGGGTTTCCCATCCCTCGTGTGTATAGACTTGAGACATCGGTAACAGGTGTACGGACACATGGGTAACACATCGGTTCTTTAACAATTATCCTCTCGAAGGCTGATTTCAGGAATCTGCTGACTTTAACAAATGACCTCATATCACCGTCATTCTGCATAGGACGTAAAGCAACTGGATTGTAGCGGAAGGCTTTTACCAACCAATATATTACGGAAGACATAAGCAATTTTTATTGATTCACATTCCAGAATATGGTATTATTATATTTAATAAATAGCAGGTATCCATGTAATTGTGTATGCCCTCATAGGCCTAACGCATAAACACCTTCAACTAAGCCATTGGAATTAGGCCAACGGCTTTTTTAATTTTTCACCTTACTGTTTGCAATTATATAGAGAGGCAGAAAACACACAGATCCTATGTACTTGTTTTCTATTCATACCCAATTGAAAGGAGTAAGTTGCCATGTCACAAAGTAAGGTAACAGCCGAAGTGATCATCAATCGTCCTATCGAGGAGGTATTTGCTTTCATCAAAGACATGAACAATCACGCAAATTGGCAGACCGGTGTGATCGAATCGCGCGTGACTTCAGGCGATAACGTAGAGGTAGGTTCTACCTATTGCTATACCACGCAAATGTTAGGCCGGCAAATTCAGACTGAAGGAGAAGTGATCGTCTGCGATCCAACGAAAGGCTTCTTTTATCGTAGCACGAAAGCACCCTTCCAAATTACAGGTGGATACACCTTTGAAAAGACCAATGAGGGGATCAAGGTAACACAGCGAATCGTAGCAGATATTGAAGGCTTTTTCAGGCTTGCTCAACCCATCGTGGTCCGTACGACCAAAAGGAACCTAGAAAACAATCTGCATACCCTTAAAGATATGCTGGAGTCCCAAACTTAACCGGTTATTTATGCGGATCTAATGATATGCCAATAACTCCAAATTTCCTTGAACGACTGCTTATGCTCAAGCTAAACCAGGTACCTGCACCTACCTTAGATATGTATGGTGTGATTGCTAACAGAGCTATTTCAATTGCCTTGAGACTTGGAATTTTTGAGATTCTGCGGGAAGGGCCAATGACTCCGGGTGAAGTTGCTCGGCGAACTAAAGTAAGTGAAAGAGGGATTGCCCTTCTTTTGGGTGCGCTAGAACCCATCGGTTATCTTAAAAAAGTCGCCGATCGTTATAACAACACTGCATTGGTTACAAAATGGATGCTCCAGGATTCACCCACCACCATTGTTCACCTATTCCTGTTCTTTGATACTGTGATTGAACGATGCGGCTATCTGGAAGAGACTATCCGGGAAGGAAAGCCGCGCTTGTCTGGTTGGGAGTGGTTCAACCAGCATCCCGATAGCTGGGAAGCCTATTACGCTGGTATGCTAGATGGTGCCCGACTTTCTGCAGATGAGGTTGTCTCAAAGGTCAGCCTGAATCCACACGTTCATAAGCTCTTAGACGTGGGTGGTGGCCACGGGTTATACAGTATCAGGTTCTGCCAGCGGTATGCGGATCTACACGCCACAATATTTGATTGGCCCCAAGCGTTAAAGATTGCAGAGCGTACAATCACTACAGAAGGATTGAATGAGAGAATCGAATTACATAATGGGGACATATGGAAAGACGACTTGGGCCGCGATTATGATGTCGCCCTGTTGTTTAATGTCATCCACATGTATTCTCCCGATAAAAATATTGTCCTTATCCAACGAGTTAAAAATGCCCTAAAACAAGGTGGGATCTTGGTTATTATGGATCAGGTTGCTTCAAAAGGAAGGGGTTCAGCTGCAAAAGCTATTGCCAAACTTCAAGGACTTCAGCTATTTAATTCAGTCATGGGTCAGACTTACCCTGCGGATGAGATTGCCCTCTGGCTGGAACACACTGGCTTTAGTCGAATTCAAAGCCAAATGCTTCTCAAAGCCCCCAGCTCTGGTTTGGTGATAGGGATTAAATCAGATTGAGTGTGTTGGTAACATTCATGGTCGGTTTTGAATAAATCGGCCAACTCCTTGCCTGATGTTAGCTGTCTAAACCGGCATCATCAAGCAGCCTGCCATGTCGATGCTCACTCTAGCCTTCACCTCCAGCGAGGACTAACCCAATTATCGTGTGTTTGATTGGCAGAGAGACATAACCTGAACCGGTAATGCTACTGAGCATGCTATCGTAAAAATGAAGAAGAGAAATCGGACAGTGCGTGGTTATAAATCTTGGAAAGGTGTGTCAGCCCTTTGCAGTCTGAATTGTGCAGGAGTTTCTGGGTAATTATTATCTGGGTAATTATTATCTGGGTAATTATTAAAGGTAAGTGCATGACCTAAGGTGAGTATCTATTCGAAAAATCGCCTACCGTCAAGGTTACCACAACCCTGTAAGTTTCCTCAGTTTCGGACTAAAGTTCGGACGATGAATCTTCCAATGTCACTGCGAGTAAATCCACATCGCTCCGCTCATTTCTTTCTGGAAGAAACTGGGCTTATGCGGGTAGAATCGAGGCCAGTCCAGACAGTTATGACCGGCCTGCCACTGGTGTTTTCGAACCCGAC
>JBAQFX010000234.1:0-19141 GCA_049287485.1 Anaerolineales bacterium
ACACAGAAAGAATGACATAAAAATCCTATACCCAATTAATGCTCCTGTCAAGTAAGGGATAAAAAGTCCTCAAAGATAAAAAAACTTTGAGGACAGATGACTGCCACGTAAGACTAGGGCGAACCAGCCTAATGGTGAGCAGAATTAATCCAATTTGGTATCGCCACCAATCAAACCGTTAATATTACTCCACCACCGCCTCAATGGCTGAAACAATCTCCTGGACGGTTTCCAGTAGCGGGTCCTGCAAAGCACCGCCAACGACCAGCTCGTTGATCGTGCGGCTGACAGCCTTACGCTCATCGCGCAAAAATGCCAGATCGATCAAATCACAACCACTGAGCAGGCTGAGCAGGGCGATGTCGTGTAGTTGAGCACTTTCCCGGGCAAGCACGACGGCGCGCAAGTGTTGAATGAGGCAATACTTGGTGGAGGCTTTGATCTCAGGATAAAGGGGCGAGGGGATGACCCAGGCCAGGTGATCTTCTTCCTGGGTCACGATCCCTTTACCAACCAGGCTGGCGGTGATCTTCTTGTGCAATTTCTCAGGTTTTGGGGAAAGGGTGTGCAGCCAATAACCAAACTTGCGCTCTTTCTCTGATTTTTTGAGAGCGGTAAGGGTGCTATCCAGGATCGGATCCTTCGAAGAGCTTGCATCCGCCAGCTGAAGGCGACGGTTGTTGGTGGTGCTGATTTTTCCAGCCAGGGCCAACTCTGCCAGGATGGATCCTACCAGGCCTGGTCTCAAGCGATCGACCACGGTCCCAATGAAAATACCCTTGTCCTCATGAATGGACAGTAAATGCAGTTCCTCATATAAAGTGAGCATAGATTGATATACCTCCCCAAACGAACATGTTTCAACGCTACTAATTATACCCCTATCAGATTGAGGCAGTATGAAACTGATTCCATTTCGGTGCAGGATCATGGACATCCTTCCAGGTCTCATAGCAGGCTGGCCAAGGTCGTGGGATCAGCCTAATGGTCATAAACAGGTTCTGCGAAATTTCAGCCAATTGATATCTTTTTAGGTGCAGGAGTGTTATTAATGATACAACCCGCTAAAAATGGTGGATTCATCAAAATCGATCTGCAAGGGTAGCGATCATCCAGGAAGCGGGAGTTAAATCATCAGGGAGAAAGGAGCAGTTGATCAACCTGTGTATTGAATGTTGATGGAGCCGATAATCGAACTTTCACTAAGCTGCCATCAGAATACCAATCATCATTCTTTCGAATATTAATTCTCTAACCAAGGAGGAATTTTTATGAAACTTAGCACATTAATGATAATCACTGCGATTATCGCCTTTATCTTTGGGCTGGGATTCGTCCTAGCGCCGGCATGGTCCTTGCAAACCTATGGAGTTTCCACGGATGTGACCGGCTTGTTCATGAGCCGCTACTTTGGTGCGGCATTACTTGGTTACGCATTCCTGGCCTGGCTTAGCAGGAACACAGCCTCGAAGGGGGTTCAAGCAGGCTTCTTCGTTGCCATGGTGCTGGGATTCGTAGTTGCCGTGTATGACGCATTTTCCGGAGAGAGTAATGCGCTCGTATGGTTAAATGTAGTGATCTATTTGCTGCTGGGAATTGGTTTTGGCTATTTCGTTTTTATAAAAAAGGATTAGACTGGCAAATCATTAATTAACGCTTCCCGCCCGGGGTTGTGGGCGGGAAGTGCTATTTAACCAGGATCTAACATACCAATCCATCCATCGATTTTTGAAAGCCGAAAAAATACCACGAAGTAATTAAAGTACAAAATTGGTTAATGGTAAAACCAGCCTAATAAAAACCTCACAGGTCCTTGAGACTTGTGAGGCTTGGTTGAAGGAACTCTTTACCGATTCAACAGCGGTAAATAAAAGAGGCGGAGAATGGTTTGCCGTAAATACCAGTCGGGATCTTTCTGGGAAAGGAATACATGCAATGGATTTGCAGGATTTGGATAATCTGGCGGCACATTCAAATGATTGTAATCCAGATCCAATCCATCACCACCATCCCAGGCTGTTCCAGGGTCATAGAGATTGACCAGATTAACGAAGCTATCTGGGACGTCGCCAGTTAACTTATTGTGGTTCAGGCGTAAAACAAGCAAGCTGCTCAGATCCCCCAACTCAGGCGGAATCGACCCGCTCAACCGGTTGCTGGACAAGTTTAAGGACTGCAGGCTGCTTAGATTACCCAGCTCAGGCGGAATCGGCCCGCTCAATTGGTTGCTGGACAAGCCTAAGGACTGCAGGCTACTCAGGTTGGCCAGCTCAGTTGGGATCAATCCGCTCAACTGGTTGTCGGAAAGCAACAAGTAATGCAAGCTGCTCAGATCGCCCAACTCAGGCGGGATCGAACCATTCAGCTGGTTGTCAGATAAGTTTAAGTACTGCAAGATGTTTAACATGCCCAGCTCAGCTGGGATCGACCCGCTTAACTGGTTGCTGGACAATTCAAAGTACTGCAGGTTGCTCATATCCCCCAGCTCAGGCGGGATCAACCCGCCCAACTGGTTGCTGTGCAAATCTACCCAAGACACGTTGCTCAGATCCCCCAGCTCAGGCGGGATCGACCCACTTAGCTGGTTGCTGTGCAGATCCAATATGCTGATGTGCCCGGATTCTACCGTCACCCCAAACCAGTTACTGGGAGTGTTGGTCACCAGCCAGTTCGTATGGTCTGCCCAGCCGTCACCGTTGGTGTCATTGTATAACGTCACCAGGGCTTCACACTCAATCTGGGGAATCTCGCTGACATCGCCACAGGAAAAATCTGTTACAGAAGCAGCTGTATTGGTAATTGCCAGTGTGCTGCAAAGTAAGGTGAATGTAACTACCAGGGCAAGATATAAATTAGGTTTCATCGGTCCCCTCCTCGTGGGAACAATATAGAGAAAAACCTGGATAATATTCATTTCTACTCAACCAATATCAAGATAATTCCCCCATAAAACCAATATAAATTTTAGCATAATTTCAGGAAAGCACTTCTAACCTTTCACAATGTCACTGGTAACGTTGCGTGATAATAACAGACCTCACAGGTTCTTGAAAACCTGTGAGGTCTGTGGAATTTAGGGACCACTCACCGCCTTACCACCGGCAAGAAGATGTGCGACGGATTTCCAAACAAGCCAAACTCGGTCAGGTGACACAGGGGCAGGGCAAGCTGGTTCCCTACAAGGTCACGCATGTACTCGTCTCCCGGGCAGGTGGTGACTGCATCTGTCCATACGTTGCCTGAGCTATCCCAGTAATACAATCCCAGGGTACCCTCAGGGATGCTGAAAATATCGCTATCGGTGTAGGTGAGCGTCACCGTAATGGGCAGGTCGAAGGTCATCACCGGGTCGCCGTTCGTATCTTCAGCGCTCAAATCGAAGCTGTTATTTGCAAACGCCATCAGACCGGGTGGGTGGCGGGGTGCCGGTAGCGGGATGAAGGTGAAGGTGGTGTCTGTGATGAGCGCACCCTCAGGGATGAGAAAGTCCGTCCTGCCATCCAGCGAGACAAGCTCACCGCCCCCCGTGCCGATCACCTGCTCAAAGCCCTGGTAGAACTGCCAGTCAGGGTCTTTTTGGCTCAGGAGGACCTGCAGAGGGTCAGTAGGGTCGGGGTAGCCAGGCGGAATATTCAGTCGATTGTAATCCAGGTCCAGGCCATCCTGTCCTCCAAAAGCATTGCCGGGATCATATAAGTTTTGAAGCTGGACAAATGTAGACGGGATATCACCCTCCAACTGGTTGTTTTGCAGATGAAGTGTGGTTAGATTCGACAAATTGCCGATCGAATCTGGAATCGTGCCGGTCAACAAATTATTGCCCAATCTTAAATTTAGCAGACTGGTGATCGTTCCCAACACATCGGGAATGACGCCACTTATCTGGTTATCACCGAGATTTAATTCGAGCAGCATGCTCAGATTGCTCAACTCAGGAGGAATGCTGCCGGTCAGCTGATTGGAAGACAAATTTAAAAATCTCAGTTCAGATAGATTACCCAGCTCGGGTGGTATCTCACCAGTGAAAAGGTTATCGGAGAGGTCGAGACCTATTAAATTAGGAAGATTTGCAAGACCAGAGGGGAGCTCACCACTCAGCTGATTACCGGGTAACCATAGATCATCAAGGAGAGAAAGGTTGAAAAGTTCGTTTGGAAGACTTCCATTCAATCGATTTCGACCAAGATATAAAGAATTTAGATTGATGAGATTACCTAGCTCAGCAGGTATTACACCGCTCAATTGGTTGTATGACAAATCCAAACCGGTCAAGCTGGTCAGATTCCCAAGCGTGGGAGGAATCTGACCAGACAAATGATTCAAACTCAGGGCCAACGTATCCAGATTTGTTAGGTTTCCTAGCTCTGGAGGGATATTTCCATTTAACTCATTATCAAACAGACTAAAATACGTAACCATGAAAAGGTTCCCAAGCTGTGGTGGGATCGATCCGGTCAATTGATTGCTGTAGAGGGATAGAACTTCCAGGTTGGTGAGGTTTCCCAATTCTACAGGAATGCCGCCACTCAACTGGTTATATCCCAAAGACAAATAAGTGAGGTTGGCAAGATTTCCTAGCTCTGGAGGGATGCTACCACTTATATAATTCGAACTAATTTTTAAAAAATCTAGATACGGAAGGTTTTCCAACTCAGCAGGCAGGTAACCTCCCAGCTGGTTGCTACTCAGATACAGGCTTGTGACATGACCGTCAGTGACCGTTATACCATACCAGGTGCTGGGTAAGGTGCTTGAAAGCCACCCGTCATTACGTGTCCAGCCAAAACCATTGGTGGCATTATAGAAGCTTACCAGGGCTTCGCACTCAGGTTCAGGTATCTCAGTGACGTCACCGCATGAAAAATCAAGTGCCGAAGCTGCTGGACTGGCTATTACTGGCATAGAGCTTGATGCTATGATCAAGGCTACTAATAAATAATACACAATCCCTTTCATAAGTCCCCTCCTTAATAGATAAATCGTTATAAATCGTGCTTAATGTTCTATCTAGCTCAACCAGTAAATATTTATTTCCCCCAATGAGATGCTAATTTATTCTAGCATAAACCGTGTCTGAAAGAGTATTTTACACCCAAACAAAGCAGGTTGCCCTTCACCTGCCCCACATATTTATAGCAATTTCCTAGCACAACGCATCGAAATAACAGTCGATCTTAAGATATTTTTACGAATTGCAATATGCTGAACGCTAGCAACTGCCCTTTTATGAGAAATCTTAAAATATTGCGAGTTTTGTAAAAACCCCTTGTGGATTAGAACATTTGTGCTATAATATTCAGCAGAACCCCTGGCACGGGCAATGCGGAGTAAGACCTCCGCCCACCCGTGCCAATTCTTTTAACGCCATAGGGCAGACCGCAACTGCCCGGCTTGTCCGGCGCCCTCCCCTGCCAGGGAACCAAGGCACTGCAACATCGTCACCCACCCGTGCCAGGGGTTCACTCTCTGATGAAACAATGGTCACGATTGCATGTTCTACCAATTGGACGCCCCATATTTTTTACCATCCATGAAGTATGAATTCGTTTATTTCCGTTTTTTTATGTTCATTTTTATATACCTTCGAGCTCATTGTGTCCTTTGTGGTTAATTCTTTCACCCATGCCTAACTCCCGCGGTGCCCCTAAAGGCAACCTGAATGCCCTGAAACATGGCTTTTACTCGCGCCTTTTCCGTTCAGACGAAACCAGCGAGCTGGAAGACGATTCCGCCAGCCTGGAGAATGAGATCACCCTGCTGAGGGTGATGATCCGCCGCACCATGGAGCTGGCAGATGGCATCGACGACTTGAAGGAAGCCACGCGCGTGCTGGATGCCTTGGGCGCCGCAGCTGGGCGGCTGGCGAACCTGCTGCGAGCACAGAAAAGCCTGAATGAGAGGCGCTCACAGGTCGCCGATGAAATTTCGCTTGCCATCCAACAAGTCAACCAGGAATTAAGGAGAAAAAATGGATAAAAACCATCCCAAACCATTCCAGCTAAGCTCACGACCGCAGGTGCGGGGCGTCCCCAACCCCACCTGCCCCATCCTGCTGGAAGCCAAAGAAGTACTGGAGAAAACGCAGGACCTGCACCGTGCCATCCGTCGATTAAGGCGTTCCACCCAGCGCTGCCTGACCTGCCCGGAACGTTCCGAATGCCCCACCCTGACCTACTTCGCTCAGGCAGTGGACACCGCCATCCGTGAGCTGCGCCAGGAATGGGGGCTGGATCACGAATGATGCTCCTTCATGGTTCCCCCCATGCTGGAAACGCCAGTCTTTAGGAGAGGGGAAAAGCGAAAGCGAATGAACTCAGACGACCATGAAACCCATAACCGGCTCATTGCCGAACAGCTGGGGCACACTCTGGACCTGATCAGGGCAGAACTGGCTGCGAGTAAAGCGGAGCAGGGGCATGACCGCCAGATGGTCTCATTGCGCCTGAAAACCCTGGAAGGTCAATCCACTGACTTCGAAAAACGCCTGCGCGAGCTGACCGAGAGCGCCACCCAGTTCAAGCTGCTGGTCAGCCTGGCGGTGGGTGGCGGGCTGCTTTCGTTGATCGAGCTGGTGCGCAACCTGTTACATCCATGAGCGCCAATGGACGATGGATTGACCCGGGCTTGCAAGGAAATCTTGCGCGATGTGACCCTGTTCTGCGAGGGAAGTGGCATCCGCTTGCGCAGCTATCAAAAACAGGTGGCAGAAGCGGTGGTGGATTCCGTCATCCATGGTAAAGGGTTGTCTTTTGTGGTGATCTTCCCCCGCCAATCGGGCAAGAACGAGCTGCAGGCGCAAATCGAGACTTACCTGTTGAGCGTTTGTAGCCTGCAACAGGCTGAGGTCGTCAAAGTGTCACCCACCTGGAAACCCCAATCCTTGAATGCCATGCGCCGGCTGGAACGTGTGCTCAAGCAAAACCTGATCAGCCGCGGGCGCTGGAATAAACGTTCAGGCTACATCTACCAGCTCGGGGAGGCGCTGATGCACTTCCTGAGCGGAGCACCCACTTCCAGCATCGTGGGAGCCACTGCCAGCCTGCTGTTGGAATGCGATGAAGCGCAAGACGTGGAAATTGCCAAGTGGGATAAAGAGATCGCCCCCATGGCAGCCTCGACCAACGCCACCAGGGTATTTTGGGGCACGGCCTGGACCAGTCGCACTCTACTGGCGAGGGAATTACGCGCAGCCCGCCAGCAGGAAGAGCAGGATGGCATCCGGCGCACCTGGGTGCTCACCGCCGACCTGGTAGGGGACGAAGTGCCGGCTTACCGCAGGTTCGTCGAAGAACAGGTGGCACGGCTGGGACGCAATAACCCACTGGTGCGCACCCAGTATTTCAGCGAGGAGATCGACGCTGAAGGTGGTATGTTCTCTATGAGCCGGCGTATGCTGATGCGCGGCTCGCACCCCGCTCAGGCAGAACCCTCACCGGGTAAGGCCTACGCCTTCACCATCGATGTGGCTGGTCAGGATGAGGCCGCCACACAAGATCTGGCACAGCTTGCCAACCCTGGTCGTGATAGCACCGTCTTGACCATCTTCGAGATCGATAGCAATAGCGTAAATGACCCGTTGAAGCGTAAACCCACCTACCGGGTGGTGCAACGCCTCAGCTGGCAGGGAGTGAAGCATTCCCAGCTATACGGGACGATCCTCTCACTGGCGGAGCTGTGGTCACCCATCAAGGTGATCATCGATGCTACCGGTGTGGGAGCGGGGCTGGCGAATTTCCTGATGGACAGGCTGGGATCGCGCCTGTTGCCGTTTGAGTTCAGCCAGGTGAGCAAAAGCAATCTGGGTTGGGACTTCATCACCACCATCGAAAGCGGTCGCTATAAGGAATATCACCCGCTGGACGAAGAAATGGACCGCCAGCTGGAGTATTGCCAGTATAGCATCCTGGATGGGCCGGGGAAAATCATGCGCTGGGGGGTGCCTCCAGGCAGGCGTGAAGTAAGCACTGGCGACCTTGTGCATGATGACTGCGTCGTCTCGGCTGCGCTGGTCAGCCTGCTGGACCACGAAAGCTGGGGTGTGGGTAAAAGTCAGGTAATCAGCCAGAAGGATATCTTAGAAGAAATGAGGTTTTAGAACCAGAAGCCACGAGTATTTAGCCATGAGGACAAAAGATAAAGGTAACAAACGACTATGCGAATGATTTTTTCCCCTATTTGTCATTGCGGAATCCCCCCTTTTTCGGGGGAAGGAGCGAAGCGACGAAGCAATCTTCAACCATGCTTGGTCAGCAGGAAGAATGTGTGATCTTGTCATTGCGGAATCCCCCCTTTTTCGGGGGGAGGAGCGATTTTTGCGACGAAGCAATCTCCAACCACGCTTGGTCACAACCAAGAGCATGCAACTGCAATCCAATATCTTGGGGATTGCTTCGTCGGGCAACCTGCGCCCTCCTCGCAATGACAATTTATCCGGGTGTCATTGCGGAATCCCCCCTTTTTCGGGGGGAAGGAGCGAAGTGACGAAACAATCTTCAACCATGCTTGGTCAGCAGGAAGAATGTGTGATCTTGTCATTGCGAGGAGCGATTTTTGTGACGAAGCAATCTCCAACCACGCTTGGTCACAACCAAGAGCATGCAGCTGCAATCCAATATCTTGGGGATTGCTTCGCCCAGCAAAAACCGCTGGTCTCGCAATGAATTGAATGTAATTATTTTTTTTACAAAACAAATACCTTTATTTTAGAGAAGAAAGGAAAAAACGATGCGTACATTGGGTGTGGATGTCTCTCACTGGGAAGGCAGCATCGATTGGATGGTCGCTACCCCCACTATAGACTTTGCCTACTACAAATGTACCGACGGGGTCAGGTTTATCGACCCACAATTCAGCCACAACAAGCAAGGGTGTATGGAGGCTGGATTGGCGCATGCTCCCTATCACTATTTCCAGCCCGCCCAGGACCCACTTGCCCAGGCCGAGCATTTTATTAAAACTGCCGGAAAAGGCTATCGAAAGTACATCGTGGACGTGGAAGAACCACAGAGGCTGCCTGAGATCACTCAAAACCTGCATACCTTGCTGCAACGGGTGGAGCAGCTGAGCGCTTCCAAACCGGTCATCTATACCTCGCCGGGTTATTGGAACGACTTCATCCAGCCCAAACCTTCCTGGGTAAAAGACTACGAGCTGATTGTGGCCCACTACACCCTGGCTCACCAGCCTCTGCTCCCCGTGGGTTGGAGCAGGTGGCGCATCTGGCAGTTCAATGATGACTGGAACTTCGCCGGTTGCAACGAACAGGCGGATGCGAACTGGTTTAACGGCAGCCTGGAAAACTGCCAGGCCTGGTTTGGCAATGCCAGCGAGCCGGATCCTGCACCAGCCATCGTGGATGGCCTCAAACTGCGTTCACTGTTCGCTGACCTGCACATCCGCCAATCACCCAACCTGAAAGCCAGGGTGATCGGCAGCCTGAAGAAGGGCGAGCTGGTGCAGGCGGAGGAACTGGGTGGCTTTGATGTTTGGATCAGGCATGCACGTGGCTGGAGTGCCGTGGAGATCGAAGGCTATCGCTATATGGAGGTCATTAAAGAATGAATAGTGTCTTAAGGATTTCAAAATGAAGGCACCTGGTTTCTTAGCTCGTTTGTTTGGTGCACCTGCTGAACCGCTGGCCATCAGCCCCAACCTGGTCAGCGATGATCACTGGCAGACGATCAGCGGGCGCAAGCACGATCGTACCTGGGCCGAGATCCAGGAGTTATATACCGACGCCCTCACCGCCTGGCGCAAGAACCCCATGGCCTGGCGGGTGATCAACACCACCGTCAATTACGTGGTAGGTACCGGCATCACCTTCACCAGTGCAGACGCAGCACTCAATGATTTTATTCGCCGCTTTTGGACCCACCGCAAGAACAACATGGACCTGCGCCTGGTATCCATCGTCGAGGAGCTGAGCCGGTCTGGTGACCTTTTCGTGTTGCTGTTCAGGAACAGCGTTGACGGCATGAGTTATATCCGCTTCGTCACCAAAGACCAGATCCTGCGCATCGAGACAGCTCCCAATGATTGGGAGACCGAGTTAGTTTATTACGAAGCTCCACCGGCCGGCGACTACCAGCCCAGGAAATGGCTGTCACCGGATCATCCCGACGCTGGCCTGGTCGATAGTGTCATGCTGCACTATTCGGTGAACCGGCCCATCGGTGCTCTGATGGGCGAGAGCGACCTGACCACGATCATACCTTGGTTGCTCAGGTATAGCAGGATGCTTGAAGATCGTGTGCGCTTGCATTGGGCAGCCCGAGCGTTTCTCTACCTGGTCACGATACCCTCCAACAAGGTCGAAAGCAAAAGCCAGCAGTATGGTCAGGCGCCCGAGAGTGGGTCCATCGTAGTGAAAGACGAGAGTGAGACCTGGGAAACCGTCAGCCCTAACCTGCGAGGAGCCGACGCCGGCCATGACATGAAGGCGGTCCGTAACATGATCGATGCCGGTTCAGGCTTCCCCCCGCACTGGCGGGGGGAAGGCGGCGAAGTGAACGTCGCCACCGCCGAAGCCATGCAAGCTCCACCTGAGAAGTTCCTCATCAAAAGACAGGAGTACTTCATTTGGACACTCGAAGACATTTTGTATCATGCCTATCTTCGAGCCGTGGAGCTCGGCTGCGAGCCGGCCCCCACACAGACCGAGTATAGCCAATTATTCAACTGCGAGTCACCTGATGTGACCCTGCGTGACAATGATCAGCTGGCCAGTGGGGCTAACAAGATGGCTGATAGCATGGCCATCCTGCAAAATACGTTGTTGGGTAAGTCAGACACCCTCCACCGCCTGGCCACCGATCTGGTCTTCAAGTTTGCCGGTGAGAACCTGACCGACGCCCAGCTGGACGCCATTGTCAGCGAAGCTAAGGCAGATCCCATCGAGCAAATCTTATATCCTGGCAAGGAAGCAGCGCCAGATGAAAATCAAGGAGGTAGTAATGGATCTAAGTAATTTTCTCGTAAACCCTGTGACCCTCGCCCTGATCGTGCTCGGTGTGGTCGAGTTCATCAAGAAGTTTGGCGTCACAGGTAATAAGCTCATGCTTATTGCTATGGCGGTAGGTGTTTTCTTTGCCGTGCTGTACAAGGCCAGGGAGTTCTACCTGCCCGCTCAGCCGTATATCGACGTGGCCTTTTTCGGTATCGCCGTGGGCCTGGGAGCAAGCGGTATCTATAGCTTTGTTAACGATCGCTTTCCCCCCCAGTAAAAGGTCACCCTCAAATATACGAAGGTTGAAAAGCCCGGACCATCCGAGAAGGAGGAAGAATTACCTTGACAGAAAAACTACGTTCACAAACCGTCCCCTTTACCGGCGTCATCGGCGACGACGCCATCCTTGGGGTAAGTGTGGCAACCACCGGCGAGGCCATCGGTCACCGGCTGATCTTCGACATTAAAAGCCTCGAGCAGCTGCGAGACCTGGCCAATGCTATCGAAATGGGGATCAAGTGTCGCTTCACTCATCCCGACTGGTTCCATGATGGCCTGGGTAAGTACCTGGGGCGCTTCAAGAGTTTCCGCATCGAAGCAGACAAGCTGGTTGCCGATCTTTTCATCAGCAAGAGCGCTCACAGCTCACCCGCCGGTGACTTGGGCCAGTATGTGCTCGACCTGGCCAGGGAGGATCCATCAGCCCTGGGAACCTCCGTAGTGGTGGATATCAATCGTGTGTGGGTCACTCCCGATGGCCAGGAAGTCTCGGTGTATGAAGGTCGACCCGAGAACGCCACCAGCAAGTACCCGCTGGCCAGGATCACCAGGCTGTATGCAGCTGACCTGGTCGACGAGCCGGCGCTTAACCCCAATGGTCTATTCCGTTCAACTCGTGCTGGTAATGACCTGATCATTGCCGACGAATCATATATTCCTACAGAAGGAGAATTACAGGCAATGGAAGAAGAAGTTTTCGACGTCCGTTTATCCAAGTTAGAAGCCAGCTTCGAGAAGCTGAATAAGTCCATCGAAGATGGTGTCATCCAGATAGGCAACCAGCCACCCCGTGGCCAGCAGGTATCTATGGGAGCACCGGCTCTTGAGCAATTTCAGGGTTACTTTAACTGGTTGTTTGGTGCTCCTGGTGCTCAGCTGCCCCCTCCGGAACTTCGCAGGGCAGACGCCTTGTATCGTGCCGTGACCGGCGACGTGGACATGAAGGGTGTGTTCGACCCAAATAAGGTAGCCTTCGCTGCAGCCACCACAACCACGCTAGCCGATCTGGCCGTCAATGCCATGAACAAGGTGGTGCTCGAGCTGTATACGAACCTGACCGCTTATCGCTGGTTCGAGCTGATCACTGCGGTACAGCCCACCGATGGCAGCCTCCAGGATATGCAGTGGTTACAGATGGGCGGAGTTGGAGCTTTGCCGGTGGTGGCAGAAGGCGCAGCCTATACCGAGCTCGATATCACCGACACCAAGGAAACCTCCAGCTTCACCAAGTACGGTGGTTATGTCGGCATCACCGATAAGATGATCCGCAACAGCCAGATCGACCGTTTACACGCTATTCCACGTGCATTGACCATCAGCGCCATACGAACTCGCTCAGCAGCCATCGCCGCCATCTTCACCCAGGCCAGCGGTACCGGTCCTACTCTGGCACAGGATAGTACCGTCCTATTCCATGCCAACCATGGATCCAACGTACAGACCACAGCCTTCTCGATCGCAGCCTGGGCAGCTGCACGTTTGGAGTGTGCCAAGATGGCCGAGTTAGGATCAGCCAAGCGCCAGGTGCTCTTCCCCAGGTTCTGCCTGGTGCCGGTTGATTTGTTCGATACCGCCCTGGTGGCTTTCGGTTATGGCGCCGGACCAGGAGGCTATCCAGGTACACCCAACAATGACGTGAACCCGTACGGTCTGGACCGGCTGGGCGATCCACGTCCTGTAGTGGTGGCCGTACCGGAGTGGACCGATGCTACCGATTGGGCTTATATCGTAGACCCGCAGATCGCACCGGTCATTTGCATGTCCTACGGAGACAACCCAGGTGGCAGGACCCATCCAGCCCCGCAGCTGTATTCCGTCACAGATCCTTCCAGCGGTTTGCTCTTTACCAACGACACCTTACCTATCAAGGTAAGGGATATTTGGGCTTACGGCGTCGCCACCTGGCGCGGTGTTGGAAAACGCAACGTTGCCTAATCTATCGAATGTCTCTCCCATTCGGTAGAGCCATTTCACTGACCCAGGGTGACCTCCACACCCTGGGTTGAAATGGACCATGATTATAAATAATTATTAGAACAAAGGAGTAATAACCATGCAAGGAACTCATGTAACTTATACCATCCATGTGCCAGGAACCTTGGCAGCCAATCTGTCTATCGCTTTTACCCTGCCCTTCGCTGCTCAGCTGGTTCATGTCTCAGCCGTGGGGTCCAACTCTAACAACGGCATCCTGGACATTGGTAATTCGGGTGACGCAGACGCCTATGTCGGCGACCTGGACATTGGCGATAGTGGCACACCGGCCGAGTGTGACGCACCAGGTGACTTCGAAGGCGATAACTATCCCCATATTGCAGCCGGTACCATTGTTACCGCAGCTCTCGATTATGATGGTGCTGGTGGTACTGCCACCCATGACTTTACCCTGGTGCTCACCTTCACGGAGGGATAAGCCATGGCCAGCAGAAAAAAAGCCATGGTCCAGCCACCACCGGCGAAGCCAGCAAAGTCACAGACTGCCTGGTCCTTCAAAGATGAAAACCTGGCAAGAACACTTCACCAGCTGGGTAACAATCGACCTTATATCATCCTTGAAATTAAAGAGGATGGCTGGGTAGTTATGTTCCTGGGTGATAGTCAATCGTCGATCGTTAAGTTCAAAGACGGTAAGCCAGTGATCATCAAGACCAGGTAAAACATTTAACTTCTGTCGGGGCTGCGAGCTGAAACAGGCAGCCCCGCAGGTCCTTTCAAAAACTTCTGTCGCTTTGTTCATCTGGTAGAGCCAGCTGAACAAACCGAAGGTCCTTCACTCAGCGATCGCTGAGTGAAGTAAAGATAATAGGAGTATTTCATGAGCCAAATCTGTTATGAGACCATTAAGATCACCACCGCTGGTGGTGCAGGAGCAGCGGTTGGCAGCGCAGTTACCGTACCCATCCAGGGCTTCTTGCTGGATGTGTACATCGAATATCATGCCTCCGCACCGGCCACTACCGATCTAGCCATCACGGATCCGGTCTTCGGTACTATCTTCTCGGTAAGCAACAGCAATACAGACAGATGGTACGCTCCACGCAAGCAGACCAGCGATTATATCGGCGTCTCTACCGGCCTGTATGATCTGATCCCGATCAATTCCGCCCTTACGATTTCTATTGCTCAGGCTGACGCTCTCACCGATTGTGTCACCGTCACCCTTCGTTACATCACACCATGAACGTACTGCGTAGGCCTAAGGCCAATTACAACAGTCGTATTATCTCTTCTTTTCCATTGATCTACTTTCCACTGGATGAAGTCAACGGATCAGTGGCAAAGAATTGGGGAACGGTAGCATTAGCAGACGGAACCTATACCGGCGTCAGCTTGAGAAGTGTAGCAGGTCCCAAAGGTGCCTTATTTCCCTACTTCGATGCAGCCAATGATTACGTTGACATTTATTCAGCTCCTTTTGCTGCAGCTGTAAACGCTGATCTTGGTACGCTGATGTTGTGGTTCAAAGCATACAATTCCGGCGTTTGGACAGATTCCACCATTCGCTACTGTATTTACTTCTTTGGTGACGATAATAACAAATGGGCCATTTATAAAAGTAGTACCAACAATTTGTTTATGATCGCCAGGAAAGCAGCTGGCACCTGGGAAACGGCAACTTACACCATGACCGGCTATTACACTTCCTGGTATTGTGCTGCCCTCACCTGGGATGCTTCCATCCAGGAGACCAAAGGCTATATGAACGGTGTCCAGGTAGGTAGTACCATCACAGCAAAAAATTTCGTCGGCAGTCTATCAGCAGGTCTGATCGGTGCAGCCAGCAAGATACCGGTGAATGTGTGGAATGGTTATATCGCTCACCTGGCCATGTGGGATCGTGTGCTTACAGCTGAAGAACTTTTAGCTTTGTCTCAGTGAGGTCACTATGGAATGGCAAGGATACTTTATCTTCGGCGTCAATGAGAACCTGATCAGCTTTACCACTTCACAGAATAAATATGGTGAGCTGGTCGTTTTCAGGTACAACAACATGGACCGGCTTAGAGTCGGAGTGTTCGGCGGTCGCTCGGCCGGCTACGAAGAAAGCCAGGTCGCAGCTCAGCAGTTCATCATGGATTTTGCCGGTGCCTGGGAACAATCCGAAGGAGGGATCTAAGCATGACTATATCCTTTCAAAAGTTATTATCTGACGCATTGCTCGCCCTGGGTGACACGGTTGCCGCCACCTGGTCACGCACTAACACTATCTGGCCCTGGTGTATCGAGGCTATGTGGGCTTTTCCGATCTTGCGACCCATGCAAGACGCATATACTATGTTAGCTGAAAGCCATCAGATCACTTTGCCTTCAGATTTTCGTGAGATCATCAGTGTCGAGTATCCGGTTGATCAAGAACCGCCGGTTTACCTTACCAGGATGAACCGGCTGGATCCAAGCTTCTATTCCACTGAAACGCACTATGACATTGACCGTGACTATTCCGAGGGTACAGGTTGGATCCTTTGGGTGTCAAAGCTGCTCGCCATCGACGAGGAAGTTAACATCAATTACCTGGCCACACATGACACGAATCTCACCGACGCTCCCACCAGTTATATTACCGTGCCAGATGAGTACGAGAATATCCTCATCGCTTATGTGGTCGCCAAGGCGTACCGTGAGCGCCTGGGCGTCTATCTGCAGGATCCCACCGCTCACACCAGCCTGATCATGCAAATGACTGACATGGTGCTGAAATCCGAAGAGAACTACCAGCAGCTGGTGCTCCGTGCTCAGGAAAAGCTTGCTCAAAGCCGGTCATCTCCCCACATGCAAGCGGATCGCTTCGATCGTGTGTACTGAGTGGCGCCACCATGGCTGATAAGCAACAGGTTGTCACATCAGATACATTACTCTATACCGGCACCGGCCAGCTGATGGGCCTCACGGTGACCTCCACTTCCGGCGCTCCGAAGATCACCATCTACGATGGTGTTGACGCCGGTGGTACCAAGATCTACGAAGCCACGGTCCACTACCTGGGTGGGATCCATCTTTTTTTCGCTGAGCGCTTCGCCCCCATCTTCACCACCGGCCTTTACTTGGATCTGGAAGCCAATCTGACAGCTGTTATCTGGTGGCGTGAGGTCGGCTGAGCTATCTTATATCAGTTGCCCGGGAGGAAACGCACTTCATCCACCAGGATCCAGCCACGCCCGCGGTGGTGCAGGACGATGTTCACCACCGGTCCGTTGAATGGACCAGGAAAGGTCAGGTCTGCACGCTGATTATTGGGCACCGCCTCGGCCTGCAACTCGAAATCCACGCCATTAATCGTTACCCGGCTGGGCACGAACACGCCCAGACCTTCACGATGGTTAATGCCGATCTCGATTGCCGCCAGGCTGACCCCTTCCTGGAGGGTAAACGTCAGGGTAACCGGTTCGGTGAGCTCGGTCCAGCCTACCCATTCATAAGCGGTGCCCAGACCCTGATCGGCCAGGATGTCATCTTCTCCCAGAATGCCATCGGTGAGCTGGCTACCATTATCATCGCAATAAGAAACCATACCGGTTTCGCCGGGCGGTGCTGAATAGCTCAGCACAGGCAATCCTGGTCGGGGAGTGAGTGCTGGTGACAGGGAGGTCGAGATTCGCCCTATAGGGGTGGAGGACACTTCCGGTTTGGTTGTCGGCTCGAATGGAATTGGAGTGGCAACGATTGTTGCGGCATCGGAGCGCAACCTGACCACGCTACGCGGCAGGCGCGCTGTAATGATGTCCGCCAGCCCATAAATAATGGAAGGCGCAATCTGGTCGGGAAAGCCGAACAAGGAGATACGCACGTAAGCATGTCCCTGGTAGAACTCCAGCCACCACACGGGGGTAAGCAGCTCGCCCAGGCTGGTCTTCCACACTGCCGATTTATCTCCCACCCTGTGGGGTTGAGCAGCGCTCTTCCAGTTGACCACCTGGATATCCCCCAGGGCAGGTGGAGGCTGAGGCAGGTCCTCATGGCTCATATCGACTTCGTACAGCACCACATCATTGTTTACCGCGAAAGCCGACTCGAGCTCGCCACCCAGGTTGGCTGGCTGGTATGCCTGGTAGGCCAGGTAAGACCATTTATAACCCTGCTCACTGGTGGTCTGGTTGTAAGCTTGCTGCCAGCTCAGACCTACCTCGGGCAGTTCTGACAGGGTGAGGGCATAGATGGCCGGATCGGGCAGCTCAGATACGGGTACCTGGTCAGAACCTGCGGGTCCACAAGCTACCAGGCAGAAAAGCAACAAGGGCAGTAAGAGAGTTTGGGGCTTCACGCAAATTCCCCGGGAAAGCCGCACACACTGGCGCGCAAGACTTGTGTGCCCTGCTGGCTGGTGCAGGTGCAGTGCAACAGTACCTCGCCCGTCTGGGCATCAATCTCAGCCACCTCCGCCTGAGCAGTGATACTGTCGCCCACATACACGGGGGCAAGGAAGTGGAAATCCATCTCGGTTGCCAGGAAGGCCCATAATCCACCCAGGTGGGTGAGCAGGCTGGCGGTCAGTAATCCTGGCACGATGCGATGCTTGAATTGGGTCGCATTGCAATACAGTTCATCGGTATGCAACGGGTTGACGTCCCAGGTGGTGCCGATGAACAATGCCACATCGGCCTCGGTGATCGTGCGGGTGAAAGCAACCTTATCGCCTAAGGTAGGCGCTCCAATGGTTCGTTTGGGAAGGGTGGGACGGTTCATAAGGGCATCATTGGCAATTCGTGATTTGTGATGAGCGATCCGTGATACGTGGTTTGTCCTGAGTATGGTTGCAGAATGCATCTATTCGGCGTTCAGGGAAATCATAGTACAAGAAAGGGTTCTATGCAAGTGGTGATTGGTCACCCAGCGACTTCCACCCTAAATAAGCGTTCAGCAAGCTCATTCAGCGAAGGTACCTGCTGGTGAGGGGCAACGATCTGGACTGGCATGGGGAATTGGTGTAACAGCACCATGCTTAAGGCTTTACGGGGAAAGTCTGGCTGATAAAAAGCAGGCAGTTGGTAGGCTTTCAGGCATTGCTGCAGCAGGTGTCGATCTGCCTGGAAAAGGTCCACGTGCAGGGCCACCAGCTCATACAGGATGTTTCCCACCCGCGCATCACCCCAATCGATGATAGCCAGGGTTTGCCAGTCATGATTTGCCTGCCTGCCCAGCACATGGTCTGCGGTCAGGTCGGCGTGGATCAGGTGAGGCGAGGAAGAGAGATCAAGCAGCTCATCCACCGGGGGTAGATAAGCGGGTAATTGCTCGATCAGGTGAGACGGTAAATCCTTCCATTGTTGGTGGTTGGTAGTGCACAGGCAGCGTTGCTTCTCTAGAAACTCAGCAAACTCCTCCCAACCCCTGGTGGGTTCCTGTATAGGAATGATTAACTTCCCGTTGGTTGTGGCGTTGTGCAAAGCACGCATAAAGACCCCCATCTGATCCGCTAAGGTCATCCAGGCCTCTGTCGAAAGCTGCTCCCTCACCTCACCAATGCTCACCCCTGGAATGTGCTCGAAAATCAGGTAGCTCCATTCTGCTGAAAGCCTGCCCTGCGCCAGGATGGATGGGCTGTGGATGGGTAGAGAATGCTCAGCCAGGGTGTTCGCCACAGCCTGCTCGATAAGAAAAGAATTTGCCCCATCGCATAGCGGTCCAAAAAGTTTCACGACAATGTATGGTGTACTGGATTGGATATCTGCTGCATCGACCTCGACGATAAAAGTCGGGAAGCTGCCAGGTAAGCCTGGACTCATCTGTCTGCAATCAAAACCATGCTGCTGGCACACCCAGTGCACATATGGCTCCCAGATCAGCGGGTCCATAAAATGAGCGGCGTAGAACATCTGATCGGTAAATTGTCCGTAATTATTCACGCCCCCACCCCCTTTTCCCCTCCCCCGCAAGTGGGGGAGGGGAAATTTATCAAAAAATGAGGTGAACAGGGTGCGT
>JBAQFX010000235.1:0-5912 GCA_049287485.1 Anaerolineales bacterium
CTTATCATTGGGACCTTCAAAATTTTCTTTGATAATCATTTCACCCGCCTGCTCATGAAATGAGTGTAAACAAAAAGACCCGCTTCTAGGTTAAGAGACGGGCTTGGGTAGGTAGGACGATATAATATGGGAAGCAAGCTGCGCGGTAGCCTACCCCTCACTCCCTTGTTGACATAGGAGCAGATAATCACCGGGGATCGATGTCGCTCGTCGATATGCTGATGGATTCACACAGTTGAAGGTGGGCAATAAAAGAATTTGCAAGCAGCACCTCAGCTAAGAGTGGTATTCATGTCTACCACAGTATACTTAACCAAATTGGCGATCAGGAGCAGTATCATACCGGGAAAAACGATCAGCTTGCTAATCTCGCCCTTTCCTGAGAAATGCAAGCCGTCCGTGAAAACAACAAGTACCATCAATGTTCAGAATGCTATTCCATGCGCAGAAACAGGATGAAGATAAAGTAGCGTTTAGTGTCCAATTGAGTTATGCTACATTCTCAATCCGCTGCCTCGGGACAGCCACACGAATACCTGCTTCATGCAATTGATCCAGCCCGGCTTTGCGTACCGCCCTGCCTACAGACCATTGCTTTCCGGGGCGGGTTTTGGCAATAATTTGTACCTGCACTGACCAGTCGGTGAAACCGGTCCAACAGAGGACGTATGGATCCTCTAAGATAACTGAAGCAATTTTCTCGTCCGCTTGAACTTGCTGGATGGGATTCTCAAGGGTACGCAATATGAGGTCCATGTCAGCCTCGTAATTCACATTAAAAGTGACCACTACCTGTGCCCTCTGACTAGTCAGGTTAGAAACAGTGCGGATGTCACCGTTGGGGATCAGGTTAAGTTTCCTTACATTAAGTTCTAAATAATCTCCGATTTATCAGATATTGCCTGGTAAACCTCCTGGTGGTAATCTGGAATAGAACCTACCAAGTTCAAACCATTTCACTACCAGGAGGTACTACCATGTTACCAGAAATCGAACGCTTTCAACGCTGGCTACGCCGCAAAGCACCCCATACCAGCACCCACATTCATTACACCAATGATGTCGAACTGTTTTTTGCCTGGATCAA
Organism: Anaerolineales bacterium; assembly: GCA_049287485.1. Taxonomy (GTDB): domain Bacteria; phylum Chloroflexota; class Anaerolineae; order Anaerolineales; family UBA4823; genus FEB-25. The sequence continues at coordinate 1,088 of JBAQFX010000235.1, forward strand.
TAAGAATCCTGGCGAAGTAACCGTTCGGGATGTGGATGCCTTCATCGAGCATAGTCAGGCGCAGGGACACGCCATCGCCACCATCAACCGGCGACTGGCTGCCCTGCAATCCTTCTTTCACTTCCTTGCCATCGAAACGGATCAAGCTCCCAGGAACCCCGTCCTGCCACGCCGTCACTACATCCGCCAGGGACTGCCTCTGCCGCGCGATGTGCAGGATCCCGTACTGGAAAAGCTCTTCGCCGTGATCCATGATCCGCGTGACCGGGTCATGTTTCTGCTCATGCTGCGCTGTGGGATGCGGGTGAGCGAGATCCGCAACCTTTCTCTGAAGGATTTGTACCTGGAACCCGCACCGGGCAGCCTGCCGCGCCTGTGGTTGCATGGCAAAGGCGGTAAGCAGCGCGTGGTGTACCTCTCCGCTCAGCCATTGGCCGCGCTCAAAACCTGGCTGGAAGTCCGTCCGTCGTCTAAAGACCAAGCTGTCTTTCTCAACAAATTTGGCAAGCGCCTGACGGTGATCGGTATCGTTCACATCATTAATAATTTAAAAAATATCAACACGTTTGTAGATGATCTACTTGCAATGGATGCACTAGTATTCCTATGTTCGTGTTTGCTTTCTTATTGGGCGCTACGAGTGCGCAGTAAGCGAAGGATGCATCATGTCGAGCATATTGCCGATATAATATTCATTATCGGTATGATCGTGATGGTAGTAGCTTGCGGATTTATCGTCTATGCTGTTACTTAGGTTTCTTTGCCAAGTTTATTCATGGCGTAAATAGGGTACAGTCATGAATTGGTAGCCCACGGATAAGGAGATTGACTTATATGCGAACAAACTTTGTACGCATTCGCCTCGATTCTCCGTGCAATTTCATCGGCGAATGACGAATAAGCCTTATAGGAAGATCACTAAAATCTCTTTATATCTGGAGATACGAATCATACAAGGAAAATATTATGGCAACTTTCCCCTATTGGTCAAAGGAAGTAAATGAAGTCGTAAAAAGCGTGAACTCATCCCTCATTGGATTGAGCGAAAACGATGTTCAAGAAATCCTACAGCGAGTAGGTCCAAATAGTACAAAATCCAAGAAGCGGGTCACACCGCTGGGGCTGTTCCTTAATCAATTCAAAAGCCCAATCGTTCTTATCTTGCTCTTTGCCACCGTGATCTCAGCCTTTCTTCTGGATTGGGCGGATGCCATCATCATCCTGTTGATCGTCATGGGTAGCGCCTTGCTCAGTTTCTTTCAAGAATACAATGCCAACAACGCCGCTGAAAAACTACAAGCGCAGGTCTCGCTCAAGACGGAAGTACTGCGAGATGGGAAACAAGTATCTGTCCCTACCGATGATATTGTTCCGGGTGATGTGGTCTTACTCTCAGCTGGAAGTTTGATCCCCGCCGATGGGCTCGTGGTCGAAGCCACGGATTTCTTCATCAACCAGGCAGTGCTGACAGGTGAGACTTTCCCAGTGGAGAAAATGCCTGGGATTATCCCTGAAAGCGCCGGGCTGGCCGAACGAACGAATGTCGTGTTCATGGGCACCAATGTCCGCAGTGGCACTGCCAAAGTACTGATCGTGCAGACTGGATTACAGACTGCCTTCGGTCAAATTGCCGACCACCTGACCCTGCGTCCGCCGGAGACCGAGTTCGAACGCGGCATCCGTAAATTGGGCTATTTGCTCACTGAGGTTATGTTTGTCCTGGTTCTGGGCATATTCTTGTTTAACATAATTTCTCATAAGGCAGTTCTTGATTCATTGCTCTTCTCGATTGCACTCGCGGTAGGGCTGACCCCTCAGCTATTGCCCGCTATCATCAACATCAACCTGTCAAAAGGCTCGCAGGAAATGGCAAAACATGGCGTCATCGTGCGGCGGCTGGAATCGATTGAGAACTTCGGTAGCATGGATATTCTCTGCACCGACAAAACCGGCACACTGACGGAAGGTGTAGTGCGCTTGGACGGCGCACTGGATGTCAACGGCGAGCCATCTGAACAAGTCGGTCTGTATGCGTATCTGAACGCCCATATGCAAACGGGCTTGCCCAATCCGCTGGATGAGGCGATTGTTAACCAGGGTGCATATGGGGCAGAACAGTACGTAAAATTGGATGAGATCCCATATGACTTTATCCGCAAACGCCTGACAGTGGTTGCAGAGCAAAATGAGTCATCACCAACCATGATCACCAAAGGTGCGCTGGAAAATGTGCTGGCGGTATGTTCAAGGATACAGCTTGGGAACGAGGAAAAAGCGCTCGATGACGAGCAGCAGGCGAAAATCCAGGCAATGTACGAGGCGTGGAGTGCTCAGGGTTACCGTGTGCTAGGGGTGGCGGTTAAATCAGTCAGCGGTCAGGGTCACCCCTTTTCCAAAACAGGGGAAACCGATATGACTTTCATCGGTTTCCTGTTGTTCTTCGATCCGCCAAAGGAAGGGGTGAAAGACACCATTCAGGCGTTGGAGAAATTAGGCGTAATACTTAAGGTGATCACGGGCGATAATAAATTAGTGGCACGTCATACCGGGCAGGCGGTGGGGCTGGGTGATGCGAAGGTCCTGACCGGGAGTGAACTGGATGACTTAAACGATGAAGCCCTGTGGCATGCAGTGGAGGAGACCACCATCTTTGCGGAGGTTGATCCTAACCAGAAGGAACGCATCATTTTGGCGCTCAAGAAGCGTCAGCACGTGGTAGGGTACATGGGTGATGGCATTAACGACGCGCCTTCATTACACAGCGCTGATGTGGGCATCTCGGTTGCAAACGCCGTAGATGTAGCCAAAGAAGCTGCCGACTTGGTGCTGCTCAAGCAGGATTTGGATGTTCTGCGTGAAGGAATTGTGCAGGGACGAAAAACTTTTACCAATACGCTCAAGTATGTATTCATGGCGACAAGCGCAAACTTTGGTAACATGTTCAGCATGGCAGGAGCGTCATTGATTTTGTCATTCTTACCGATGTTGCCCAAGCAGATTTTGCTGATCAACTTTCTGACCGATCTGCCCGAGATGACCATTGCCAGTGATCACGTAGATGATGCGATGGTCGAGCGTCCGCACCGCATGGATATCGCCTTTATTCGTCGCTTTATGCTGATCTTTGGCCCGCTCAGTTCAGTTTTTGATTTTGCTACATTTGCCGTGTTGCTCTGGCTGATGAAGGCCAACCAACAAAGCTTCCAAACAGGCTGGTTTATTGAGTCCATCCTTTCAGCGGGAGTAGTGGTCTTTGCGGTACGTACCCGCCTGCCGTTTACGCGCAGTCGCCCCAGCCGCGTTATGCTGGGCATGACCCTGCTAGTCATAGCAATCACCCTCGCTTTACCCTACTCGCCACTGGCGGGGCTGATGGGATTTACCCCGTTGCCGCTGACCTTCTTGTTGGTCATCTTTGGGATCGTAGCAACGTACTTTCTATCGGCAGAATTGACTAAGCGCTGGTTTTATCGTAGATACGGAGCTTGACGTTTGAAAAAAATCTTCGCATGGCTCACCCAAAATCATGCCTGGCAAAAGATAGGGATGTTGGTGGTCTTAGGCATTGCCGTGCATTTGATCCTGCCGCAGATCACTGCTTTGCAGAATTCCTGGCAGGTGCTCACCTCCATGATCCTTTGGGCTGTAGGGCTGGCGTTTCTTGCCCAAATTTTTAGTTACCTGGGTAGTGGCTACATGCTGCAGAGTATTCTCGCCATTGCCCACCAGAAGGTGTCGCTTTGGCTTGATACTCTGATTGTTTTAGGATCCTACAGCATTGGTATGGTCGCTGGTGGTGTAATCGGCAGCTCAGCGGCGATCTATCAATGGACAAGCGGGGGCAAGGGCAGTATGGAGGGTGCAACGTTGGCCAGTATTTTTTTACCTCAGTTCAATACCATCATACTTGTACTGGTCTCCATTTTTGGATTGATTCATCTGCTCTTGGTCCATAGCCTGACACAAGCTGAGTTGATCGGGTTTGGGGTGACCCTGCTGATCTTGGGGCTGATCATTGGCGGCGCAGCTCTGGCGGTGCGCTTCCGTGACCAGGCTACTAAGGTTATCGTATGGATATCCAGTCGTGTGGTACGCTTACGCCGAAAATCCTTCGACCCGCATACCACCCAACAGCAGGCTAACGACATATTTGGGGCATGGGATGCATTGTGGCATGGCGCATGGCATCAACCTGTAGTAGGTGCTTTTCTGAACGTGGCTTTCGACATGTTAACACTGTACTTCCTGTTTATAGCCGCTGGGGAAAAGGTTAGCATGAGTGTGCTACTGGCGGGGTATGGTTTACCGCTATTGTTGGGGAAAGTAGCTTTTATCATTCCGGGGGGTGTGGGTGTGGTAGAGAGTAGCATGGCAGCGTTGTACACCGGGTTGGGAGTCCCTCAGGCGACGACAGTGGTCGTGGTGTTGGGTTATCGGCTGATTTCTTTCTGGATGACCAGTCTGGCAGGTTTTCCAATTGCAGCCTATTTGCAAAGATCCCAGAGCAGATCTCCGCAAAATCAGGAAGCCCAGGACTTAATTAGGTGACGCTTCCCACTGTCAATTCTAGCTACACTGAACATGTAATAGCCCACCTTAGGCGCCCGCAGGGGTGTGTGATTCGAACCCCAAACAACCCACACTAGTAAAAACCCATGTTAAAGTACAAACCGGGTTGTCCAAATTACACGTGTTTAGAGAAGAACGTGCTGGATGTTTTTCCACAACTATTTCAATCCCCCAGTTTACTTATAACCCTACACGCAGAGTTGAAAATAGGTTTTTGATAGAAGGTATATTCCTGGGTCAATGTAAAGCAAATCCA
>JBAQFX010000236.1:0-8385 GCA_049287485.1 Anaerolineales bacterium
ATGCTGCCTTGAACCAACCCATCACCACCACCTTGGCCTGGGCTCCCAGCATTGACCTAAACTGTGATGCCATCACCTATGACCTGGCTTTTGGCACTTCCCCAACTCCCGAGATTGTCGCTTCTGGGTTAACCAATCCCATGTATGATCCTGGTCTGCTACTCCCCGGGACTACATACTATTGGCAGGTGACTGCGCATGACGGTCTGACAGATACAACCGGCGCCATTTGGAGCTTCATTACATTTCCCAAACAACAAAAACTCTTCCTTCCCTTGAGTATAAAATAAAGGCATCAATTCCTATCGCTGCTACCTGGTGGCTTCATGATTATTTTATATTTCTGTACTCAGCGACCCCTAGTTTCCATAAGACATAGGTCAACCCTACACTTACTATCAGCCCGAATAGAGCAATAAGCCACTCCATCCAAAGCGTATTCCATTGACTCGTTGCCCATGAAGAAATGACCAAAGGTATTCCAGAAAGGATAACTCCTAAAATCAACCCTACTGCTCCAGGTTCCGGCACTTGCCCGACCAATAATTCACCACTGTGGCAATTTCGGAGAACATCAAAAGCGGTTGCCAGTGTTAGGCATAAGACCAATATTGGTGCCAATAAAATGGCTGAAACGTGAGGAAAACAACCCAATCGGTGACTAATCAGCATTGCCAACCAGGTGAGCAAGGTTGTGAAGAACACCGGTGATGCCACTTCTGCGAGTAATAAAGCCTCGGATTGTATGGCTAATTGCCGGGTGATTACCCACACGCTCAGATCAGATCGCATCCTTTCTGTGCATCGCTGACCGATTAATAAACACCCCAGAATAAATGCCCATAAGCGCGTTCCCCAATCGGGTGCCAGTGACAGCCCCAGGCATAGCCCGAATATTCCCAGCCATCCAATTACGTCTCCAATGTTTATGGCACGCATCGTTTCCACCCAATCTTTCCAGATCAGTGACCAGGCGCCAATTCTTCCTGGAATCCGACTTGCCTGATGCCCCGCCCCGAGCTTCTTTCGTATCATCATCTCGTGCCGGAGATGTGTATCTCCTAACCAGCTGGTTTGTCGAATAGCCCCTCGAAAACGTGATTCCTGGGCTGCGCGGCTGAGGTTTAATCTCGAGCTTGCAGTATATAAAATTAATAAACCCATTACGGCCAATGCAATGGCGAGTGCAAAGCCTCCAACCCAGTTACCCTCACCATATCCGGCTTTCAAAGGAAAGAGTATTGGCCATAACCATACTTGCAAAATGGATTTAGCATATATTCCGAGAATGATCATAATTGCCCCCAACCCAATCGGTAGCCAACGGATCCAGGGTATATCATTATCTCCTCGGAGCCGCAATACGCCAATGGCGTAATCGAATGCCATCATTGCAATGTAAAGTGGTAATATGATGCTTGCCATCTGCATCCCCACCAGGAAGTACCTTGGAAGATCCGTCCATACAACCTGTCTCTTTATCAATAATTCCAGGCTGGCAAACCTGAAGATAACTCCCAAGGCAACAAAAACCAAACCGCCGGGTATCCAATCCCCTATAAACCAAACCAATGCGACCTGTCTTCGATCGACAGGTGTCTGGCAGATTAATTCAGCATCAGTTTCTGAAAATACAAATGGACTGCGTTTTCCGCAGTTATATCCATTTACAATAGCAACTATCATCACTACTACCAGCAGTATTATTACCGAAACTTCTGAAGGTGACAATCCGGGAACAAGAGATAAGAATTTAGCACCCTGATTAGCAAGTAACGCCAACATAGCAAATCCCCATAAGCTAAAAAATATCATTACATAGATCAGGTATAGGTTTTGACTTAAAGAGTGCTCACGGGGGTCGTAACCTACAATGGCTGTCCAAAACCTTATTCGCCGCGCTAATTCCCGCGAACGCACCAACCAGACTGCTTTCATTCAATCAGTCTCCAAATAGCCTCTCTCAATTCGCCACTTTACCCCACCAAGGATATCCGCAAGGTTTGCATCATGGCTGGATAATAAAACTGCACACCCATGATCACGGAGGGCAACCAATCTATCCATCAAAATATTTGAGCTTTCCTGGTCTAGGGCTGAGGTGGGTTCATCCATCAAGAGCACTCTGAAAGGCCTGACAAGGGCCAAGGTGATTCCCAATTTCAGGCGCATGCCTCGAGATAGATTATGGGGATACATGTCACAGCTTTCCCATAAGCCAAACTCTCTCAAAATACTTTCAGCTTGTTTTTGCCAGTCTTGTTCAACGCCGAATGCCAGGCTTATGAATTGCAGGTGTTCCCAGGTGGTTAATTCCTGGTAAAAGTGGGGCACATCTGGGACAAATGCCAGGCGTTGTTTGGCAGCCACTTCCTCTTTGTATAAATCAAAACCATCCACAAGGACATGACCTTTCGAGGGGTGTAACAAGCCACTTAGGCAATTGAGTAAAGTCGTCTTACCAGCTCCATTTGGCCCACTTAAAACTACTATCTCACCTGCAGGAATTTCAAAATCCAGGGGATGTATCACCTGGAATTCACCAAAAGACCTGCTTAAGTTTTTTACTTGAAGAAGAGGCAACATCATTAAGGCTGTGAGTAAATAAGATACCACGATCCCCAATAACGGCTATCGTCCACGGATATACATTCGGCCGCGGTTAGATTACTTTCCACTTGATCTTCGCCTGCCAGACGGATGGAATAGATTACCTCTGGCACCATTGTAAAATCAGCGTACCCCAAACCGAGTTCAGATTTTAAACCCGTGAAAAAATGATCCTCCCCTCCATCCCACAACACCACTACTTCTACACCAGGTACTGGTTCCCCGGCTACATCCAATACCTCAACCTGTATAAGCGGTGTTGTTTGGTTGATATTACAGATCAGCCGTTTATCTTGCAGCACGAAGCTAACTCCCTGAGCGGGAGAGGGAGTAACAGCCCATGTCGATTGAGTCGTGCTTATTTCATTCGTGATCAATGCTTCTTGAAACGTTGGTGTGATCGTAATGTTGGCTGTCGGGCTAACAGTTGGATTAATAACCAATGGGTTTGATGGTAATTCATTCATCGATGGGATTAAGCTTGCTCTAGGTGTGGGTGTATTGTTAATTGTATCTGGAGTCAAGCCCCCATTAAGTGCACTTGCCAAACTATTCAGTGCGCGTACTTCCGCTTCTGGGCGTCCTTCAGCCAGGGCGCGTTGAGCCTGTATTGCAAGAGTTTGTGCTGATTCATCATCTTTGAGCTGTGCTAGTCGATCCTCAGCTCTCACCAGATCGCTGCTATAAAGGTAAGCTGACGCCACCAGAACCCGGTAATCGTCTTTATAATCAGCGCGTAGGGCAGAAGGAGGCGCATCTATATATCTTACCGGGCTGACCACCCATGAATAAACTAAACCCATGGCTACACCCAAGACACTACCAGTTAATAAATACCACGAACCGCGCCGATCCTGCTTCATGGGGTAGGAATCTCCATGTTCGGATTCCAGGTCAATAGGGCTTCACCTAAAGACTGTAAAAGGGATAAATCTTGGGGTGGATATTCATGTTGGAGAGCATAACTCAGGGAATTTGCCACTATTTCTGTAGGAGCTGCACTTCCCAGGAGTGCCAGACGCCTGACAGCCAATCCCAAATCATGATCCACCTGATAAGACTCTGCTACCATCAAGACATAATCAGACTTGTAATCCACTCTTAAACTTTGTGGAGCGATATCCACGAATTCAACCGGATTTACCACCCAACCGTAAAATAACCCTATAGTTGCTCCCAGGATTACCGCAATCAGGAATTTCGTCCAGCGAGACATATTTTCATATACCTTTTACACTGAAAGGAATTAGGTTAAAAACCAGTTATGGAATTCTACCATTACCGCTTGCTATTGGTTATAAAATCTTGTACAATCAATTTATAACATTGCCGATACCTTATTGTTGTTCCAGTACTAAAAGGAGGGAAGCCAACATGGATATTATCAAGGTTTCAGGCACCTCTCGAACCTCGGCTGTGGCTGGTGCTATTGCCGGGGTTGTTCGTGAAAATAAACGCGCCGAAGTTCAAGCAATCGGAGCCAGCGCCATCAACCAGGCTGTGAAAGCTATGGCCCTGGCACGCGGTTATCTCACCAATGACGGTTTTGATATCATCTTTATTCCTGAATTTGTGGATGTCCAAATAGAAGATAAAGTCCGTACAGCCATAAAATTCACCGTAGAACCGCGCTAAGGAGCTATTACTGGCTTCCCACTGCTCTTAGTAATTGCTCAAAATTCCACATCCAGGCAATCCGGTTGATAAATTCTACCAGGGAGGGACTTCTTGCGCGCAACAAGCGCACTGCTGTACCCACCGGGTCTTCGCCTGCTGCACCTCCAGGTTGGTCTGCATATGCCCCATAAAAAGCAAAATATGCCTGATTCAGTTTACGGATGTGATAGCCTTGATCCCAAAAGAATCGCCGACGCAGCTCCATATAAGTCTCAGCCTCATCAATCTTTCCTTCTGCCAGTAATTTGTCAGTATTGATCCTGGTTAAGTGCATTTCTGCATTGAAATTGAATACCGGAGGTGAGGTTGGTTGGTTCTCATCCGTCACTGGAGGTGTTGGTGGGCTTTCTGGAGGCAAATATTCCGGGTAATATTTCTGGACTACTGCCCTACCCAATTCTTTACCAGCAATTGAGGCAACGGTTTCATTCATCGTGCGTAATTCGGGGCTGTTCATATAACTTATCCCCAATGGGTGTAATGTCAGGTAATTATGCGTCCATTCGTGCGCCACTACTTCCACCAATCCGTTAATATCCGTCGTTTCCATAACCATGGTAGGGTAAAGGCCAATACCGCCAATCCCCACTACCAGGGATGAGACGTTAAGCGCCTGGTCAACTTTATTTTCCAACTCATCCATCTGGTCCACGGTTATTCCAGGTGAAATCGAGATATCCTGTATCTGCTGGATCATATTTCGTGGTGAAATGATTAACGCATCTGGCGGAGGTGTGGTGTGATACATAACTGGAGGGATCGCCTGCCCACCGATGCTTAATCCTGCTTGGGCAGCAATTTCATTCACCTGTTGTTGCAGGATTGCTTCTGCTAGTGGTTGAAGTTTAGCTCTCTCGTCTTTGAGTACCACCAGTTGGTGCTTTACTTCCGCTGAGGCAGCTTCATAATCAGTGATATTCGGGTCAGCATATATATCGTTCAGCTTTCCCTCAACCAGATTAATCTGGTTAGTCAGGTCCAATGCTTCCAGTACTGTGCTCGACCGTTCATTTTCAGGTAGATAGCCTGCGGTCCCTAAGGCAATCTGACCTAACTTTATTCCCAACGCATCCAGAGTCCAGGAGACATAATCGAATTCAATTGCCCGCGTGAATGCCCGCGCTCGCTCAGACGGGTCACCAGGTGATGCGATGCTACCCCCTAACAGCATCACCATCATCAATAATATGATTGTCAACCAAAAAGCGCCTTTAAACGACACGTTTGAGATAATAACCCGAAGGACAGGGGATGTCAAATTAAACCCGTCTAACGAATGTTTTCCTCCGTGCTATAATCAGCCTTGATGAATTTCCTCATCACTGGAGCGGCAGGATTTTTAGGGTCAGCCTTGGCAAATCGCCTGGCATGGGAGGGTCATCAAGTCCGTGGTTTGGATGATCTATCCACCGGTGATCCCAATGCACTACACCCTGAAGTTCTCTTTACACGTGGGGATGTTAATGACCGTCCCAAATTATGGACATTGCTCCAAGATGTTGATTGCGTTTATCATCTTGCTGCCCGTGTTTCTGTCCCTGAATCAGTGCTCTATCCACGTGAATATAATGCTGTCAATGTCGGTGGCACGGTCAGCTTGATGGAGGCGATGCGTGATGTGGGTGTACGCCGGGTAGTATTGATCTCATCTGGTGCAGTGTATGGTAACCAGCAAAATCAGCCAGTTATCGAAACTGCCTTACCTAATCCTCGCTCTCCCTATGCGGTATCAAAGCTAGCAGCTGAATATTACGTGAGCACGATTGGCGATTTATGGGGCATCGAAACTGTCGGCTTGCGGGTTTTTAATGCCTATGGGCAGGGTCAGCATCTACCTCCTTCCCATCCACCTGTCATTCCCTTTATGTTAAAACAAGCCATGCGAGGTGGCACCATCATCGTACACGGTGATGGGACCCAAACGCGCGATTATGTTTACGTCGATGATGTCGTAAGCGCCATGGTGGCAGCCTCCACTGCACCTGACCTGGATGGCCTGGCCATCAATGTGGGTAGCGGTAGCGAAGTATGCGTACGTGACCTTGCCAACCTGATCATCCAGGTTACGGGTGGAAGAGCCGAGATTGTTTACAATCCACGCACTGATCCTGGTGTTTCACGCATGTGCGCAGACCTGAGCCTCGCCCGAAGCAAGTTAAGTTACCTGCCCCATTTTTCCCTCACCGATGGTTTGAAGCTCACCCTCGATCGTGACCCACGCTTCCGTAAGGATGCCACGCGCCCTCTCCAGCCACCTACAACTGAATGATGACCATATCTTTCTGGCTGATCCTGTTGGCTGCCCTTAGCTATGGGCTGCTGCATACCCTTTTAGCCTCCCTAAGAGCCAAAGCCCAAGCTCACCATTGGTTTGGACCGAAAACCGACCTTTGGTTTCGTCTGGCTTATAACCTCATCGCGATATTTACCCTTTTGCCCATCCTATTCCTTCCGATCCTTCTGATCGACAAGGAAATTTATACCATCCGCTTCCCCTGGGTCATCCTGACGACAAGCATTCAGGCGTTGGCGGTCATCGTCCTGGTAGTCGGTTTGAGGCAAACCGGTATCTCATCATTTATCGGTTTGCGCCAGTTCTTTCTCCCTGAAGATACCTCCCCTCCGCGCCTGGTCATTGGCGGATTGTATCGCTACGTCCGCCACCCACTCTATACTGCCGGATTGGTCTTCATCTGGCTACTGCCCATCATGACATGCAACCTGTTAGCGCTTAATATCGGTCTGACGGCGTATATTCTCCTTGGGGCATATTTTGAGGAGCGTAAGCTACTACTTGAGTTCGGCGAAGCATATGCCGAGTATCGTCGTCGCACCCCTATGCTAGTTCCAGGATTACACCTTCCATTACTCAAACACCGAAGCTGATTTGCACATCTTTTACCCGGTATGGATGCTTCCTTTTGGTTCAAGCTTGCCCTAAGTTTCATAGTTGGTAGCTTGTGGGTCACCCTCACCACATTGAGTGCTGAACGTTTCGGTAGCAAGGTTGGGGGCTTAATTGGAGGTCTACCGTCCACTGTAGTGATTGCATTACTTTTTATCGGTCTCACCCAATCCCCTTTCGTTGCCGCCCAGGCTACGACAGTCATGCCTATCGCCCAGGGTTTGAACGGGTTATTTGTGATCACTTTCATGCTCCTTATCCCACGTGGGTTGGGGACAGGTATTTTTTGCGCTTTATTAGTCTGGATCCTCCAGTCAGTCCTTTTATACTTATTAGATATTCAAGCATTTTGGGTTTCACTAGTTGGCTGGCTCTTGTTGCTTGCATTCTGCTATTTTTTGGTCGAGAAATGGTTAAAGATCTCGTCTCAGAGTAAATTGACTATTTCTTATCCGTCATCACAACTCATCTGGCGTGCTTTGTTTGGGGGGATGGTGATCGCCCTGGCTGTCTTTATGGGCAAGCTCGGGGGGCCTCTCCTAGGAGGAATCTTTGGCTCCTTTCCTGCCATGTTCCTGTCTACTTTAGTGATTACCAGTAAAACTGGTGGTGCCGATTTTTCACGCTCCGTGGGGAAATCTCTCTTGATCAGTGGCTTGATTAATGTGCCTTTATACGAAATAGTGGTCAGAGTGCTTTATCCTCATCTTGGTCTGAGTTTCGGTACCCTTCTTGCCATTTTATTTTCTCTTGCCAGCGGGTACCTGACCTTTCTATTCATGCGTTCCAGGTTAGCATAAGGCATCCATCATTCTCACCTCGGTATTTGTATCAAAAAAAAATTCAAATGCATTCAATTCTCTTCTACTCTAAACGCCCTGGTGAGGGCTCTCAACACAACAAGGATGGGAATTATTCTGAATAAATTTATACACATTCAATTAGGGAAATGCGGCACAAATATCTAGAGAGGATCGGATTAAATGTGGGTATTCGTTCATCAAAAAAAACGGAGAGGATCGAATGTGGACTGGAGAACTATTCAATTGGTAAAGAGCAAATGGCGAAACACCAATCAAACGTATCTACACACACCCATCCCCGATCCATGCCCCATTGGCTTTGCAGCCAGCGGGGGAGGAAGGTTTGTCGAAAAATAGGCTTACGCAGGGAGCGTAGCCCCTGCGTAAGCC
>JBAQFX010000237.1:0-4374 GCA_049287485.1 Anaerolineales bacterium
GTTTCCAACAAGGCTGATTGCTGATGTAATCGGAAGGGCTGCATAAGGAAGACCCGCTAGCCGGTCAAAGGACAACTTTTGCAATATGGGGAGATATGTTCGCGCCACCAGTTCGAGTAATCTGGGGAAGGATACCAGCTGCCGTAAATCGATATAGATAGGTGAAATCATCCCAGATTTCAAGGAAAACTGTCCGAATTTTATACAGCCTGCTTCGAACAAACCATCAGCCAGTTGGGTGAATTCAATCCCAGGGATCTCTTCTTTTCGAAGGTCGTTCTCAACCTGTCTGGTAATTAGCTTATCCCTTTCCCTGTTAATTCTGCTTCGTATCTCCTCTGCCGCATTTCGGGGGTCTGCAGCCCGTGAGATAGCTCGCGAGACCGGTATCAGCATTCCCATACCATCACTTCTCAATCCAGCTCGTAAAGCTTCTTCTAAAACGCCACCCTGGGCTCCCACTCCCGGAGCCAGGATCCATAAATCAGGTGCCAGCAAACGTACCCGGGCGAGTGCTTCAGGTTGCGTGGCTCCCACTACTAATCCCAGGTTGTCATTGATATTCCACTCTTGTGCCAGAGAAGCTACCTTTTCATATAAATGATAAGAATCATTAATCCCTCTGACGGTTTGAAATTCTGCTAGCTCTAAATCCTGAAGATCCTGTGCCCCTGGGTTTGACGTCTTGCATAAGAGAAATACACCTCTTTCCGGGTCAGCAAGAAATGGCTCGATTGCATCACGACCAAGATAAGGATTGATGGTGACAGCATGTGCACCTAACTGTTTAAAAACCGCACGCGCATATGCTTCTGCAGTCGAGGCAATATCTCCTAGCTTGGCATCCAGGATCACAGGGACGGGTTTTGGAATGCTTGAAATAACCTCTTGTAGAACTCGAATTCCTGCCGGTCCAAAAGCTTCGAAAAAAGCGATATTCGGTTTGAATGCTGCGGTTATCTCGGTCGTACAATCAATTAGCTTGAGGCAAAAATCTTTAGCAGCTGCCGCAGTGGCTGCAGGTAAGTCTGCGGGGTGTGGGTCAAGTCCTACGCATAATAGTGAATCTATCTCCTGCACCCTTTTGCTCAATCTGGTGAAAAAAGACATCGCTATGCCTTTCCCAGTACCATCGCTAATAATGCCATTCTGACGTACAAGCCATATTCCATCTGGCGAAAATAAGCTGCACGATGGTCGCTATCAAATTCCATACTGATCTCTCCAACCCTTGGGAGAGGATGCATCACGATCATATTTTGTTTGGCATTCTTCATTAATTCTGGAGTGATCACATAAGAGCCTCTCACGCTTTCATATTCTTCTTCGCTAGCAAAACGCTCTTTTTGTACCCGAGTTACGTACAAGACGTCCGTACCCGGTAATACCTCCTCCAAACTGCGGTATTCTTTTTGAGACATAGTACGGGGAAGCTCATTGATGATCTCAGCGGGCATCCTGAGAATTTCCGGAGATACATAATTCAAGCGAGCATTGTATAGAGAAAGTAAACGTGCCAGTGAGTGAACCGTTCGTCCATATTTCAAGTCTCCCAGCAAGCTCACGGTTAATCCATCCAGCTTACCCATTTCTTCGTGAATCGTGAAAGCATCTAATAATGCCTGCGTTGGGTGTTCTCCAATGCCATCCCCGGCATTAATGATCGGTTTACTGGCATATTGAGCCGCCAATGCCGCTGAACCAGTTTCCGGATGACGCAAGACGATCACATCTGCATAACATTCCAAAGTTCGCACGGTATCAGGGAGAGATTCACCTTTTGCCACTGAAGAATAACGAACTTCATTGATCGGTATCACACTGCCACCTAAGCGCTCCATCGCTGAGGTGAATGAAGAGGATGTACGTGTGGATGGTTCATAAAATAAATTAGCCAGGATCTTCCCTTTCAACAGATCAAATGTCCCTACCCGATCCACCATCGTGTGCATCTCATGAGCAACATCGAAAATGTATTCCAGGTCCGAACGGGAGAATTGTTTCACGGATAGGATGTCTTTTCCATACCATGGGGCGGTACGTTGATCACCAAATGGCAAGTGAGGGTTGGGTTGGTGGATATTGATCATTTTGGTCTCTCCTATACTTTGATTTTAATGTATCATGTTTAATTGTCTGATATTCTTTCCAAATCCTGGGGGAGTTGAAACCTGTCCATCATAAAATGCCTGCTGATCACGCATGACGATTCGTCTTACTCTTCCACGAACTTTTCTCCCTTCAAACGGTGTCCAGCCACACTTAGTGTAGAAATTATCAGCCTGGATTACCCAATCTTCATGTAGATCGACTTCAATCCATGTTTCTGGTTGTTCGGGAATATTATAGATTTCACGAGGTCTGGTATACATCTTGTTAATCAGATTATCTAGCGATAATCGCCCCTTGTCCACTGCAGTTAGAAATAGAGGCAAAGCCGTCTCCAGCCCGGGGAAACCGGGAGGTGGGTTTTCGCCATCTTTTTCTTCCAGTGTATGAGGGGCATGGTCTGTGGCAAAACAATCAATCACTTCCATGTTTTGCCATAATGTCTGTTGATCAATAGAAGAAGCAAGGCGCGGTCTGACCTCACTTCGCCCAACTCCAATGGAACCAATATCTTCCTGGGTTAGGAAAAGGTGATGTGGGGTTACCTCACAAGTGACTTTGATGCCTTTTTCTTTAGCAGCTTTGATTAATAAAATTTCCTCCCGTAATGACACATGTGCTACATGGATTGGACGCTGATAAATAGCTGCTAGTAAAATAACCGCTGCCATCGTACGTCCTTGCGCATGAGCGACAATCGGTAGTCCTTTCGGCCAGCGCTTAAAATGCTCCATCCATAGGACTATATCATCCAGGCGGAGAGGGCCATACGTCTGGTCAAGGTACATCTTCAATCCGATAGTTAGAGATGCTAAATCATTCAGGGTGTCCAGGTTACCCGGTCCCGCTCCAAGGAATTGAGCATAATCACAATGTGCTTTGGAGTCAGCTGCGCTCAATGCCATATTCAGGCTTTCGTGATCAGTCACCGGTGGTTGAGTATTTGGCATGGCTAAAATTGTGGTAAACCCTCCTGCCAGTGCTGCGGCGGTACCAGTACCCCAGTCTTCCTTATGTGTTCCTCCCGGTTCCCGGATATGCACATGCGGGTCAATTAATCCAGGTAATCTGATCATGGCTGATTCCCAATAGGCAAAAAAATAGAGCCACAAGGGCTCTCAGGTTTGATAAAAAAATCGCCCACAAGAGCGAATGCACCGGGGCGATATTTATCAATTAGGATGATGGTTTTTTTATTTTTCATTCCGCCAGATTTTACAGCGAATCTCCAATATGTCAAGGGCAGAAGGAGAGAAATAAGTAATTACCAGGGTATTTTGCGGAAGGAATCAAGTGACTGAAAATCAGTCAGGTCAAGGTTTAAAGGTGTGATGGAAACATATCCATTTTCGATGGCGTTGAAATCAGTGCCCTCATCCAGTATGGCAGTTGGTGAGTCACCACCGATCCAATAATAAGGACGACCTCGTGGATCTACTCTTCTGTCCAGGCGGTCTCGGTATATTCGTAATCCTTGCCGGGTAACCTGAATACCTTTAATTTCGTCTTCCTTGAGGTATGGAATATTAACATTTAAGAGTAAATTCGCTGATAAACCATGATGAATCAATCGCTCCACAATTCGATGAGCAATCCTCGCTGCAGGATTAAAATCAATGGTTCCTAGGAGCTCTTCTGGTGCGTGCAGTGAAAATGCGATCCCAGGCACACCTCCGATAGCCGCTTCCATCGCTGCTGTTACTGTTCCGGAGTAGGTAACATCATGACCAATATTCGCATTAGGATTGATACCTGAAACTACTAGATCGATCTTCTCTTTGATAAAACCAAGGAGACCTAAAGCGACACAGTCCGAAGGCGCTCCATCAGATGCCCAAGCAGGCGATCCATCTATTAAAGTAGTTGCTTTTACTCTTAATGGACGATGCATGGTTTTTACATGGCCAGAGGCCGACCAATTATGATCCGGTGCGATCACATTCACCTGACCTAATGTCCTCATCTCACTGGCTAATGCCACCAGGCCTGGAGCTGCAACACCATCATCATTGGTAACCAGAATCTGCACACGGGAATTATAACAATAAAGCCACATTCATTTGGCATTTTAAAAAATCACTTGACGTAGTTGGGTGGGTACAAAGCTACAGGTCCTTAATGGTAAAATGAATTTTATTATTAATGACTCCACTGAAATAACACATATTTAATAACCAAAACCTACTTGTTTAGTAGTTTCAAAAGACAACCAACAACGAAAAATAGCTGTTAGGGAAGCAAAAAAAGTAACTGACGGCTGTTCCA
>JBAQFX010000238.1:0-19696 GCA_049287485.1 Anaerolineales bacterium
TGGAATTGTGCGAAAAAGTGGACACAAAAAATGTCCTGATCGGGTAGACTAAATAGATCAGGAGAACAGATATGAACGACAGGAACTACCGGAAATACTCGCAGGAGTTCAAACTGGAAGCATTGGAGCTCTTGCAGCGAGGTGACAAGAGCGCTGGACAGATCGAAAGAGAGTTAGGGATTACACCTGGGCTGCTGGTGAAATGGAAAGCACGCTATCAGATTATTACCAAAGAAGGGCAAGTGCCGGAAATCGGTCCAAGCGATATGGAAGCTGCCAAAGCTGAAATCCGTCGTTTGCAGCGTGAGCTAGCCAACGTGGAGGAGGAACGAGATATCCTAAAAAAAGCACTTTATATCTTCTCACGAAAAAGCGAATGAAGTACCAGTTCATTGCGGAGCACGAGAGGGTGTTTTCGGTCAAGTGCATGTGCCGTGTGTTAGGGGTGCAGCGGAGTGGGTACTATGGCTGGAAGCAACGACCAGTCAGCCCTCGCACACAAGCCAATGCAGAACTGCTACACAAGGTACGCCAGGCCTTTCTCCACAGCCGCTGTACTTACGGCAGTCTACGCATTCAGCACTACTGGTTGCGCCAAGGCTACCATTTCTCCCGCCACCGCATTGCCCGTCTGATGAAAAGTGCCCATTTGATCCCTGTCCGCATGACCAAATGGCACCCCCGCACCACGAAACAGCGCCTTGGGGCACGCACGGCTCCTAATCTACTCAACCAGGACTTTCAGGCTTTGCACCCTAACGAGAAATGGGTCGGAGATATTACCTACATCGATACTGCAGAAGGCTGGTTGTACCTGGCTGTGATCCTAGATTTGTTTGCACGCAGGGTGGTGGGATGGGCGATGGGTATTCGGGTTGACACCGATCTGGTCGAGCGAGCCTGGCAGATGGCTGTAGCTAATCGCTATCCACCTGCCCAGCTGCTGCATCATTCCGACCGGGGCAGTCAATATACCAGCGAAGTGTACCTGAACTTGTTGACCAAAGCCCAATGCATGATTAGCATGAGCCGCACTGGAAATGTTTACGATAACGCAGCGATGGAAAGCTTTTTCGCTACGTTGAAAGGAGAGTGTGCCGTTTCACAATTTGCGTCACGAGCTGAAGCACGATCTACCATCTTCGAGTTCATCGAAGTTTGGTACAATCGCGAACGACTGCATTCCTCTTTGGGCTATCTCAGCCCAGCAGAGTTTGAGCGATCCTCAGGACATTAATCATGTCCACTTTTATGGTACCATTCCAATGTATCGGTAAATGTAATTGCGGGGGAGGGGAAATTTATCAAAAAATGGGGTGCGCAGGGTGCGTAACCCCTGCGCACCCCATTTTTTGAACTCATTCCATCTATCATTATAAGAAAGACAGGATATTAACAAACAGGTGAGTAATTACCTGAATTTTATTTCTTAAGACTGTGGATATAGTTCAAGATTGATTAGAGGGTTAGTAAAATTGCCTATTGACTCCGAAAGGATTCGATATATAATCTAAGTTGTACTGACATCTAGTCGTCTTGTCATCTTATCACATGAAGGGCTCCTGAGATGACCGAATCCAAAGACCTGTTTAAAATTAATCGGGAAGATAAGGCTCCATTATATGATTTAATCGAGCAGAACCTGCGCGAGTTAATCCTAGGCGGTCAACTCACCAGGGGTGAAGCGGTTCCCTCCGAGTGGGAATTGGCTAACCTGTATGGCGTCTCGCGCCTGACGGTGCGCACCGCCCTGGATAACCTGACCCGCCAGGGATGGTTAATCCGACGACATGGTGTGGGCACATTTGTGGCCTATCCCAAAATCACCGAGATCTCGCCTAGCAAGCTGAGCTTCACCGAACAGATGAGGGCAATAGGCAGAACACCGAGCAGTCATCTCATTTCGTTAGGTGTCGTGGAAGCTAATGCCGATCTGGCAAATGCCCTCAAGCTAGAACAAGGTGAGCCGGTTGTAGAGATTGTACGCGTCCGCCTGGCTGATAACGAGCCAATTTTACTTGAGACAAGCTATCTTTCTCAGAAACGTTTCCCAAATCTCGAAAATGCGACCGATCTGACCATCAGCTCTCTTTACGAGTGGCTGGCTATTCATTATCAGACCAGTGTGACTATGATGGACCAAACCCTCGAGCCCGTGTTACTCAGCGAGGAGCAAGCGCAGCACCTGGAAACACATCCTGGCTCTCCTGCCATGCTCAGCAAGGTCTTAGCGTACACAAACGGAGCCGAGCCCATTGAATTTTCCTGGTCTGTGACACGCGGTGATCAATGCCGTTTTTATTTCAGCTTCCGCCGCGGCGAGTAAGGTAATTGAGCAAAGCATGTCACAGCCTTCATCTGATCCCATTCAGCCCCTGTACCAGCAAAAGTTACCTGTTTTGTTATCTCAACTGCGTGGCGGCCTCATCGTCTCGTGCCAAGCGGAAACTGGTGAGCCACTACATGGCCCTGAACATATGGCAGCTATGGCAGTTGCTGCCGTGCAAGGCGGGGCAGCAGGTATACGCGCCAACACTCCCGGGGATATTGCTGCCATAAGGAAAGCCGTCGAACTTCCGATCATCGGCATCTATAAGCGGGATATCCCCGGTTACATGGTGCGCATTACCCCTACTCTCATTGCAGCACTGCAAGTGGCCGAAGCAGGAGCAGACCTCATCGCTATCGATGCCACCTCCCGCCCTCATCCCGACGACCTCAGCCTGAATGAGCGCATCCGACTGATCCATGAGCAAACCTGCAGCCCGGTGATGGCAGATATCTCTACCCTCGATGAGGCATTTGCTGCCCAACAGGCAAGTGCTGACTTGGTATCGACCACCTTATCCGGTTACACAGAAACATCGCCAGCTCAAGAATTACCAGATTTCGAGCTACTTGAGAATCTAGTTACAAAGCTCAATATTCCAGTGGTGGCAGAGGGGCGTATTTCCACCCCTGAGCAGGCTGCCCAGGCATTGGCTTTAGGGGCTTTTGCGGTGGTGGTCGGCAGTGCCATCACCCGTCCACAATGGATCACTGCGCGATTCGTCCACAGGATGGTAAATCCATGAAACCTGTAATGGCGTTACTTCCCATGGATGATCGACCCGTCAATTATGATTATCCAACCTACCTGGCTCGCCTGGCGGGATATGAGCTACACCTGCCACCCCGCCAGTGGTTAGGCAACCCCTGGAGAGCATCGCACCATGATCTCCTGGTGGATTGGCTGGTAAAGGAAGCAGATACTGCTGAAATATTCATTCTAGCCCTAGATACGCTGGCGTATGGAGGCCTGATACCCTCTCGAACTTCTGCTGAAGGATTTGAAAGTATCTTGGAACGCATGTCTGTCATAAAAAAGATTAAAACCATCCATCCCCAGCTGAACATCCTAGCTTCCAGCGTGATCCTGCGTATTTCACGGGCAAATTCAAGCGAAGAGGAAAAAGAGTATTGGGGTACTTACGGCAGTGCCATGTTCCGCCTCTCCTACCTGGAACATAAAACCAGCCTGGGAAAAGCTTCCGTACAGGAGCAGGCAGAAAAGGCTGAATTATCCAGGCAAATCCCTCAGTATGTATACGAAGATTACCTGGCCGGCAGGCGCCGAAATCACCTGGTCAACTTGAGCATGATCGATTGGCTTGAGCAAGGTGTTTTTGATTACCTGTTGCTGCCTCAGGATGATACTGCCGAGTATGGATGGAACATTGCTGAGGCCCGTAGCATACAAAAGGTATTATGGAAGAGAAACCTCACTGATCGGGCTACCACATACCCGGGCGCGGATGAAATCGGATGCTTGCTCCTGGCAAGCGCAGCCTGCAGGCAAGCAGGATTCAAGCCACGCATCTACCCGCGCTATTGCTCCATCCACTCAGCCTCAATCGTCACCTCCTATGAGGATCGCCCGATCCATGAGCTGATCAAAGCCCACCTGTTACCTTTGGGGGGGACGCTGGCTTCCACCCCCACACAGGCCGATGTGATCCTTTTCCTGAATGCACCTGCCCATGCCCAGGGTGAAGCCGGGTTGCAATGGCTGTGTTGGAAAGACCAGGATCCTTTAAAAACTGAAATCCCTGACAGCTTGCAGCCTTATCTGGAGGAGGTTATGGCTGACCCCACCTACCAGCAAACACGCCAAGAGATGGAAACCCCTGAGCGAAGTCCGCAAGAGCTGGTGCAAGCCATGCTGGGGGAATTTGATGAGAAGCATCTCGTGGCATTGGCGGATGTGGCGTTCGTCAATGGTTCCGACCTCATCTTGGGCAAGCACCTCATGCTGCATCCAGAAATTGCACATCTTGCTGCATATGCGGGTTGGAATACCGCCGGGAACACCCTGGGAACAGTGCTAGCCCATAGCGTTTTACGTCTGCTGGCCAAGAAAAATTCAGCCGACCCAGAGCAGACACGCGCCCATTACGAGTTTCTATTCCTGCGCTTCCTGGATGATTATTTTTACCAGACGCTCGAGCGCAGCCAATGTATGTGGGAAGATTTACCCGCCTTAGGTATCGTTCCCAGTATGGAGCGCTTACCCTCACCCGAGTGGGAAAGGGTGGAGGTACGCGTGCAGGAACGACTGTTGCAGAGAGCAAGTGAGTTGGAAAAGCATTTCATCAAGGCGGGTGTGGTCAGGGCGGTAAAAGTGGAGCATATCCATCTGCCCTGGCAGCGATTATTCGAAGTAGGTTTTGATGTCCATGTTAGCTGATTTTCAACCGAGGTCATTAACTTACTTGAGGTAGCACGTTCTTGCGCATGCATATTACTGATCAAGTTAGAAAGGGATACTGGTTATGAGACTTGCACCGGCAACTTTGAAGGGTCATTTTTTCTCCAATCGCAAGGGGCGCTTCATCCCCGTGGGAGCGCACTGGGTGCCAGCTATGGCAGCCTTGGATTGGACCCAGGAATGGGATGAAGCCAGCGTTGAAGCAGACTTTGCCAAGATGAAGGACCTCGGTTTTAATACCGTGCGCTTCGACCTGTTCTGGGCCTGGTTCGAGCCTTATCCGGGTATCTACAATCCCGAAGCTTTTACCCAGCTGGATTTTCTGGTGAAGCTGGCACACCGTTACCAGATTTACCTGCATCCAGCGTTATTTATTGGTGGTGAGGTGGGGGAAGCCTTTTGGGACGTTCCCTGGCGGCATGGACGACACCCCCACGCTGATCCAGAGATGTTGCGACTTGAAACCGATCACGCTGCCGAACTTGCTCGACGGTATCACGGAGAGCCGGCCATTCTCGCCTGGGATTTGACCGATGAACCCCCATTTTGGATTGTTTCAGGCCAAACCACAGATGCGATGGCGATCAATTGGACGCGGTTAATCGCCGGAGCCATCCGCCAGAACGATCCTGGCAGGCCATTGGTCGTTGGCATCTCTACCGATGATCTGGGGCATGGACCATTTCGGCCTGATCTTATTGCCGACGAGGTGGATTTCTTTTCGGCCCATCCTTATTCGATTTACGAGCCAGGTTTATTTCCTGACCCGATGCTTTCCACGCGTGGGACCTACTGTGGTGCCTTGCAGACGCTACTCGGAACTGGAGCTGGTCATCCAGTGATGATCCACGAGCTGGGTGCTTCTTCGGCTCAATATACCCCTGAGCGAATCGCGGCTTTTGACCGCACAACCATGTATTCTTCCCTGGCTGCCGGCACGAATGGATTCCTGCTGTGGTGTTATACCGACGCAGCTCCTGAAACGTATCATCGTACACCATACCTGCGTGCCCCACACGAGACTCAGTTCGGTCTTACTACCTGGGATCGTCAGGATCGCCCACAGGGAGTGGAACTGCGTCAGTTCAGCCAGATCCTCGAACAATTGGACCTGACTGACCTGGAGCCTGAACCCGCTACAGCTGGGGTGATTGTCCCACATGAATGGTCAAAACCGCATGGAGATTTCTCTCATCTGGGTTTGAAAGCTAATAGCAGAATCCCTTACGTCTCCACCCAGGACGGTGGGGCTGTTGCAGGTGGGGCATTCCATGAGCAGGGTGAGCTCAATCGTTGGCTGGTAGGTGCCTGGCTTAGCACCCTTATTTTAGCCAGACAGGCAGGCATGAAGGTAGGTTTCCCACGCGAATATACCCGTTGGCAAGACTTACCCCTGGTGCTGCTTCCCTCACCACTGACCAGCACTTCCGATAACCTGGTGCATGTGCACACGAATTTCTGGGAAAGCGTGCCGACATATGTAAAGCAGGGTGGTTCGGTGTACGCTTCCCTGTGTGCAGATGTGGCCATCCCGGAAATGGAGGATCTTTTTGGTGCACGCCTTTCAGATCATGTTCCCGTAAGTGAAATCAAATTGAAAGTGGTAGAGCCAATGGGTGACCTGCAAGTTGGAGAAACCTTCCACTACCACGCTGACAGCAGCACCCCAAGATCGTGGGCAGCAATGGTGGAGGTAAAAGGTGGGCAGGTCATCGCCCAAGACCAGGATGGGTGGCCTGCATTAATTGCCCACCAATATGGAAAAGGCAAAACCTTGTTGTGTACTTATCCATTGGAAAGTTACCTGGCACTTACTCCTTGTGCATTCGAAGGACAGGATAATTCTTACCGGATATACCATTCATTCAGCCAATGGGTAGGTGCAGGGTCATTGTTTTCTACCAACCAACCCATGGTAGAAGTGGGTGCCCTGGCAGGCCCTGAGCGAGGCTATGTCATTTTCGCCAATCACGCTGCACAAGCTGTGAATGCCACGGTCTCCAGCCGGCTTTCAATCAAGCGTATCCGTTACGTCACCCCTTCTGGTTATCAAGAAGTAAAGATTAATCTCGGTAGCTGGCAAATAGCTATTGATGAATTCAATGGGGTAATCATGGAATGGTTCTTATAAGCTGAAAGGAGGATGACATTAAACAAAATTGATCAGTTATCTCAGTTAATTTGGATCATACCGACCTAAACCAATTCGAAAAAAGGAGAAGCAATGGATATCAAAAAAATTCTGTTCTGCCTGACGATCATCATGGGGTTATTGCTCAGCTCGTGTGGAGGAGCCACACCGCAACCTTCCGCTTCTGAAGCTCCCGTGACTACTGAAGCGCCTGCCCAGCCGGTAACCATCACCGTGTGGGACTATTATGGAGAGGCCACGCCCGTTAAACCACTGGTTGAGCCCTTCATGGCAGCCCACCCCAACATCACAATCAATTACGAAGCCCTGGATTGGGATACCACGCTGGAGAAGCTCAATGTTGTATTGACCGGAGGCGCACCCCCCGATGTGGTCACGGTAGATATGACCTGGATCCCGCGTTTTGCTTCCTTGGGAGCCTTCACTGATCTGAAGCCCCTCTCCGGTGGCATGCTCAATGGCGTCTCCTGGGATCAGGCGTACACCCCTGGTGCGTTGAAAGCCATTACATATAACGATCAGATCATTTCCGCCCTGTATGACTTTGATGTCTACGCCCTATATTATCGTAATGACCTGTTCGAACAGAAAGGCTTGCAAGTGCCCACAACCTGGGACGAGCTAATGAGTGTCGCTGAAGCACTTCAAGAAGGAGATTTATATTATTATGAATTTGATGCCGATACTTTCCATGGCTCACAATGGATCTATGAGAATGGAGGTACATTACTTTCAAGTGACAACAAGAGCGTCTTATTTAATTCGCATGAAGCTGTGGCGGGAATCGCCTTTGATTACAGCTTGCTTCAGAATGGTGTAGCTATTAACTGGACATCAGATGAGGGTGAACGCATCCAGGGGGTGAAGGATGGACGAATCGCCATGTTCTCTGATGGACCATACTACATGGGCATCATGAAGAGCGCTGCTCCAGAGATGGCTGGACAATGGCGCGTGGCTTTACATCCCTATAGTAAACAACCAGGCTCTTACCTTGGTGGAACCGGCTTAGCCATCCCAAACAACTCCACCCAGAAGGAAGCAGCCTGGGAGTTCATCCAGTATGCAATGCAAGTGGAAAATCAAATCGGTGTATATGAGCTGGCTGGCGCAGCTCCAGCATTGACCGCAGCTCTATCCAGCCCCGAAGTGAATGTGGCAGACCCTTATTTTGGTGGTGAACAGGCATTTGCTGTCTTCCTGAAAACCATGGAGACTGCGATACCCTTCCCGTACGTGGGCGTGTGGAGTGATATTGACGATGCTTTCACCAATGCCATGGAACAGATCGCTCTGGGACAGCTAAGCGTGCAAGATGCTTTGGATGAAGCAGCAGCCACGGCCCAGGATGCTCTAAACAAGTAAGTGTTTTCCTGCAAGGCCCTAAGGGTTACTGCAAACCCTTAGGGTCTTCCTTATGTTATTGGTATTTTGCCAAAGAGTTAGAAAGGACCTTTCATGACAGCCATCCCTCTCTCTCACCGATTCACCCGCTCGGTACGGAAGTACACTTTCCCATACCTGTTCATCCTTGTGCCGGTACTCTCCATGGTAGTGTTTCTGTTCATTCCTATGGTCATCTCATTATGGTGGAGCTTGAATGATTATAGCGGCTTACAAGCTGCTAAATTTGTAGGCTTAAACAACTATATTGAGCTCATCCGAGGGGATAAGATCTTCATCAAGAGTCTGGTGAATACCACGCTGTTTGTCTTGGGAGGGATGAGTATCGGCCCCACACTTGGCTTGCTGACTGCGCTAATGCTCAATCAAAATGTACGTTTCCGCTCGCTATTCCGCACTGCCTATTACCTGCCTGTCATGACTTCATTGGTAGTGGTTTCCACCATCTGGGTAATGTTGTACAACCGTAATGGACTATTCAACACCATGCTGCAAGGCATTGGCTTGCCCAAGATCGGCTGGCTCTCCGATCCGCGTTTCTCACTTTTTTCTATTGTGGTTGCCAGTGTCTGGCAGGGCTTCGGTTTTGAGACGGTGGTCTACCTGGCAGCGTTACAATCCATCCCACGCGAGTTATATGAAGCTGCCATGATCGATGGCGCGGGTGCCTGGGCACAATTCCGCTTCATCACATTACCCGCACTGAAGCCCGTCATCCTGTTCGTGTATATCATCGGCATTATTGGCAGCTATCAAGTTTTCGACCAGATCTTCGTGATGACTGCAGGTGGGCCAGTCTACAGCACCTCCACTATCGTGTATTACTTATACTCGAAATTCATGGACCTGCGCCTGGGGTATGCTTCTGCCATCGCCTACATCCTGTTCGCCATCCTTGTGATTTTCTCCTACTTACAAATGCGCCTATCGCGCGAAAGGGCTTAAAAGGCAGATTATGTCAGTCCACCCGAAAACATTCCGCTATTATGTGGGCCGCTATGGTCTGTATTTGTTGCTGGTGGTTTCCTCGATTCTGATGATCATCCCATTTTATTGGTCGGTGGGGACATCCCTCAAGATGGAGCAGTTTGTCTTCAGCAGCCCACCCCAGTGGATCCCAAACCCACTCACCTGGGTAAATTATCTCCAGGTGTTCACCCGCATTCCTTTCCTGCGCTACTTTGCCAATAGTGTCATTGTATCAATCGTCACCACCCTGGGGCATGTATTCTTCGACACCCTGGCGGCGTACGCCTTCGCCAAGCTTGTTTTCCCCGGGCGCGACCACATTTTCTTCATCATGCTGCTGGCTTTGATGGTGCCTTTCCAGGTGAACCTGATTCCATTATATAAAATCATGGCCACCTTGCATTGGACCGATACCTACCTGGCGCTGATTGTGCCCAACCTAACCAGCATTTTTGGCATTTTCTTGATGCGCCAGTTCATGATGACCATCCCTAATGAGCTGCTCGACGCGGCTCGCATCGATGGTTGCAGCGAGTTCGGGGTCTTCAGGCGGGTGGTGCTACCACTGGCATTACCGGGTATCGCTACATTGATCATCTTCACCTTCATGGGCACCTGGAACGATTTCTTATGGCCGCGCATCGTCACCAACACCGAAAAATTGTTTACCCTTCCGGTAGGCCTGGCTCAGCTTCAAATGAAAAACACCTCTAATGTGGCTCAGATCATGGCTGGGACGGTCTTGACTGCCCTACCAATGATCATCGTCTTCCTGTTCATGCAACGGCAGTTCATCGAGGGTATGACCGCTGGAGCACTGAAAGAATGATTGGCGCACTCGATATTGGTGGTACCAAGATCGCCGCCGGTGCAGTGGATGAAAATGGCCAGGTTTTAGCCTCTACAACTTGCCCCACTAATCCTGCTACCGGTCTCGATGATGCTGTCCAGCGCATGGTCAATATGCTGGCGCAGACTGCTCATCAAGCGGGTGGGGAAATTTCTGGTATAGGCATTGGATGTACAGGGCCGGTGTTCCCCGAGATAGGCACGATTGGCAATGTGGAGTTTATGCCTGGTTGGGAAGGCGCTAACCTGGTACAGATCCTATCAGCTCGCATGGGAGTCAGCGTGGCGATCGAAAATGACGCCGATGCGGCTGCATTGGGTGAATGGGCCTGGGGCGCTGGGAAAGGTACTCAACATTTTCTACTCGTCACTGTTGGCACGGGAATCGGTGCAGGATTGGTGCTTGACGGGCAGCTTTACCGCGGGGTTAGCTCCGCTCATCCGGAGATGGGTCACCATGTCATTGACCCCACCGGACCGCTGTGTTTTTGTGGGGCACATGGTTGTTGGGAAAGCCTGGCCAGTGGCCCGGCCATGGAGCGTTGGGCACAAGCCCAGTACCCACGTGACATCGCTCTCTCCGCACGTCAGATTTGCGAGCTGGCGGAACAGGGTGAGCCGCAGGCCTTGACGGTTGTTCAGCGTACCGCTCGTTATTTTGCCCTCGGACTGGCTAATTTGGTCACGCTATATCTCCCCGAGTGCATCGCCCTGGGCGGAGGCTTGATGCAAGCCTATGCTCTGTTCAAGCATGAGATTGAAAATACGATCCGAACTAATTGCGGTCTGGTACCGCATGAGAAAGTCCGTATAATCCCGGCTGCTCTTGGTGCACAAAGTGGTTTGGTGGGTGCAGCCTATGTCTGGCTTAGCCGATATGCATCGTCCCGATACATATAGGTGGCCAATCCTTTAACCTTTGTTATCGATGGTTCCTAATGCGCGTATGACCCCTTCCTATCTGACTGACTTGCTCGACCAACCATCTGCCTTACAAGCAACCCTGGATCATTTAAATAGGCAACCCCCTCTCACCGGGTTACATCGACAATTGACATCTGGAAAATACCATCATGTCATCCTAACCGGCATGGGCTCATCCTATCATGGGTTATACCCGCTCCAACTACGCCTGTTTGCCTTACCAACCGGCATCATACGCCTGGAGACTGCTGAGCTGATCCACTACGCCCGGCAGCTTATCGATCCAGCCAATTTGATTGTGGCGGTTTCGCAATCAGGACAGAGTGCTGAGGTGGTCAGGTTGCTTGAGCTCACCTACAATCGGGTTGATTTGATTGGGGTCACCAACACAACCGGGAGCGCCCTGGCAGAAAAAACCAGCTTCCCGATCTTGACCCAGGCCGGAGAGGAAGCCACCGTTTCTTGTAAGACGTATATTTCTGCCCTGGCAGCCCTTACCTGGCTGGGTGACCAGCTTATGGATGAGAATACACACTTTCCACAACTGGCGGGTGTGCCTCAGAAGGTTGCTGAGTATTGGTCTGGCTGGGAGGATTATGTGGAAATACTCAGCAAGAGATTGGCTGGTATGCAAAACTTGTTTCTGCTGGGCAGGGGTGATTCCCTGGCTGCTGCCTGTACAGGAGCATTGATCATCAAAGAGGCGGCGCGTTTCGGGGCAGAAGGCATGAATAGCGCAGCTTTCCGTCACGGTCCGCTTGAGCTCATTTCTCCCCACAGCTTTGCATTGGTCTATCGGGGAGATGATGCTACCTCGAGCCTGAACGCTAAAATGGTGCATGACATTCGTGCTGCTGGAGGTCAGGCAGAATTGGTCGGGTTGGAAGGTGGTTCGCCTCCATTTCAGCTGCCCAGCTGCCCCAACCCTGCCCTGCCTATCCTGGAAATCCTGCCTGCCCAGATGATCAGCCTGGCGCTGGCACAGTTACAGGGGATCGAGGCCGGGCAGTTTGTCCACGCAAATAAAGTAACTATGATCGAGTAGACCAGGATTGCGGAGGACAATCATCTCTATAAATCCAACCCATGCTGAAATCCTTGTGCTCACAGGGTACCCTCAGGGGACGGAGAAACTGATCACCTGAAGCCTCAATGTAAACGAATTTATCCAGTATATAACCGGATTCGTTGGTACTGGCGGCATTCTTATCTGCACTTTAGTAACCACTTTTATTCATGATTATCGCAATACGCTCAATGATGAATTATTTAATCCCTCTTCTGCCCAATCTCCGCTATAATTACCCACGCATTCACTCTAAAGGACGAACGTATTTATCCAGGATGAAAGCTGTTTCCAATGGCACACCATGAAAGGTTTCGAAAATGCCTGACGCCTCCCCTCCCTCGGATCCCGAAAAAATACCTCGTGATGTTTCCGATCAAATCGCTGAATCCTTTTTTGGGGTAACTGCTGACAAAGCCTCACGGCGTCAAGCCATCCAGAGATTAATCCTGGGAGCAGTCGCTAGTGCGTTATTCATTCCGGCACTCTTTTATTTACGCTTCAGAGAAGTGGGAGGGTTTGGTTGGGGCATTACGATTTTTTTTGTCGTTTACTGTCTTCTGGCAGCCATCGGTCTATATTTTCAAGCCCGCCCTGCGTATCACTCACCGGTCCGATTGCAGGGGAATTGGCTGGACTGGCTGGGTGCCTTTTGGTTAATCAGCTGTGCATTCGGGCCATTATTCGGCTGGATGATCACCTCTATTTTTTCTATCACAGTGGATACCTGGCGCTGGCTATATGGATTGCGGTTGGTTATGGCAGCTGGATTTCCCCTCATCACCTCATTGCCATTGATCCGTTATTTACGGGGTAAGATGATCCTGGTGGCATTACCCATCCTGGTAATCGTCACAATTCTACCAATCTGGAGCACAGTGAACGTGAGCAAGGACTTATGGTATGGTCCAATTCTGCGGCAGGTTCAATCCACCGGCCAGCTGGAGCTCTTCCTGCAATATACCTCGCAGAGTCTTGGTTTAGTCAGGTGAAACTAGAATCCACGATCAATATCCCTTTGACCACCCTCCCAACCCTCGATGCGCATGCCCACCTGGATCCTTCCCACACCTCGGAAGAGCTCACCGAGGCCGGCCCGGTACTCGCCATGACGCTCTCGTTGGCGGAGGCAGATAGGGTTCTGCTCAGGCAAGAACCACTGGTTGCCTGGGGCGTGGGCTGCCACCCGCGCAAACTCGCTGCCCAGCAAGCCTTCGACCCCGCTCACTTCGCCGAACTAGCTGCTAATACTGCCGTAATCGGTGAGATTGGGCTGGATATTGCTTACCAGGTGCCATTCGAGCTCCAGCTGAGGATCTTTCGTGCTGCACTGAGATACGCGTCTCAAAATCCACATATCGTCAGCATCCATTCATTCCGCACAACTTCCCAGGTGCTGGAGGAGCTTAGTCGCACGCCGGTCATCGCTCCCATCTTGCACTGGTGGACAGGTAACGCTACTGAAACCCGCCGTGCGGTGGAGCTGGGTTGCTACTTCTCAGTCCATTCGGCGGTGGCGCGGCGGTCACTTTTCCGCACACAGGTACCTCCCGAGCGCCTGCTGGTGGAGAGCGATCATGGTTGGGCAAACCCACCCGGCGCCAGCCCCCACCGAATTGCCTGGGTGGAGTACCTACTGTCTGCCTCGCTGCATATGGATGTGCATCATGTACGCCAGCTCGTCTGGCACAATTTCAGCGAAATGGTGCGCCTGACGGGTACAAGCCAACTTTTACCGCCTGGCTTATCGAATTTGCTACCCTGATCAGCATATCATCATCAGAAAATTTATTTCATTATTATCCTGCTGCTTAGAAAAACAGGATTTCTTCTTGAGCTTCATGTTAACACGGTTATAAAAATCTCCGCTGAAATCATATATTTTTTTTCGCGTGTATCTGCGTCAACCCCCAATGTATGTAGAAGGATTACATCTGTGAGCGGCTTTTATCATTACCCACCATTCTTTCATTAATAAGATTTGGATTACAATATTCCTTAAGAAGGTATCTTTAATGAATTCTATAACGGTGCTGTTCAAGAAAATTATGGAGGCATGATGGAACATGTGATCCACACCATTGATGCATCCAATATTAACCGCTATGGATTCTTCTGCTACAAGAGCAAACCCAAGACCCAGGGCTATCGCCAGAAAAGAGAATGGCTGGATAGTTGTTTCTCTGAGGGATTGGGACTGAAAATCATCTACGAGGGGACGCGCTCAGCGGGTTTTGTTGAATATGCTCCCGGCGAGCATACCTGGCGCGCCATCCAGGCGGATGGCTATATGGTCATCCAGTGCATGTGGGTGGTGGGCAGCCGGAAAGGCAAAGGTTACGGCTGGCGTCTGCTGGAACAGGTGATCAGTGAAGCCCAAAAGAAATGCTTGCATGGTGTGGTAGTGGTTAGCAGCACCAGCACCTGGCTGGCTAAGAAAGGCTTCTTCCTCCATCATGGATTTGAAATAGTTGATCATGCCACACCTTCGTTTGAGCTGTTGGTGCTGCGTTTCAGTCAGGCACCCCTTCCGAGCTTTCCGCAGGATTGGGAGGTGCGACTCCAACATCTCCCGGATGGGTTAGTGGTTTACCATTCTGGGCAATGCCCCTATCTCCCAATGTTCGTCAATTCACTCGCTAATGGTGCCAGGCAGATGGGCATCACGTTTCAGAGCGTGGAATTGAAAACCAGCTGGGAAGCACGCACGTTATCACCATCGGCTTATGGGACATTTGGCGTGGTATATAATGGTCAGCTGCTTTCTTATCGCCCCATAGGAGGTAAAACTTTGCACCAACTGCTGGAGAAAATGGATGGATAAATATTACCGCAAAGTCCCACCTGCTCATCTGGAGCAGTTAAGACGCTTCCGAAAGGAACATCCCTTGCGGAATGTGACCATTGACAGTGTCAAGTGGGAGTACCTCACCGCTGGTAACCCATCTGGTGAGCCACTTTTACTCCTGCCTGGTGCACTCAGCACCGCTGAATCTGCCTGGCGCAC
This sequence comes from Anaerolineales bacterium, assembly GCA_049287485.1. Classification (GTDB taxonomy): domain Bacteria; phylum Chloroflexota; class Anaerolineae; order Anaerolineales; family UBA4823; genus FEB-25. Next base: position 15,119 of record JBAQFX010000238.1, read on the forward strand.
CATCACCAGCCTGGAAGACGGCCAATATCGCCTGATCGTCCCCAGTTACCCACCCGAGGTGGATTCCATGAGCACTCTGGCAGATGGCCTGGTGGAGATCCTCACCAGAGAGGGCATTCAGTCTACCTATGTAATGGGAGGTTCGTATGGCGGCATGCTGGCCCAGGTATTCACCCACAAGCACCCTGGCATGGTGAGCAAGCTGGTACTTTCACATACCTATCCACCAGAAAGCCGCCGTGCCAATAGCGTGACTCCAGCCCTACGTTTGTTCAAACGCCTGCCCATGTTCATGGTGAAGAAGATGCTACGCGACCGCATGACCGGCATCCTGCCACCCAAAGCATCACCTGAGCTATTGTTGATCGCTGCCCAGATCCGCGAAACGGTAGATACCCATCTCACCCGTCAGGCAGCGATCAATACTTACCTGCGTATGATGGACTTTGACCGCCAGACCTATACCCCTGATGACCTGGCTAACTGGCCTGGCAAGACCCTGATCATGCTGGCCGAGGATGATCCCACCACCCCCGAGTCTCTGCGCAATGAATTGATTGGCCTCTATCCTGGTGCTACCGTGCACCTGTTCAAGGATAGTGATCGAAGGATCGGCATCCTGGAATCGAGTGAATATGTCAGCGTGATGGAGGAATTTTTTAAAGAATAATAAATCTAGCCACCTGACAGTTTCCTCACTAGTAGGTGCATAAGGGAAGTCGAATAAGCCGATCATTGGTGAGGCACCTTTCGATGAAGCGTAGACCAATTTGAAAGATACTCAAATCTCGGCGCTCCTTGCGGTCAATCAGATGGCGCAAACCGGAATGAACCGTACGCGTGCCGATCGAGATGAGCCAAGCGTAGAGCAAGGCGACGGCGAACGTGAGCCGGGACAAGCGCAGGAAATGCCGGAGCATTGTACTCTCGAGATAGAAGCTGGGACTTTGTCTCCTTCCCAACCATCGTACCATCCATTGACCATCTAATTTTTGCGGACTGAGTAGCCCAGTCCGCTGCAGGGGTTGTTGGGCGACAATAAATGCAAGGCTCTGGTTGCCAGGATATTATTGCATCCTCATCGGCTTGATGTGCGGCTCGATAATTCATGATTCGGAAGCCGATCTAGAAGCAGCCAGCAAGCAATGCTTGTAGCAATGGCGGGAACAATCGCAAAACCTAATAAAACCGGAAAAAGGTCATATAGAGTAAAAAGATCATACAATCCAACCATCCCCCAGGCGAGGCCAAAGAGGAGAACCCACCACCACGCGTGCTGTACCCGTTTACGCAATAACCACCATTGCGGTAATGCGACCGTCGTGCCGAGAACAATCATTCCGAGCACGATCCTGACCGTACTGTTGCCAGGGATAAACAGCCTGCTGAAGATAAAACCAATGACAAAAGGCATCAACCAACCCAGAGATGTCGCGGCAATCCACCATCGCATGTGTGGTAAATAGCGACGAAGCAGAATGTACTGGGGGATACCTGTCAACAAGCCTATGATTGGGAATAACAGATCCAGGATTGGGGGCTCATCACCTCTTTCTGTAACCAGGGGCATGATTGCCCAGGTGATATACCATGCCATTATGACAGCGATGGCATTCAGCGCAACCCATCCGATGTAAAATAACCAGCGGGGCTTTTCATTCGCGATTGTCACAATAATCTCCTTTCTGAACCTGAGTTCGTGCCAGTGCTCCTGGATGATCGAAGGCCCGAGCCCTGCAATTTCATGAACAACAGCGGAAGTCCACTGCCCTATCTGTTCCGCGCCACGCAAGCGGCTCAGAATAACCTCCTGAATTTCGGAGTAAAACTCATGACGAAACCTGGATGGGTAGAGCTTCAGCAATGACTCAATAAAGCGCAGGACTAAGCTTCGAATATGCCACTCGGAATTGTCCATCTTCACTGCCTTTCGTTCAGGCGTGTTCTTGTGAGGTGAACCATACTTTGCAGGCGTTTGGTTTCAAGCTGAAAAATCTGACGGCCAAGGTCACTGAGCATATAGAGTTTCCGTTCTCGGCTTTCTTGGTTTGGATTTTCGTCTTCCAACCGCTCGATCCAGCCATCCTCCAGCATGCGCCGGAGCGCTGTATATAAGGTGCCAGCAGCCAGAACGACTCGTCCCGTGCTCATTACCTCCACGTCCTTGATGATGCCATAACCATGTTTGGGGGTTGTTGCAAGACTAAGAAGTATGAAAAATGAAGTTTCGGTAAGAGGCAAATAATCTTGTGCTTCCATCAGTACTCCTTATATAGTTAGACTATATATCGCATAACTATATATTAGTTGTTTTTCGGGTAAAAGTCAAGGTTGCAATCCATCTAATTATTATCATTAGTGGAACACTAGCGGCCCGACACTTCAACAAAAGAATAGTTGATCGGCAGGACAAATATGTTCCTTTCGCTAATCCCAAACTGTCAGGTGGCTAGTAATAAATTCGCCACTGAAATCAATGGGAAATGTCGAGTAAGAAGTATAGTTAGCTAAGCGATCGATCAAGAAATGGGGGAACGATATTATGAGAAAATACGGATCAGAATAAATTACGGTAAATGTAATGAAACATTGCCCAACGATGAATTTCTCTGTGTATTACGTCGATCTTTTAGAAACGACTAACTGCTGGCTGTGGCGCTTTCTTTATATACCCGGTATGCGTCCCCCACCGTCTGCACGTCCCAGGCGGCTTCCATGGGAATATTAATACCGCTCTCCTGCAAACCCAACATCAGCTCAACCAGCTTGATCGAATCCACCATCAGATCAGAAACAAACGAAGCCTCTGGTACCACTTTGCTCTCATCCACCTGGAGCCCATCTGCCACCAGGTGCTTGAACTCTTCGAAGGTAATCGGTGTTTGTGATGGTTTGGCTGTCATGTCACTTTTCCTTTCTGAGCTCGTCCAGGATATCTGATTGTAATCGAAACTTTTGGGGTTTACCTATCTCCGTGCGCGGGAAATCAGTTACAAAACGCACCCGGTTGGGGATCTGATACGGCTCAAGCTCTTTGCGGCAATAATCCAGCACCTGCCTGGTGCTCAGCTCAGCTCCGGGTTTCAGGATAATGAACGCCCAGGCCTGCTCCCCTCCCATCTCTGATGGTACACCCACCACGGCTGCCTCCTGGATATCTGGGTGGGTAACCAGGTAAGCTTCGATCTCCGCCGGGTAGATATTCTGCCCTCCGCGAATGATCATATCCCTCTTGCGACCCACGATTTGCAGGTAGCCTTCATCATCCATCCTGGCCAGGTCCCCCGTGGAATACCAGCCGTCCTTATCGATTACATCTGAGGTGGCCTCGGGAGCCCGGTAATAGCCCTGCATAATCGAATCACCCCGGCACAGCAGCTCACCCACTTCGCCCTTGGTTAATTCATGCCCATCATCATCCAAAATTTTTACCTGCATGCCCGGAAGTGGTTTCCCCACCGTGGTAGCCTGGATCTCGTTTGAATCAGAAATGTTAGGGATGGCAATGCCACCCGCCATTTCCGTCGACCCAAAACCGATGTGTAGGGCACACTTATAATGCTCCTGGATTTTGCGCCCCAGCTCAGGCGGGCAGGGCATGGCTCCTGTCCCGCAGATGAGCAGGGTTGAGGTGTCATAACTATCGAAGTCTTCCAGGCTGAGCATCGCCTGGAAAGCAGTCGGGATGGCTACCAGGATGGTTATCTTTTCGCGCTGCACCAGCTCCATCGCCAGGCGTGGATGGAAGCGCGGCATCACAACGATATGGTCACCCATTAACAGCGCTTGCAGCATCAATTCGATCCCCGTGATGGAATGCCAGCCGACTGTGGATAAGAAAATCTGGGGGCGGCCTGCCACCCTGAGCAGGCGAGTTTTATAACGTGCCAGGGCCTTGGCAGTCTGCCCGATGCTTTTGAGATTCAGGCGTTTCAGCCACAATTCGCGGATCTTCAGGCTGGCCAGCACGGGAGTAATCAGGCTGCGATGGGTGTGCATGGTCCCTTTGGGCACCCCGGTGGTACCGGAAGTATACAACAACGCCAGCAGGTCTTCGGGACTTACCTGGCTGATTGGTGATGCTCCTGCAGGAATACGGGCGATCATCTCATTGAGGGTAGGTGTCGAGCCACCCTCTCCTGCTGTGAGGATAATATGCTTCAGGTTGGCAAGTTGTGGGAATGATCCCTCTTCATGCGGCTGATCTGTCACCACCATCACCGGATCGGCATCCTGCAGCACCTGGTTATAGCTGTATGGGCGTAGCTGAGGGTTGAGCGGCACGAACACCCCACCGATTTCAGCCAGGGCAAAGAACAAGCAGACAAAATCCGCTCCTGGTGGAAGGAAAGCCACCACCCGCTCGCCTTTATCAACGCCCATCGATTGAAGAGCCACTGCCAGGCGCCGAGTGCGATCCAAAAGCTGGCCATAGGTATAATGCACCTCACCACTGGTCAGAGCGTTTTGCTTGCGACGTGGTTCCGCTACCTGTGAAAAGGCTTGCGCCATGGTCATGTTCGCATCGAGCATATCACCAGCCTGAGAGTTCAAAGTCTGATTTGATAGATCCGATAG
>JBAQFX010000239.1:0-3990 GCA_049287485.1 Anaerolineales bacterium
CACTTTTATGGTACCATTCCAAATGAAAATATGGGGGAGGGGAAATTAATTAAAAAAATGGGGTGCGCAGCCCCTGCGCACCCCATTTTTTGAGCTCATTCCATCTAATCACTATAAGGGAGACAAGATATTAGAGAACAGGTGAGTGATTACAAATACAGAGCAGAACAGGTAGCAGAGATTAATTATAAGAAAACCTGGAATTACCCGGCCATATCCCTTAGGGCGGTAAAGAGCTCTGCTGCGGAGGTGCGTCGCATCAGGCGCAGGTTGAGGCGGAGATAGAGATGGGGTTTTTCAGGACGCAACGCCAGGCGGATCAGGCTGGAGGGATACTTGCTGATAAACCCTCGCACTTTGCTTGCAAGCAGGATACCAGGCTTTTCTTCCACCGCCACCTGTAAGTTACGTATACCCTCTTGCATGGATAAGGTCGGTTTCTCCTTATCGGAGAGGCGTTTTTCTAACTGGTGGTCACCCCGTCGGGCAACTTCGATGGATTGTTCGGGCCTGGCCTGGTAGTTGACCCAAACAATCAGCTCATCGCCCTTACCTTGTAGGAGGTGGAAGATCAGGAAGAGCAAGTTCTCGCGTGGGGCGAGCAAGTACACCGCCTCAACGCGTTTGAGGGGGGCAGCAGGTTGGTTGACCTCCAGGCGCCCACCGGTTGCCATGCCAGGCAATTTATCACCCAGTGAAACCTCACCCAGCGTTGATAAGCCCTGTTTTAGCCAGTGATAAATTTGTTCGGCACGTTGGCGATTGGAGTAATAGCCCAGGATGTAACCCAGGATTAAAACACCACACACCCCTATGACCACCCACTGGCCTAAATTCAGTTGCATCGCTGCCTCCCACTTGATATTATTACATATTTTCCCTGAAAAAATTCGTTGTGACAATTAATGCCACAACGAATATTAAGGGGAGAGTCATCCTGGTATGACTTAGCTATAAAGTAGTGCAACCATGCGATTGAGCATGTCCACACCACGCACCTCGGTTTCGAGCAGGGGTAGGACAGCGCGCACGCGGTTCCCGAACTCCTGGTCAATCTTCTCCATATAGGCATCCTGCATTGCCACCCGGTTCTTGACGAAATCGGGAGCGTCTTCTTTTACGCTGGATTTATCGATTTGCATGTTCACCACTACCCCTCCCACGGGGATGTTGAAGTCGCGGAACCAGTCGATGAAACGGGTGATCACGGCAATGGGCAGGGCTTCGGGCAGGGTTATAAAGAAGAAGGAGGTCAGGGCTTTGTCGGTCAGCAATTCCTTGGCATGCGCCATGCGCGTGCGCAGGTTGAGCAGATAATCCATCAAAGGATCTTTTTCTTTTTTCTTCTTGCTATAAGAGAGCAAATCCTTCAGACTTGTCGCTTCTTCACGGCTTTGGACCATCTTGTTGACCCACATGGAATAGACGCTGGACATGCCCAGCAAGCGGCGGGCATTGGCAGTGGGGGCGGTGTCGAATACATAGGCGTCATATTCGTTGTCGAACATCAGGTCGATCATGTTCTCGAACATAGCGGATTCTTCGAATGAGGGGTTCATGGTGGCCGATTCGACAAATTCATCTGCCTTGGTCTTGATATCAGCAAATTTCAGGAACCATTCGATTTTCTCACGGATTTCACGCTTGGACTTTTCAATGGTCTCCTTGGTGTCAATTTCATAAGCCCACAGGTTGGGTACACCGGTGACGGGGGTCTGTTTGCCGAACACATCCTGGTCCAGCAGGCTGCTCAAGGAGTGGACGGGATTGGTAGACGCCAGCAGGGTACGCTTGCCCTGCCCGGCAGCCCAGATAGCGGCTGTGCCAGCTAAAACGGTTTTGCCCACCCCACCTTTGCCTCCAAAGAATAGGTACTTAAGGCTGGGATTTTCAGCCATGTAATTTTTCATAGGTATTTCGATGGGAGCCATAACTCACTCTTCCGTTCCAAACAGAGCATTGGCAACGCGCTCGATCATGGTTAAACCGGTGATATCACGCTCGAATTCAGGTACGCTGGTCAAAACTTCACCGCCAAAGGTCTGGTTGATTTTTTGCAGGTATTTCTTCTGCATTTGCATGCGGTTACGCAAATAGTCGGGGATGTTGGTGGAAGCCAACTCCTCCGGGATGACCCGGTTGACGATGTAGCCGCACAGCGGCACGTCATATTTGGCAAACAGCCCAGCAGCTTTCTGTGTATCCAGGATGATCATCTCTTCTGGGATGAGTACGAAGTAGAAGGCTGTCTTCTCTTTATCTGTCAGGATGCTGGAGGAAGCATTGATGCGGTGTTTGATGTACTGTAGCTCCTTGAGGATTTTATCCTCCTCCGACTCTTTGTCACGGCGCATCACCGCCGCCACCTGTTCATACTCAGCCATTTCCTCGCGCAGACCGGTGATTTTATCGATCCACTGGTCGTATACGGAGGCCATGCTCAGGTAATACAGGGCGTGACCCAACGGTACCAAGTCATAGATGTAATAGTCATAATCCCCGCTGACCACGATATCTACCACTTCATCGAAGATGGCGCTTTCTTCCATGGCAGGCTCAGCCGCAGCGGCCTGGATATAGTTTTCGATCTCTTCGGGGACTTCGTCCAGCCCGTACATGTCCAGGATTTTTTGGCGGATCTCATCCTGGTACTCACGGATGCGCTGGTCGGCATCAATTTCCTGGGCGTACAGATTGGGCATGATTTCGACCGGACCTTTGCCGAAGATGTTACGCTCAAAGATATCTGACAGGCTGGCCTGCGGGTCCACCGAGAAGACCAGCACTTTAAAGCCTCTCTTAGCCAGCCAGTAGGCTGCGGCGGCGCTAAAGGTAGTTTTCCCCAACCCACCCTTGCCGCCGAACATGATATAACGCCGGTTGGGATTCTGTTTGAATATTTCTTCCAGTGACATATCAGGCTCCTAAGCCAGGGCATCCGTCAGGTCTCGCTCACGCAGCATGCGGCGCTTCCAGGTACTAATCTGGGGCACCACATACGGCAGGAGACGCAGGCTGTAATAGGGTGGCAGGATGGGGATCCCCAGCAAGTCGCCCATGGTGATCAGGATGAAAAGATGCTCCATACTGCCACGGGTCTTAAGGGCATAGCGAGCCATATCATGCCCAGCCATACCGTACAGCACGCTTTTCAAGTTATCAAAAAAACCTGGTTTTTTCTCTTGCGCTGTCATGCTTTGCTCCTCGAAAAATTGATAAACACAAGGTCATTGACCTTGGTTGGTTCTGATGAAATCCTTATCTCAGGTGATCTCCTGGTCGCATAAATCGGTCAGATCGCGCTCACGCAACAGGCTGCGTTTCCAACCGGTGAAATTGGGTACCACGTAAGGAAGAAGGCGTAAGGTGTAATAGGGTGGCAAGATTGGAATGCCTAAAAATTCTCCGAATACAATCAGGATGAATAAGTGCTCAAGTGAGGCTCTCTGTTTGTTTAAATCCCTCACCATATCATAGACGGTGGCACCATAGATGAATTCGCCGACTGTTTTTAAAATCGTTCTGATTATTTTCCAAGAGCGCTGGTGTAATAATTTAATATTCAATCCAATGGCTTTCATCGGTAATGTAATTATATTTCAGAATGGTTGATTTCCCCGGATGCTTTTACGACCTGTTCCAATTTGCTGTTATCCCACCCAGTTATTTTGTTATGTCCATTGACGATAAAAGTTGGGTAACGCCGTACCCCGTGTTTGATGGATTTCAGTAATCCCTGGAAAGAGCGCGGATCCCAAATCCTGATCTTCACTATTTCCGGGTAGCGATCTGCCAGGACAAATATTGTGGAAGCCAGGCGTTTGAAATCCTCCTGCCAATCTGGAGGGTATTCTTCAAGGCCGCGTTCATAGGGTGGTTGAACCATATCAGCCTGGGCCATCATCATCTCGCAGGTGGTACACATCCCCCATCCCTCTGGGACAGGGAAGAAGACATCGATTTGTACAGGTTTCATCGTGGCAATATTAC
>JBAQFX010000240.1:0-9215 GCA_049287485.1 Anaerolineales bacterium
GCCCGGCATTGATTTGAAGACCGCCAGCGTTGTTCTTTAAAGTGTTATACTCCAGGGTCACCTGGCTATCCGCGCCGTCCACCCATAAAACTTTATCCGTTGGTACATTAGAAGTATTGTTGTTACGCAAGAGGGTGCCAACCACGTAAACATGGCTGTTTTCGATTGCCAGGGCATAATCGGTATGCCCATACTCATCGAAACCATACCCATTCAGCTCGATGACGCTGTTCACCAGCTGCACCTCCCCAGCTGTGACATTGGTGATCCATAAACCTCGTTCACCTGCACAGCGTATGGTCACGTAATCTAAATCAGCGGCGCCTCCAGCGATTAGAATACCGGCCCACTGGCTGATGCCGTCATCGCTGGTGGAAGTAAAGATGATAGGAAGCGTGCTGGTTCCTTGTGCATCTAGATAGCCTTGGATGGATAAGCCACCTGGTCCGCCAGTCCTGGAGATAATGCGCACCCCTGGATCAACAGTTAATGTAATCCCGGATGGGATGGTCAGGTAGGCATCCAATTGGTAAGCATCCAGGCCTGCCTGGCGAAGTAACGTAAAATCATGAGCGGTAAATGCTTCTGGCCCAAGGGCAACCACATTTCGTAAGTTGTCTTCAAAGGAAACGGTTTGCCATTCGATCTGGCTATTAGCTCCGTATACGTATATAGGAAAATCCGTGTTATCTACATCGCCGTTGTGCTTAAATAGAACCCCTGAGAGAACCACATGGCTGTTTTCCACATACAACCCCCAATCGGTCATGCTGGGACCATTTGGGGTAACCCCGCGGGTGTGTAAAATCTGGCTGTTTTGGAGAATTACAGTTCCCGAAAGCACATTACGCACTGCTAGACCGGCGCCAATATATTGATCAGGTGTGGCGGGGTTACCTTGGTGACCGCCGTATGAAATGGTGACGTATTGCAAATCAGCCGTGCCGCCATCGATAGCTAGACCTTGCCAGTAGGTTGGAGCTGACTCGTCCATGGAAGTGAACTTAATCTGCTGGGCGAGTGTGCCCGTCGCGTCCAGGTGGCCCTTCACCCATAAAGAATCCCACCAGTCGGATTTTACCGTCACTCCCGCCTCAATGGTGAGGGTGACGCCAGGATTGATGGTCACCGTACCTATGATGATGTGGGGGCTGTCAACCAGGCACCAGGTTTCGTCCGCGGTGATTATTCCAGTGTGTGGTCCAGGGACACAGGCTTCTGGGCTGGCTTGTTGAGAGGCGGCTTTACCACTCCACAGAAACACCAAAGAAATGAGAATAAATAAAGTTTTAATGTATTTCATTTTCAATTCTCCTTTTTTTCGAACGCTACAGAATTTGAAGCCAACTGTTCCCTAGCAAGGTGCTTTAATAAGGCTATCAAAGCGATTTCATGGCGAAATGGAATTGACTTTTCCCCATCGTGCAAAATTATAAGCGCACCACACACCACATCAGGATGATCGGTGTCTACCAGCAAGCGCAAGACAAAGGTTTGGATGGTTCGCATACCTTTTTATATCAGGCGCGACTACCAAAAGACTGCCAAATATGGGATTTTAACCTACGGTTTTAAGAGAGAACGATACAATGTTTGCAGCTCAACCTGCGGTTCAATCCCCAACTCATCATTCAGCTTTTTTTTCAGTGTTTTGTAGAGGCGCAAGGCTTCGGGTCGGTTTTCCATCCTCAGGCAAGCGCGCATACCCAGCAGCACTGCCTGCTCATGCCATGGTTCAGCTGCCAATATTTTCCTGCAGGCGTCCAATGTTTCAATAAGCCGGTCTTCCACCAGCCAGGTTTTTGCCATTTCAAGCAAAGCATGCTGGTAATCTTGTACCAGCCTCTGCCGCTTGGTAATTGCCCAATCTGCATAACGATATTGAGGCAGGAATTCCCCGCTGTAGCAGGTCAAGGTGGCACCCCATTCTCCCCGGCGGTGATGACCGGTAAAAGTCTCGAAGTCTACCGTAGAGGAAGGTGGCAGGCGCAACGTTACCCGTCCGTCGCTGACTTCCACATAGCGGGAGGGGAATTTCTCCGGCAGATCGGGCTCGAGTGCTCGTCGCAGGGCGGATGTAGCATGATGGAATAGGGTTTGCGTGGCGTTAGATTCTTTTTCAGGCCACAGGGCGTCAATAACCTGGTCGGAGGAAATCGTGCGTGCAGGACTGATCAGCAGCAGGCCCAACAATTCTCCCGAGCAACGCTGGCGGAGCGCCTGACGATCAACGACCCGTGCTCCTACCTGCACCCGCCAGCCACCGAATGTGGTGATTTTTATTGGAGGCGGGGGAACGTGCTGCAGGTGTTCAAGCAAAGCTTTACTGGCTTCCTCAATGGATTTATCCAAACTATTGAGACCTGCGATGATCAACGGGAATGACAACGACCGTTCGCGGTCAACCAGGAAGACAAAGCCACCTCGCACTAACCTTACAGCAGCTTCTCGCCAGGTCGCAGCAGTTTCTGGTCGGTTTTGCTGTTGTAGCAGCGCGGCAAGCAGCAGTTCTGCAATAGACAGGTCGAATTCCAACCGTTGTGGAGCCAGGCGTTCGATGGCGGTACGCAAATCAGCTTCTGCGATTGCCAGATCACCAAGCACCCAGGATGCGCGGCTTCGCTCAATCAAAGCTTGTCCTTGTAGGTGATGGTAACCGGTGCGTTCCACAATTGTCAGGGCTTCACTGGCCCAGGCTAAAGCAGCGGGAACGTCATTTTCGGCTCGGTTGATACGACTCATTCCCAGATAAGCTAGGTACAAATTTTCGGCGATTCCATTCGCTTCTGCAATGGAAAGTGTCTTGGTGAATAAACCCTTGGCAGCCTCAATTTCACCTGCGTCGAGCGCCAGGCTGGCTTGGATAAAATGCCAGTAGCCATCTCCCAGAGAGCCAGGGGATACCGACAACCTTAATTCGTTTAGCCGGGCATCAGCTAAGTGAGGCTGCCCGGTCAGCCAATGCACCCAGCTCATGGTTAACAAGGGTCCCCAAGTTAGCTCTTGCAAACCTCGAGTACGGGCGATATTAAGCGCCTCCTCGTCTACTGCCAACGCGAGGGCAAACTGGCCGCGTGGCATATAGATTCCACATGAAAGGGCATGCAGGCCGCGCACGAGGATGTGGTCATATCCAATCTGACGGCTCAGGTCAATGGCTTGCTGGATGAATTTCTCCGAGGCAGGCATGTCATCCGTCTCCCCGGCGCAGATGCCTGAATTGAGCAGTGCCTCAGCCCGGGTAGGGGATTCTACCCCCGCCAGAGCCAAAGCTTGAGCACATAATTGCTGCGCCTGGTCATAATGTCCTAAGCGGATATGAGCATAAGCCAGGGCGTTGAGTGCTCCCGCCTCACCATCTGTATCTGCCTGTGCTTGGGCTAATTGTCGCGCATGCTTAGCACGCTGGATAGCCGCGGCGACCTCTCCCCCGCGTTCCAGTGAACGGCTTTCTTCGATAAGCCTAGTGATCTTTTCCGATGCGTTCATACCTTTGTTTGATCTAAATTGTTGTGAACTTTAACAATCCATATAAATTATACTGTATGGTGCAAAAATACTATCCATAGCCAGAAACCGAAGCGGAAGGCTGCCTGTAATAATCGTGGAAGACACCTCCCAAGATATCTCATCTACGAATTATTCCTTCATGAACTCTTAATGACCCGGATATAGGGAAGTTTTGACCTAAGCCCTGATGTGGCTGGGCATGGTTGTAATATTCCCCATACTCTCTGAGAACGCAGTGAAGGTGGTTTTCATTCAAAACCAGGATATGGTCGAGATACTCTACACGAATCGATCGTATCCACCGTTCAGCAAATGCATTTGCTCTGGGAGCTCGGTACGGAGTGTTAAGGATTTCAATCCCTTCTGAAGAAAACACATTATCGTAAGAGGATGCGAATTTCGTGTCGTTGTCGTGGATGAGAAACGCCATATCCCGTGAATCATCCCTGAGATTCCAGACTAATTGTCGCGCCTGCTGCGTAACACAGGTTATGTCAGGGTTTGTCGTACAGCCTGCCAGGTAGATGCGCCGGGTTCCCAATTCGATGAAGAACAGCACATAGATGGTCTTAAGCCAGATCGTCTCCACCGTGAAGAAATCGCAAGCCAGGATCTGGTCCTTGTAGTGCCCCAGGAAGCTGCGCCACGTACCTGTCGATCGCTCTGATGCAGGTGTGATCCGATGTCGCTTGAGAACACTACGTACAGAAGTGGCGCTCAGGTTATGACCCAGCTTGAGCAGCTCTCCCTGGATCTTGTCGTACCCCCAGCGTGTGTTCTCTTTCGCCAGACGAACGATCAGCGCTTCCAGTTCAGACGATATCTTAGGCCTGCCTGGATTTCCTTTCCGTCTGAAGGTCCATTTGTGGTGAACCAAATTTCGATGCCAGCGGAGAACTGTGTCTGGCTTGAAGATCAGCATAACCTGATAGAGGTGGTGCCTTGCGTCTTTTGTGGAGTGACTGAATTTGTCTGTCAAGGTTGCCAAGATGATTCTTTCTGGATCAGATATTCGTGGAGGAGACTTTACTTTGCGTTGTAAGATGCGTACTTGTTGGCGCAGAATGATGATTTCCAGATCTTTGTTGCGGTTCGTGACACTCAAGGTTGTGAAAATATCCAGAAAAAATGTGAGGATGTGTATAAGCGACCAATAGACCATCGGTACATCGCCTGTCTCAAGATCAACAGAGCTTACCATATGCAGGGAGGATTAGCTGTTTTCCGATTTATTTACTCACTTTGTACAGAGCAGCCTTCAGACGAGATCGGATGGAATATTTGTTGTGTCAAGAAAGCTCGAGACATCGGGAAAGGAGAAGAAAATCCTTGAAACTTGTCAAAGTTGTCCAATGGGTGAGGACTGAGACACGGAGAGGTCCAAGTCCCATCGGACCAAAGCCTAGCCAGCAGGTCCGGAGCAAAACTCACAGGTACGGCCAGCAATGGACATCTGAAACTGAGTAGAGCGAGAACACAGGCCGTGACATTGAGCCCCGAAATACTATGTCGACGTGGACAAAAGATAACCAGATCGAATCTGGGAAAGCCGACGCTGTCAAATAAGCGGAAGGCCGCAATCCTGAATACGAAAGGGCGAGCATCCAGGACACCACCGGGGTCGAAGACCTGGGCATGGGTTCAAATGGGCAAATCGGGAACTTGAGAGAGCCATCTGTCTCCCACCAAGAACGCCAGAAGAGAGAGGGTACTGGTTGACCAAGAGCCTCGGTGACGCAGGGAGGCTTCCAACCCATGCGGCGAGCCGGAAACGGGACACAAAGGAAGGGAAGCAGGTCAGGGTATCGGGGAGCGATAGCCAAAAGCGAAGCGACCCGAGAAGGGCAGAGGGCAGTCGTAGCGGAGCATAGTACCGAAGGTCAGGGGAGAGAAAGACCCGACTGAGAAGGTGGGGAACCAAAGCCCACGGGACCCACTGTAGGGAAGGCGAAGCCGGGCATATCGAATGGTTGAAAGGACAGACGAAAGACAAATGCAGTCACCAATCGTCTCAACGGAACTTCAACAAATAGCAGAGCAAGCGGTCAAAGAACCAGACAAGGTATTCACCGATATCATGCATCTGGTGGACGTGGACTTCCTGAGGGAGGCCTACCAGAGGACGCGCAAGGATGCGGCGCCAGGGCTGGACGGGGTGACCGCCCGGCAGTACGGCGAGAAACTGGACGAAAACCTGCAAGCCTTGTACGAACGGATGCGCAAGGGGCAGTATCGCGCCCCGGCCGTGAAGCGCATCTGGCTGGATAAGGAAAATGGGAAGAAGCGTCCCATCGGGATTCCTGAGTTTGAAGATAAGGTGGTACAGGGTGCGGTGAGTATGCTATTGGGAGCGGTGTACGAGCAAGATTTCTATGACGTCTCCTATGGCTTTCGACCCGGACGCAATCCCCACCAAACCCTTCAAAAGTTGTGGGAAGAATGCATGAGGTGGAATATTGGCTGGATCATCGATGCAGATGTGAGTGGATTCTTTGATGGTTTGGACCATCACCAGTTGCAAGACATCCTCAAGCAACGGGTGAATGATGGAGGGGTACGACGCTACATTGGGAAATGGCTGAATGCCGGGGTAGTGGATGGTGAAAGCCTGAGCTACCCGAAGCAAGGAACCCCGCAAGGCGGGTGTGGTTTCGCCCATGCTAGCCAATATCTATCTCCATCATGTGCTGGATGAGTGGTACGTGAAGGAAGTGAAACCGCGCCTGAAAGGCCATAGCTTCCTGATCCGTTTTGCCGATGACTTTGTCGTTGGGTGTGAACGGGAAGACGACGCCCGGAAGGTGATGGAGGTGCTTCCGAAACGGTTTGCGCGCTTCCTCCTGACCATCAATCCAGACAAGACCCGCCTGGTTCCGTTCGGGAGGCCAAGCTTCCGGCAGGAAGCTGGCAAGGGGAAAGGCACCTTTGATTTTCTAGGGTTCACCCATTACTGGGCGAAATCACGGCGTGGGACCTGGGTCATCAAGCGAAAGACAGCGAGAAAACGTCTGCGGCGAACGCTGAAAGCGATATGGCAATGGTGCCGGATAAACCGGCATCAACCGGTCGGCGAGCAATACCAGATGCTGAAGCTGAAACTGAATGGGCACTACCAGTATTATGGCATCCGAGGTAACTATCGGTGGCTCAAACGGGTATACGACTATGTGTACCGAGCATGGCGATACTGGCTTAGCCGAAGATGTAGCAAAGGAAGCATCCCGTGGGAGAAGTTCAGGCTGTTTGAGCTGGTGTACCCCCTTCCGAGACCGAGCATAATCCATGCCATCTGAACCTTGCAGGGCAGCTAAGATATGCGCTGGAGATGAGGCTGTTCTCCAGTTACCGAAGAACCGGATGAGCGAATTGTTCACGTCCGGGTCCGTGGGGAGGGCAGCGGGTAACCGCTGCCCTTACCCAGCCACCATACAGGCTTATGGTTTGAAATACTCGATGGGCATTTATGCGCTATAATGAGTAAACGTAAGGTTGTATAGACATTGGTTAGGATTGTACTTTAAATGAACGACTGGGCTGTTTTCCGCCGAATAGCTGTAGAAGAAGCGATTCGCCTTATGGCTCTTGAAGTGGTAATCGGGCTTCCTCCTATAGGAATCGCAGATGCCATAGGCGTAGATGCGCAATTGCTATACGTTATTGCTGGTATATCGCTTTCCGCGCCCTTGGTTATATGTGTACTAATGATAGTGATATGAACAAGGAAGAAGGAGGAACGAACACGGGGCAGAACGCGATGGCAGATGGATAAAAGAACCTGGATTACTTTAGGTATAGGAACGATTGTGACTATATTACTTGTCTTGTTGTACAGCATAAAAGGATTGATTAGCGGGCCAGAAGCGGTAGCAAGTATTTTGATATCATTCCTTTGGATTGGAATGGGAGTGTGGTTCTCTCTCCGTCGCAATTGACAATAAAACAACTCAAGCATGCCTGGAGGAGTAAGTTAGGGAGCGTAAAAACATTCGCTGGATTGTGTTGACCGAGTTCATTCGCAGCCTTGCCATCTATTGAAACGCGCAACCTCAAACGACACCGTCCATTTGTCCGGCTTCTTGCTTATTTCTCTCGACGTGTCTTCCAGGTTAATCCTTTTTAACCACAACACATTGCCAGAAGCGGTACGACAATGCAAAGGAGTCTCGCAGTCACCGCCGCTGCAGCTGTCCAAACCGTTGAGCGGCATTTTCAAAAATAAAGGAGGCAATGTGATTAACATCCATATTCCGGCATCGCTTGAATACAATACAGCCAATGCAAGCCTATTGGCAACCGCGATAAAAAACCTGCGCAGTTTCGATGAAATTGCCGAATGGGATAATAAAGCAATGGCTGAAGTTGAAGCCTTGCATTCAGTATTGAAAGTGATTGAAGGAAAACAACAAACGGCGACCCAGGTTATTTCGCTGGAGCAGCAAGAACATAAAGCGAAATCGTTCCTAACCAAATTATTCGATGGATGCAAAGATCAGAAACGATGGCTTGCCGAACAATCCAGGCTTGCCAGGGAAAAAGCACAGATTGAAAATGTAATTGATCAGTTTGAATCTGCGATTGATTTTATGCCTGATTCGCTCAACGAATTAAAAGAGTTATTAGAAGAATGCAAACAACAAAAGCAGGAATTACTAACCGAAAAGAAGGCTGTAAATGATCAAATGTCTTACATCCGTGAGGAGGCCAAGCAACAAACAGCTAACACCAATTATGGTAAATATGGTAAAGGGGATAGGCGTCGAATCAGGTTGAACAAAGATATCGCACTGAGACCACAAGATAATCAAAAAACAGCTATCGAGAGACAGATTACCGAACTCGACCAAATAATTGTTTGGTTAGAAAGATTTACGTAAGAAAATAGTGTAAACAAAGACACTTGCATCATCAATAAATCGACCTCCGTTGTTTTGTAACCCGATCCAACACCGGCTCTCGCGGACACATTCGCTTCGCTATGTGCAGGCAGCGGCTACGCTGCGCTTCGCGGAGCGGGTGATGCTGGCGGTTAGGTAGCAAGAAAAAAAGAAAACATGAAGGAACACGAACTACAATGGCAAGACTGAGAATCGGCTTACTGAATAAGAAACGGGGGAACTTCGTAATTCAAGAAAAGCTCATCGGCACCAACAACATCGTCGACGAGACTGACGCCGAGGTGGAACATCACGAACGAGCACTGATTGAAGCTGGTTATAGCATCTGCCAGATTCATTGGGGTCCCGATTTCATCAATAATCTACAGGCTTCACAAGTCGACCTTGTCTTCAACGTTTCCAGCCTGGTAGAAGCCGCGATCCTTGAAGAATTGGAGATACCCTATGTGGGATCCGATACGTTCACGATAGCCATCGCCACCGATAAATCGCTAGCGAAAAGGCTCTGGCAGCAGGCGGGTTTACCGACATCGCCTTTCTATGTGGCCAGATCAGAGAAGGACTGTGAGATATTTCGGGACTTCCCGCCGTTTGAGTATCCGCTTTTCGTTAAGCCAGTAGCCGGCCGAGGTAGCGCAGGGATTAACGACGCATCCATCGTTCACAGCTACGACCAACTAGTAAGCGGAGTTGTGGAAAGGCTTGAGACTATCGGTCAACCAGTCCTCATTGAGAAGTTACTGCGAGGGAGAGAAATCACCCTGGGTGTCCTGGGAAATAAGAACGCAAGAGCCCTTCCTCCATTAGAGA
>JBAQFX010000241.1:0-4856 GCA_049287485.1 Anaerolineales bacterium
AATAGACACACATTTTATAAATGCCTACGAATGAGATATTGCAAATGTGGCGATAACATCGCCAATACAGATTTTTTTAATATGATGCCTATTACCTTAGAATCCAAAATTTATTAAGTAATATTAATTGGATAAATATTATTATTTTTGGTATAATTCTCAACCATATTTTCCTATCTCACAGGAATATATACACTACGAAAACTTTACATCACAGGAGATAAGTATGAATAAAATTAGATTGTTTACCCTTGGTCTGGTCAGCGGAATTATCCTGATATTTAGCTTTATCTTGATCGGATCCATCAGCAATGTACGAGCTGACCCTTCAGGCAGTAACCAGGTGGAAATCGTAGCAACTGAAACGCCCACATACGCAATTGGGGACGATGAGCTGCTGCCTGCCAACACCATCGAGGGAAATCCATCATTTATCCTCCCCACACCCATTCCCGGTGAAACCCTGGTATATTTTGTTCCAACAGATAATGATGCGACCGCCACCGTATTGTACATGTACAATACCGATACTGTCGCTCACACCGTCGCTCTACGTGGGTTCAACTACGATGGAGCTATGGTCTATGCACAAAATATTAATATCGGGGCTGCAAGCTTCTTGCGCCTGACAAGTGATTCAATTGCCGCCGCTCCCCCACCCAGTTGGGCGACACCTGCCCCCATCACAACCAATTTTACAGATTTCGTCTATTTTGCCAGCCTATCGCTGCCACATGGGGTGAAGGCAGAAGGATATGTTCTGTATAACCCCGGTACAGGCACGGTTGATCCGCGCAAGGATCAAGGCGCAATTCCCTTGCGTTTCAGCACCGATCCGGCAACATTGTTCATGCCTTCGATGAATAATAATCATTGAAAATAGAAACCAACCTACGCTGATAACAGTGGTGGTGTCGCAACCACTCTAATTTCAGCCAGTACAGCATGGATACGATCGGTCACAACGATTCGAGACAGGTCATGTGCCATTAAAGGCGTTGATGTGGCATGCGAAGGAGGATGGGTAAGAACACCCAGGACCTTATATTTCCTGCCCCTTGAACTGGCTCATGTAAAGGTGGTGGAAGAAGCCATGTTTATCTAGTAGTTGCTGATGAGTGCCCTGCTCGACAATCTCGCCCTGGTTGATCACGATCACGTTATCGGCGTCACGGATGGTGCTGAGGCGGTGGGCGATGACAAAACTGGTGCGACCCTCCATCAAGCGCAAGAGAGCTTTCTGGATGCGCGCTTCCGTGCGGGTGTCCACGGAACTGGTGGCTTCATCCAGGATCAATATACCCGGATCTGATAGTATGGCCCGGGCAATGGCTAACAATTGGCGCTGACCGAGGCTGAGATTGCCAGCCCGTTCCGATAGGTTGGTCTGGTAGCCATGAGGGAGCTGGCGAATGAAATGATCGGCATCTGCCATGCGGGCTGCCTTAATCACTTCATCATCGGTGGCTTGCAGCCTGCCATAACGGATATTTTCCATGACGGTATCGGAAAACAAGAAAGTATCCTGCAATACAATGCCTAATTGTCGGCGCAAATCGGCTTTTCTAATCTGACGAATATCCTTTCCATCTATGGTGATGTTGCCTGCATCGATGTCATAAAAACGGGATAGCAGGTTGATCAGGGTGGTCTTGCCTGCCCCGGTCGGGCCAACCAGGGCAATGATCTGGCCGGCCTTTGCTTGCAATGACATGTCTTTAATCACCGGGATGCCGGGAAGGTAGCCAAAATCAACATGCTCAAAGCGTACATCTCCATTGACTTCATCCAGGGGGCAGGCATCTGGAGCATCAATGACCTCAGCAGGCGTATCAATGATCTCGAAAACACGCTCTGCACCAGCCAGAGCAGCCTGGATGGAGTTGTACATGTTGGCAAGCTGGCGCAGTGGGTTGATAAAGTTCTGCCCATAACTGATGAAAGTGGCAATAATGCCCACGCTGACCAGATTACGAAGTGCCAGCCAGCCACCCAATCCGGCCAAGACGATGACGAAGAAATTACCCAACACATTGGTCAGGGGCATGAGCAGCAATGCATAACTGTTAGCAGTCACACCGGAGGCAAATACCCGCTGGTTACGCTCTCTAAAAGTCTCCAAGACGGATTCATTACGACGGAAAGCTTTGATCACCTTTTCACCGCTGATTGATTCTTCCATCACAGCATTCAGCTCACCCAGGTGCTTCTGAAGATCCTGGTATCCTTTGCGGGTATAACGAGCAACGAAATTAGTGAACCAGAACATGATGGGAACCACAATCAGGGAAGCCAGGGCCAGCCAAAAATCCAGCACGAACATGGTCACCAAGATACCAACCATGGATAAGACACTGGCAATTAGTGAAGTGACATTTTGCGAAACAGCCTGGTTAATAGCATCGATGTCATTGGTTAGGCGACTCATCAGCTCACCAGAAGGGTTACGATCATAAAAGCTGAGGGAGAGACTCTGCAGGTGGGTGAACAGGTCCTTACGCATGAGTTTTAGCGCTCTTTGCGAGACATCCGCCATGACCCAGTTGGCAATTGCCTGAAAAAGGTTGTTCAAGACATAAGCGGCTAACATGAGCAGAGCGATGCCTGCCAGACCGGCGGCCTGTTTGGTAGTGATAAACTCATCAATGGCGCGCCCTAAAAGGTATGGACCAGCAAGTCCTAATAAAGTGTAGATAAGCACAAAGACCAAAACTATCACCAATTGCAGTTTGAACGGCATAAGATACGCAAGCAGGCGCTGGATGGCACTACGAGGGTCCTTGGCCTTTTCGATCTTGCCTGGATCCGCAGGACGACGCTGCATCATGGCGACGCGCACGCTGCCAGCACCATAACCCGTAGATTGGGTGCTCATTCAGCGACCTCCTCCAAGTTAGGGTGTTTGTCAGCGATGTGGTTACCGTTACCAAGCTGAGAGGCATAAATCTCCTGATAAATCGGACTAGATCTCATCAACTCTTTATGCGTACCCCGGGCAACAACGCGACCATGATCCATGACGATGATCTTATCGGCGGTCAGGACTGTGCTGATGCGTTGGGCTACCACGAAACTGGTATGGTTATAGTGTTGATTTTCCAAAGCCTGCTGGATGTGGGTCTCGGTTTCCACATCTACCGAGCTGGTGGAATCATCCAGGATAAGCAGGCGTGGGTGAAGGATGAGGGCGCGGGCGATTGCCAGGCGCTGTTTTTGCCCGCCGGAAAAGTTTGCCCCACGCTGCTCCACGTGCGAATCATAACCCTGGGGAAGCTCCATGATGAAGTCATGCGCCTGGGCAGCCTTGGCTGCGGCGATCACTTCATCATCAGAGGCATCCGGCTTACCGTAGCGGATGTTATCTTTTACAGTACCACTGAAAAGAACTGTCTCCTGAGGTACGACCCCGATATTTGCGAGGAGCGATTCTTGGGTTAATTGATGGATATCTATGCCATCAATGCTCAAGTGACCGCTGGAGATGTCATAAAAACGGGGCACCAGGTTCACCAGGCTGGATTTACCCGAGCCAGTGGCACCCAGGATAGCGACGGTTTCACCGGGTTCAGCAACCAGGTTCACCCGACTGAGTACCGGCTCATCACTGGTGCCATTGTAGTGAAAGGAAACATTATCAAATACTACCCTGCCAGGTGTATTGGAGGGCAACTCGCGTGCTTCCGGCTGATCTTGCACATCCGGAGTTACTTCCAGAACCTGATTAACACGTTTGGCTGAGGCGATGCCATTGGCCCAGGTCTGGGAAAGCATGGTCATCATAACCAGGGGGGTCATGGTAGTTAGCAGGTAGTTGGTAAAGGCGACGATCTGTCCAACGGTCATTGTGCCACGAATGGCCTGTAAACCGCCCGCCCAAATGACGATGACCATGCCGATATTCACAAAAACGGTTAAGGCGGGTGACATGGTGGACATAAAACGCATCACACTGACCGAATTACTGGTAAAACCCTCGTTGGCAGATTCAAAGCGCTCATTCTCAAAATCGGCCCGGACAAAAGCTTTTACCAGGCGGGCGCCAGAGATGTTTTCTTGCAAGACGTTATTCAAACGATCAAGGCGTTGCTGGACACTTAAGAAGAGTGGCTCCATGCGGCTGATGAAAAATATGATTACGACAGAAGTTACCAGCAATAAGGGAATTATTTCCAATGCCAGCGATGGGCTGGTGTTAAACATTAATATTAAACTACCGAGCATTAGAAGAGGAGCACGGGTACCAATACGCAAGGAGACTTGAAATAAGCGCTGCACGGCCTGGGAATCACTGGTGAGGCGGACAATCAGCTGGCCAGTTTTCATGCGATCCAGGTTGCCATAGGAAAAGGACTGGATCTTGGAAAAAATGGCATCACGCAGGTCTCGCCCAACATTCTCAGACACCTGCACGGAAGTGATATTGTTGCCCACCGCGATTACTGTGCTAATCAGGGAGATTCCGAGCATAATCAGCGAAGTCTGGATGACCACCGCCTGGTTCTGCTGGTTGATACCCTGGTCGATGATGCGCTGTATCAGCCTGGGGATGCTCAGGTCCATGAAAACCAGGGAGGTCAGCAGGGTGAGCGCCACAACCGAACGCCGCCAGTAAGGTTTGACAAGATAAAGTAGTTTAAAGACATCGTTCATGGATGGTTGACTTCCCAAATATGTATCATGCCATCTTCCGGCAACAAGCAACTATCATAATCTAATTTTTTCCAAGATGAGATTAATGAGTCCACTGCAAAAACGACTGGACAAAACTTATCCTAATTATACCCTCCTCAAACGGCGAAAAGTTTAATATAATCAAGGGAAATCGCTGATCGAGGGCAAAAACATGTTCAAAGATA
>JBAQFX010000242.1:0-6187 GCA_049287485.1 Anaerolineales bacterium
GGAATGGGGACAATGGGGATGATGTGATTGCACCCGCTTCACCCGACGATGCCTCTGGTATTTTTATTACTCTCCACTCTTATCAAGATGAGATTTTATGGCCTTTTGGCTTCGACCAGTATGGTGCTCCAAATTACGATCAATTACGGACTATTGGTCGTAAGCTGGCTGATATAACCGGGGTGATGGATCCCACCGGTTGGCTCTATACCGTAGATGGATCCTCGGATGACTGGGTCTATGGGAAATTAGGTGTAGCTGCTTTTACCTATGAAATCGGACCGACTTCTGGTAGCTGTGCGAATTTCTTCCCACCTTATGGCTGTCAGGATGGCATCGATGGCATGCCGCGCAATTTTTGGGCAGAGATGGGGCCGTCTTTCATTTACGCCGATAAGATTGCCGGGAGCCCGTATATCACTGCTTATGGACCCGATACACAAAACCTAATAACCACCCCAAATGAAGTTCCCGGCGGTTTGCCCGTGGAGCTTACTGGCACCGTCCTCGACCAACGTTATGGAGGTGATGCCTTGCAGCCAGTAATGGCTGCAGAGTATTTCATCGATGCACCAGGTGCGGATGGCAGCGGTATGGCCATGGATCCATCGGATGGTGCCTGGGGTGAAACCAACGAAGGCGTGGAAGCTGTCGTCGATACTTCCGAGCTTTCCGAAGGTCAACATTATATCCTGGTGCATGGCTTGAATGACGATGGTATCTGGGGTCCCTTCACCGCTGTCTTCCTCAACATTACCACGCCAGCTTATGGTGTCATGCTCACCCCTGAAGCGGCTAACGCACAGGCTGACCCTGGTCAGACCGTCACCTACCACATGCATGTGAACAATATTGGCCTCAACGGGGATTCTTACGATATTACTGTCAATAGCCAGTGGGCGTATACCGCACCTTTGACCATTGGGCCGATCAACCCAGGTGAGTATGCCGCTTTTGACGTTACGGTGACCATCCCAGTAGACGCCATCCATGGTGAATCAGACACCGCCGTAGTCACTGCGATATCCCAATACAACGCTGATATCACTGATTCATCCACCTTGACCACCACAGCGAATTATTACGACCTCACCTTTACCCCTGCTGCTGCTGAAGCGGACGGTTATCCAGGTGGTGAGGTTGGTTACCTATTACAACTCACCAATGCTGGCAACACCGTCGATACATTCGATATCCTTGCTACCGGTGTCTGGACGATCACCGCCCCGACTACTGCGGGACCATTAGATCCTGGCATGAGCGCGGATATCAATGTTATCGTGGATATCCCACCTTCTGCTACACCTGGAGATTTTGATATATCCACGATTATTGCTACCTCTCAAGGAGACGGCACTAAAAGTGAATCCTCCTCCCTGACAACCACAGCGATGCAGCCTGGTCCGTTCGTTACCCCGGAAGCTGACCATAGCACTGGAGACCCAGGTACTCAGGTAGTTTATACACTACAGCTGACCAACCGTAACTATCTTCCGGATACTTTTACCCTCAGCGTGGAGGCTGGCTGGGACGTTGACTACCCACTAACGGTTGGTCCAATCCCCCCTGATGGCAGCGCTAATGTACAGGTCATCGTTTCCATCCCTGAAGATGCTGATGGAGGTGCCTCAGATATCGCCCTGGTCACATTTACTTCCTCCATTCCAGACCTTCCGCAGGCTACTGCCGCACTGACCACCACTGCCAACAACGTCTTTAGTTTTCAAGCCATCCCACTTGTAGGTAGCCTGACCGCTCATGGGCGTGGCACATCGGTCGAGTATACGGTCTTGGTCACCAATACTGGTAATGTCACCGACACCTACAACATCCATGTGATATCCAGTGATTGGGAAGTGGATGCTCCCTCTCAAGCAGGTCCATTGGCGAGGGATGAGACTGCTTCAGTAATCATCTATGTGACCGTCCCACTCGATATTTCCATGGGTGATTTCAATGATGCTACCCTGGCATTCATTTCTCAGGGTAGCTCGGTTGGTCATCAAGTACACCTGCATACCGATACTTTCTGGAATAGCTTTTACCTGCCTCTATCACTAAGGCATTAGACAAGTAGATCAGTACACCACCTCCAGCCCCACACCTGATTAGCATCAGGTATGGGGTTGGGAAAAAGAGGAGAATATGAAAAGAAATTTTTTGTCGTTGATCGTGCTCGTTTCCATGCTGCTCGGTTTGGTTTCCAGTGTCGCAGCATCACCCGTACCGCTGGAATCCATGCAACAACCGCTTGACCAGTCATTATCTCAAAGCCTGGTCACTAAAGTATATTATTCTTCCCAGGAAGACCTGAATAACCTGGCTTCCCATTACGACATCCTGGAAGTGGATAAAGAACAGGGCTTCGCCTATCTTCTTTTATCAAGCACAGAGTATTCTGCCCTGGAGCAAGCTGGTTATCGCCTGGAAGTGGATCAGGCTAAGACCAAATTGCTGACCCAACCACGCGAAGCCCTGCCAGGACAGGGAATAGATACAATCCCGGGGTATCCTTGCTACCGCACCGTAGAAGAAACCTACACCAGCATGGAACAGATCGTGACAGACTATCCTGATATGGCTCAGCTATACGATATTGGTGACAGCTGGACCCGTATCCATTCCGGATTTCCCAATGGCTACGACTTAATGGCATTACGTTTATCCAATGAAGACCCGCAATTTGGTGAAATGGCTGATAAGCCGACCTTTTTCCTCATGGCTGAGATCCATGCCCGTGAGTTGGTAACCGCAGAAGCTGCCATGCGCTACGCAGAGTTACTGGTCAATAGTTATGGCATCGACCCTGACATTACCTGGCTCCTGGACTACTTCAAGGTATATATCGTTACCATGACCAACCCAGACGGTCGGAAAAAAGCAGAAGCTGGTCAACTCTGGCGGAAGAACGTCGACAATGATGATGGCTGCAATGACCCCTATAGCTGGGGCACCGATCTCAACCGCAACCATACCTTCAAGTGGAACCACGGCGGTTCAGATTCTTACCCATGTTCTGAAGTATACATGGGTCCATCGGCTGGTTCTGAGCCCGAAGTACAGGCCATCGAAACATTCGTCCGCAGCATCTTCCCAGACCAGCGTGGACCGGGAGATAACGATCCCGCACCAGCTGATACGACGGGAATTTTAATTACCTTGCATAGCTATTCCGAACTGGTGCTTTGGCCATGGGGTTGGTCTCCTGCTCCAGCCCCCAACAGCACCCAGCTGCAGACCCTGGGGCGCCACCTGTCATTTTTCAATGGTTACACTCCCCAGCAGAGCTACCAGCTTTATCAAACCAGTGGCACGTCGGATGAGTTTGCCTATGGAGAGCTCGGTATCGCCGGTTACACCTTTGAGATGGGCACCGAGTTCTTCCAGGATTGTGGCTCATTCGAAAGTACTGTCTATCCTGATAACCGTGACGCACTGTTATACGCCTTCAAAACTGCCCGCCAGCCATACATGGATCCCGCCGGGCCTGATTCTTTGAACGTGGCTGTCACCCCTGGTGCAGTTGTGCCCGGCGAACCTGTTCAATTGACCGCCACCGCCAACGACACCCGCTATGGTGGTTATGGTGAGCCGACTCAAAATATCAATGAAGCGCGTTATAGCCTCGACAGCCCATCCTGGATCACCGATACGGTCACCTACCCCATGGCTCCTGCCGACGGTAACTTCAACAGCAATATCGAGAATATCGTCGCCTCCGTTGATACGACTGGTCTATCGAATGGCAGGCATACCATTTTCGTGGAGAGTAAGGATGCCAATGGTAATTGGGGCGTAACCAGCTCTGCCTTCCTGTACATTGTTGAACCGGGTGTTTCTCCCGTCATCGAGGGTTACATTCGTGAGGCGGGCACCAACCTGCCTCTGGCAGCGAACGTCACAGCCGGTTTATTCAACTCTACCACCGACCCTGCCACCGGCTATTACAGCATGACCGTGATCAGCGGCACCTACGACATGGTGGCTGAATCAGGTGGATTTGCCCCAGCTTATGCCGATGGCGTGCTGGCTGAAAACTACCAGACCATCGAACAGGATTTCTTGCTCTATCCTTACTGCACCGTCTTCACCGATGATGTCGAATCGGGGAACATTGGCTGGATGGCCCAATCTCCCTGGGGTATCACCACCCAGTATGCTCACTCTCCAACCCATTCCTGGACCGATAGCCCTGCTGGTAATTATGGCAATTACCTGAACATCTCCCTGACCTCACCCGTATTCGACTTCAGCGACTATACTGGCGTCTCACTCATTTTCTGGCATAGATACTCAACTGAAGCTGGCTGGGATTATGGGTACGTGGAGTACTCCACCGATGGCACCAATTGGAGCACGCTTGAATCATATGATGGCGTCCAGAATAACTGGTCGCAGGTGGATTTATCTATCCCAGGGTTGGACGGGCAATCCACCGGATATGTACGCTTCCACTTCACCAGCGATTCGAACACGGTGGCTGATGGCTGGTATCTCGATGATATCGCCATCTCCGGCGGCGGACCCAGCTGCGTAGAACTGTTAGCACCTCAGGCGGATTTCACCAGCAACAGCCCGGTGGAATTAGGTCAGCCAGTGGAATTCACCAATACTACCATCGGCACAGCCCCCTTAACCTATGAATGGACCTTTGGCGATGGTGTGGGCACCTCCACAGAAACCAACCCGGCATACACCTATGAAATGACAGGCACCTATATCGTTACCCTGGCAGCTACCAACCCATATGGGAACAGCACCATAACTCACACCGTGGAGGTCGAAACAGTCGACTTCACCGGCGTGGATCTGACCCAGGTGACGTCTGGCCCGCTCTTCCCAGGCGATTTGGTGGAGTTTAGCGCAGACTTATTGCCAGACAACGCCACCAAACCCTACACATTCACCATCGATTATGGTGATGGCACGGTGCAGAGCTTCGTCTCCAACCTGGACCCCATCCCACTCAGTCATGTCTATGATAGCGGTGGGCATTACACCCTGCAAATCTCAGTACAGAATGACGGCATGACCGAGCCGGTTTTCGATAGTCTGGATATCTTTATCGGATATAAGCTGTTCTTGCCAACTACCACCAAATAGCCTTAATGGATGCTGCAAATTCGAGTACAATTTGCAGCATCCATATTTTTAAATCCGTAATTATCGGAGGTGTCCATGAGTAAATCCGCTTTACGTGAGCAACGCCGTGCTCAGCGCATCGCCAAACGCAACCGCCAGCGGGCCATCATTGCGGTGATCGTTGTGCTGGTAGTGGCTGTTATCGCCATCCTGGTGTACCGCGACTATAGCTCGAAAGCTCAACCTGTTGCGACTGGTACCCTGGATACCACACCACCCACGCCTTCTGCGAGTGCCATCACCACGGCTGACGGTCTTACCTACGAAGACCTGCAGGTGGGGACGGGTGCGACCGCCCAAACTGGCGATACCGTTTCGGTGAACTATACTGGCTGGCTGGCAGACGGCACCAAGTTCGATTCCTCGCTGGACAGCGGACAAACTTTTGGCTTTACCCTGGGCGCAGGGAACGTCATCGCCGGCTGGGACGAAGGTGTGGTGGGGATGAAGGTAGGGGGCATCCGCCTGCTGGTCATCCCGCCATCCCTGGGATATGGCGCCACGGCGAATGGGCCGATCCCGGCCAATTCCACCCTGACCTTCGAAGTGCAGCTGGTGGCTATCCAGTAAACGGAAGCGAAGATGACGGATGGCGTGCCCTTTGGTGAGATGAGAGGAAAAAAACCATTAACCACGAAGGGTACCAGGGACACGAAGGAACTATAAAACAAAAGAAATCTATTCATATTAGGTAGAGAC
Source organism: Anaerolineales bacterium (assembly GCA_049287485.1). Taxonomy (GTDB): domain Bacteria; phylum Chloroflexota; class Anaerolineae; order Anaerolineales; family UBA4823; genus FEB-25. The sequence continues at coordinate 5,842 of JBAQFX010000242.1, forward strand.
GCCCCGCTGGGGCGTCTTGGTGTTAATATCCATCTTGGATCCTCATCCAAAAATCATTTGAATCCCACTTATCGGGAAATGAATGGGTGAAGCAGAACTTCAAACGCCCCCTGTCACCTCTGAATCACGCTTCGCCCTTCGCTATTAATCACCAAACCCTTCCGCTTTATGAGAAACCTTAAAAAATTCCGAATTTTCCCAATTCCCCTTGTGGATTAGAACATTTGTGCTATAATATGGCAGTAATTACTCACTCGTGACCAATTATCTCGTCTTCCCTGCGGTAATTAGCGAGAAAGTATTCGAAAAATAGGCTTACGCAGGGAGCGTAGCCCCTGTGTAAGCC
>JBAQFX010000243.1:0-58845 GCA_049287485.1 Anaerolineales bacterium
ATCGAGGGTATTGCGAAGCGATCCATGGCTACGCTCAGGGCTGGCTTCCGGCCACAGCAGAGCAGCCAGAGCATCGCGCGGTTGTGGGCCTGACTCTATTGCCAGGTAGATCAGTAACGCCAGCGTCTTGCGCGTGGGAAATGTTACCAGGTTATCCCCCAGACGTACTTCCGGGGGTCCCAATGCAGAGAGATGTAATGGTAGTACCTGGTCAGCCATTGCATGGCTCCTTGTGACGCTTTTGAGACTCTTTATCATTATACTCAGACTAAAGATTGATGGAAAGATATGGATTGAGCTTAAGAAAGTGATTTTATCTGGAAGAAGGCCCACGATGTCTGGTATTGTTCTAACATTCCCCATCCTGGATGGTAAGGTGGAAGCCTGGCGACGGTTTTGCCAGGAGTTATGTGGCTTTCGGCGAAAGCCGTACGAAGCCTCGCGCCAGCGATTGGGTATCACGCGCGAACGGTTGGCCTTGGTGGAAACCGCCTTTGGGGCGACGGCTGTGACCACGTTGGAAGCACCTGATGTGGCTCAGGCTTTGGGGCAAATCATCATCTCAGTTCTCCCGTTTGACGTCTGGTATCGGGAGAAGCTGCAGGAGCTGCACGGCGTCAACCTGGCCGGATTCGAGCAATTCGCCCAACCAACGCCCCTACCGCCCAACCAGGAGCTGCTCTTTGAGTGGACATTGAATTCCAGCGATACCAGGAAGAGCTAAGCTTTCTTGGTGAAACGTTCTTGCGAAGGGTGTAGGACCTCCGCATGACCTTAATTAATAAACCTGATAAAAAAGGAAGGGAGATTAGAATGGGAGTACTTTCATGGATTGTGGTTGGTTTGATCGCCGGTTGGTTAGCCGGGATGGTTATGAAAGGGGGAGGCTTTGGGTTGATTGGCGATATCATCGTCGGTGTGGTAGGCGGATTGTTGGGAGGTTGGATTGCTACCTCATTCCTACATATCGGCGGGATGTCGGGGATCAATCTGGGGTCAATCCTGATTGCGTTCGCCGGGGCGGTAGTGTTGCTCCTCGTACTACGCCTGGTGCGTGGTGGAAGAAGATGAATTTGACGTAAATAGAAGCAATTTCTTCTACAGGTTCGCTTACAAATCCACTAGACCAAAACCTGGGATTATGTAAACCTTTCACCTCGTCGAACCGCGACCTCCGCTTATGATGCTAACGGTGAGCAATGCCTGAATTGAGTCGTACTTGAGAGACCCCTGTACCGTTAGAAGTTACTAGACAAGGAGAATTCCTATGGACGAAAAAGAAACCATCCAATCCGAAGCTAAACCCGAAACCCGCCTGCATAAATCCATGCGCAGTGCCCTGCGTTGGGGTCTGGTGGCGCTATTGGCGTTTGGGCTGGGTGCGCTGGTAATCGCCTTCGCGCTCTACATCCCCACACGGCAGCAACTCGACAAAGCCAATGCCAACCTGGAGCAAGCCAACACGACGGTCACCAGCCAAACCGATCAGATCACCATATTACAGACGGGTAACGAGACCCTGCAAAAGGATCTGGATTCCGCTGCGCTTCACGTGCAAGTGCTCATGGCGTTGTCAGGTGTGCGTGGAGCCAGCCAGGCGGTGGCGACCGGCGATTATGCGGGAGCCCGCCTGTCGTTGATCCAGGCTTCCAATGCGCTGGATATCCTGTCCGGTCTGCTGGGTACGGATCAAAAAGACGTGCTCACCGCCATGCAGCAGAGTGCTACTCAAGCTCTGACCAAGGTGAAGATAAACCTCTCATCAGCGCAACCGGAGCTGGATCAGTTAGCGAATAACTTGGTGCAACTTGAGGCTAACTTATTTCCCAACCCGTAAGATGAGCGGATGATGTAAATTCTGCCTTTATTAGAAAAAACCAGAGTTTGAAAGGCTGTCCGATTAACAAGTGCCGTGTGCTGCCGCTCATGCTAAACTGGCTTCTAAACAGAATAAAATTATGGATCTTCCTTATTAAGCCAATGTGGCCAGTATGACGAGTGAAAAAAGCGCCAAATATGCCTTATGAAGGATCTTTTCTAAAACATACTCCCCTTTGTGAATGAAACGATCTCTTTTTATATAGATTAGGAGCAAACTATGGAAAACCAAATCACATGCCCTCACTGTAAAAGAACGATATCGAATAACCCAGTGATCGAATCTGCGGTAAAGGGAGAGGATCTTGGATCGACCTTCCTCATATGCGAGTGTGGCGAAAAGATCACATTTTGGGCTATTACTGCCCAGTTAAGAGACCAGAAAAAGCCTGTTGCAAGAATCAAAAGTTGGTTTCATAAACTAAGCCAGGCTCAAGGCTAGAATGAGGTAACTATGAGAATCTTACTGGTTTACCCCGAGTTCCCCGACACCTTTTGGAGTTTCAAGCACGCCTTGCGCTTTATCCATAAAAAGGCGGCTTCCCCCCCGTTAGGTCTGTTAACTGTGGCGGCTATGCTGCCTGCTGAATGGGAAAAACGCCTGGTCGACCTCAACGTGACCGACCTGACAACCAATGACCTGGCCTGGGCAGATTATGTCTTCATCAGCGCCATGATTGTTCAGCGCGAGGCTGCACGCGCATTGATCGCCCGGTGTAAAGATTTTGGCGCAAAAGTGGTAGCAGGGGGACCGCTCTTCACTATGGAACACGAGCAGTTCCCGGAAGTCGATCACTTCGTGCTCAATGAAGCCGAATTGACCCTTCCGTTATTCCTTGAAGACCTGGCCCATGGACGCGCCCAGCACTTATATGCCACAAACGAGTATCCAGATATCCACCAAACCCCGGCGCCATTATGGCGGCTGGTAAATCTCAAGCAGTATGACACATTCAGCATTCAGTTTTCACGCGGCTGCCCCTTCAGTTGCGACTTTTGCAACGTAACTGCCCTATTGGGGCATCGTCCGCGTACCAAAACCGCAGCCCAGATCATTGCCGAGCTGGACAGTCTGTACTTGTTGGGCTGGCGTAAAAGTATCTTTTTTGTGGATGACAACTTCATTGGTAACAAGAAACAGATCAAGTCTGAAATCCTGCCAGCCTTGATCGAATGGCGTAAAGGCAAGACCGGTATGCCGTTCAGCACCGAAGTCTCGATCAATCTGGTCGACGATCCAGAGCTGCTGAACCTCATGACGCAAGCCGGATTCGACACGGTGTTCGTCGGTATCGAGACACCCAACGAAGGTAGCCTGACCGAGTGCAGCAAGAACCAAAACAAAGGCCGTGACCTGGTGGAAAGTGTCAAGCAGCTGCAGCGCGCCGGCCTTCAGGTACAAGGCGGTTTCATTGTCGGTTTTGACAACGATCCACCCTCTATCTTCCAACAGCAGATCGATTTCATCCAAAAAAGCGGGATCGTGACCGCCATGGTGGGGTTGCTGCAAGCCCCTCCTGGGACGCGCCTGTATGAGCGTATGCGCAAAGAAGGCCGTCTGGTGAAGGAAATGTCTGGCGATAACGTGGATGGCTCGACCAACATCCTCCCCAAAATGGGCTTGGAACCCTTACAGGAGGGATATCGCAAGCTCCTGGCTCAAATTTATGCCCCCAAAGCCTATTACGAGCGGGTTTTAACCTTCCTGCGCGAGTACCATCCGCCAGAGATACGGATTCACCTGGATCCCCAATATATCCTGGCATTTGGTCGTTCGATTTACCGGCTGGGCATCCGCGGTGTTGAACGGGTCCAATACTGGCGGCTCTTTTTCTGGACCCTGTTCCGACGCCCGCGCCTGTTCCCATTAGCCATCACGCTGGCCATTATGGGTTTCCATTTCCGCCAGGTGGTCGAGCTGCATGTCGGTTGAGCAGTGACTGGGTTTGAGCCATAATCCGCTAAAAAGGAGTTACACAAATGCCAGATAAAAAGAACAAAACAAAGAAGAAAAAACGGCTATCCAAAGGGAAACGCACGCATGTGCGGCGGCTTAAGCAAGAAGCAGGCAAGACTGTTCCCGTTCACAAGTAGCCAACCTGAACCTCACTCAACCATTCAAGGTCGTCGCTGCGCTGACTGGATCGCCAAACCAGGCGACCGAGTCAACTTTCGATGCCACGTAGCACTGGTCATTAGTTCCTAATCTAAGGATTTCCTATGCTTCAAACGGCTTACAATGAAAAACAGCACCGCGCGATTTTGCAGAGCATCGCTCACCGGGCAATGCTCGAGCGAGGATTGCTCCCTGATTTTTCTGCCGCAGCGCTGGCAGAATTGGGCAGGCTCCAGTCGCCTGCGATGAAAAATGGTGCGCCAGCTGGTACGGAGAGCCAGATTCGTGACTTGCGCGACCTTTTATGGGCTTCCATTGACAATGATGACTCGCGTGACCTGGATCAGTTAACTGTGGCCGAGGCCATGCCTGCGGACGAAGTAAAGGTTCTGGTTGCCATCGCGGATGTGGATGCGGTAATTAAAAATGATTCAGCTATTGACCAACACGCGCGCCATAACACTACCTCGGTTTATACAGCAGCCGAAACCTTCCCGATGTTGCCTGAAGCAATTTCGACCGATATCACCTCATTGAATTTCAACGAGGAGCGCCTTGCCCTCGTCATTGAAATGGTGATTGGTGCGGATGGATCCCTTCAGGATTCGGATATCTGCCATGCCTGGGTACGCAATCATGCCAAGCTTGCCTATAATAGTCTGGCCGCCTGGCTGGAAGGGAATGGAGATATTCCTGAGACAGTCAGGATTGTAAAGGGGCTGGAAGAGAATCTACGGCTGCAAGATAAGGCAACCCAAAGGATGAAGCATTTACGGCACATTCATGGGGCGCTTACCCTGGAAACCATCGAGGCTAAACCGGTATTCGATGGCGACCAAATCTGTGCACTTGAAATCGAGGAAAAAAACCGCGCGAAGGAGATTATCGAGGATTTGATGATCGCCGCGAACGGAGTGACCGCTCGATATCTCTCCGCCAGAAAATTCCCCTCCGTCCGCCGCGTCGTGCGCACGCCAAAACGGTGGGAGCGGATTGTTAAGATTGCTAACGAACATGGGAGCAAGCTTCCTGGTAATCCAGATTCAAAAGCTTTGGAGGAGTTTCTCATCAAGGAGAAGGCTACTGATCCTTTGCGTTTCCCCGACTTATCCCTGGCAGTGATCAAACTTATCGGAAACGGTGAATATATTGCCGAACTCCCTGAAGGAAATGCCCCGGGTCACTTTGGCCTCGCCGTCAAAGACTATGCACATTCAACCGCGCCCAATCGTCGCTATCCCGATTTGCTCACCCAACGTTTGTTGAAAGCAGCCTTAGCAGATCAAGCAGTGCCATATAAAATAGATGAGCTGGATGTTCTGGCAGCTCATTGCACGGCAGCAGAAGATGCCGCCACTAAAGTCGAACGTCAGGTCGAAAAATCTGCGGCTGCGCTTCTGCTCGAATCGAGAATCGGAGAGCAGTTCGATTCGATTGTCACCGGCGCTTCTGAGAAAGGCACCTGGGTCCGGCTTCTCAGCCTGCCGGTTGAAGGTAAACTGGTGCGTGGGTTTGATGGTGTGGATGTTGGTGACCGAATGCGCGTGCAATTAATCGATACCAATGTTGAGCGGGGGTTTATCGATTTCAAGAAAGCTGGTGTTTCCAGACATAGGTAAGGAGACATTTATGAAAATTGAAATCGGTTTATTTATAGACCATTGAGAAGCTGTGGGTATAATAGTTAGCAATGAAGGTGAAGAAGTCAGGGAAGTCACCTCCCACATGGAAAAGCATGTGAGATATTCCAATGACACGTCTAAGGGTGGCTCTTCGGAGGATGCGCGTGAACCCCAGTTTGGGAATCGCCTGAACAGCTCCAACGATACCGTCATCGCCGTTATTCGTGACGGAGACTCGGTCTGAATATTCGGCTCAGGGGAGGCTGAAAGTGAGCTTTAAAAACGCCTGGAAAGAATCACGCTCAAAGAGACGATGCTGGGGGAGCATGCCGGACCGCTGTGGGCATTAGGGTGGCAATGATCACACCGAGCTGCGTGGTGAGGACGTGGTCGAGGCGAGTATCACAATATATAGAGTATTTTCACAAGGAGAAAGAAAATGGATATTTTGACTAGAGCCGAGCTAGAACAGTTAATGCGTAAAGACCAGCAATGGTGTGTTTCAATCTATATACCGACCCATCGTACCGGGACGGATGCTCAGCAGGATCCGCTTCAGCTGAGAAACCAGCTCAGGGAGGCTGAGAAGCGCCTATCTGCCCGGGGTGTAAGCAGGCGCGATGTGCAAAAAATGCTCAAACCAGCCAGCAAGCTCTTGCAGGAACCTTATTTCTGGCAGCATCAAAGTGATGGCCTGGCGATTTTTCTCTCTTCCAACGGAGTTCGTCGCTATCGTCTCCCGTTAAATTTTGAAGAATTAGTAGTTGTCGACGACCATTTCCACATTACACCGCTACTGCCCCTCTTCACTGGCGATGGTCAATTCTACATCCTTGCGTTGAGCCAGAACAAAGTCAGGTTGCTGAATGGTACTCGCGATAGCGTCAGTGAAGTTGATATCGGTCAGGTAGGTGGCAGCCTGGCTGAAGCAATACCTTCCGCCGATCATCAAATGAGCCTTCAACTCCACACGTCTGGGAGCACTGGTGGGATGTCTGGGAGTGGTTCTGTAACATTCCATGGGCAAGCCAGTGGCAGCGACGAAAGCTCCAAGAATGAGCTTCTACGCTACTTTCGCCTTGTTTCGGATGGCTTGACGGAATTTCTACAGGAAGACCGGAGGCCGCTCGTGTTAGCGGGAGTTGAATTCTTGCTTCCAATCTATAAAGAAGCCAACACGTATCCAAACTTGATAGACACAGTCATCAAGGGGAATCCCGATTTGCTGAGTGCGGACGAGTTACATAAAAGCGCCTGGGATATTCTTGAGCCTCTCTTCCAGGCAGCACAAGAAGAGGCTATCGCCCATTACCAACAACTTGCCGGGCAGGTAAGCGCACGAGTCGCAGACACAGTGGAAAAGATCCTTCCAGCAGCTTATCACGGCCAGGTTGAAACTTTGTTCATCGCGACCGGAATGCAGCAATGGGGTATCTTTGATCCAGTTACAAATGAGATTGAATTACATGATCATATGGAGTCCGGCGACGAGTCCCTGATTGATTTGGCAGCCGTCCAGAGCTACTTGAAAGGTGGAATAGTCTACGTCGTGGATTCAGATAAGGTGCCAGGGGGAACAATTGCTTCCGCTGTGCTCCGCTATTAATCAAGCGTCTTTGCTCAGCCTGGCACCTGCAAGTTTTGTGGCGGTGAAGCACAAGCGCTACTGTAATTAACTGTTATGGGACGAGAAACCCAAACACATAGCGATACGATAAGTTTTCGTTATTCTCGATAGCCAAAGGAATAAAAAAATGGATAAAGCCGGTTTTCCTATTGAGTTTAATAATGAAATTGATGACGTGAAGGAAAGCGAGAACGAATTCCACACCCTAGCCGTAGACCGTCTTAGTAAATTGGCAGAAGGTCACAATGACATTTCAGGTGGGGTTGTTAACCTGAAGCAACCTGCCAAAGGATATCAGACATCGTATATATACGAAGTGACGATTGTCGTCTATACGGGATCAGATCATATCGCAGCTACCGAAAAAGGTGAGCAGTTTCAATCCACGCTGGATGGCGCTTTAGATGCTGTTGAACGGCAAGTTCATGAACGACGCAAACAACAACGAAACTACTAAACCATCCAAATTGCTACCTTTAACATGGTCAAATATGCTGGGTTAGACGAGGCCTAAATCGATGTTTCAAAAGAAGGTGAACGCTTGAGCATTGTGATCTCAGACCGTTTCCATGGAACCAGGGCGACTATTGTAGTGCTAGTGTTGGGCGGAGTCATCGACCGCAACTCGGGCCAACGCGACCGTTTGGGGCTTTTAACCTTCTGGATAACAAGATTCGCATTTACAAAAGAGCAACATTATAAAGGTGGAGGAACATATGGAAATCAGCCCTCTAGCGGGAAAGCCAGCCGATCCAACCTCGCTGGTGGATGTACCCAAACTCATCACGGCTTATTACACAGAAACCCCTGATCCTTCGGTGATAGAGCAGCGGGTTTCATTTGGTACTTCCGGGCATCGCGGTTCGGCCTTCGAAAAGGCTTTTAACGAATGGCACATCCTTGCTATCAGTCAGGCCATTTGCCTCTATCGAGCACAGAAACAAATCGATGGCCCGCTCTTTCTCGGCATGGACACGCATGCGCTCTCAATACCGGCTCTTGCCAGCGCACTGGAAGTGCTGGCTGCTAACGGCGTGGAAGTCATGCTCGCAGAAGGGGACGAATATACCCCGACCCCGGCCATTTCTCTCGCTATTCTTGCATACAACCGCGGACGCAAGACCAGTCTTGCAGATGGAATCGTGATCACACCTTCCCATAATCCGCCTCACGACGGCGGGTTTAAGTACAACCCGCCAAACGGTGGTCCTGCGGATGAAATCATCACCGGCTGGATCGGAGCGAAGGCAAACGGGTTTCTGGAGAGCGGGTTGAAGGGTGTGAAGAGGATCCCTTTACAGAAAGCCTTGCGTGCATCCACAACACATCGCTACGATTACCTTAATACCTACATCGATGAGCTGGCTAATGTAGTGGATATGGATGCCATTCGCCAGGCGAAGATCAGCCTGGGGGTCGATCCACTCGGCGGTGCTGGTGTTCACTATTGGGGACCGATTGCTGAGCGCTATGGGTTGAACCTTACGGTCGTCAACCAGGCCGTTGATCCCACCTTCCGTTTCATGACGGTGGATTGGGACGGTCAGATCCGCATGGACCCCTCCTCCCCCTATGCGATGCAGAGATTGATCGACATCAAGGATCGCTTTGAGATCGCCTGGGCGTGCGACACAGACCATGACCGGCACGGGATTGTCACCCGGAGTGCCGGGTTGCTTCCACCCAATCACTATCTTTCGGTAGCTATTTATTACCTCTTGCAGCACCGACCAAAATGGCGCAAGTCAGCCGCGATTGGCAAGACGGTGGTCAGCAGCCAGATGATAGATCGTGTCGCTGCAAAGCTCGACCATAAGTTGTATGAGGTACCAGTCGGTTTCAAGTGGTTTGTGGATGGCCTGCTCGACGGCTCACTTGGATTCGGGGGTGAAGAGAGCGCTGGTGCGTCATTCGCCCGCCTGGATGGCAATGTATGGACTACTGACAAGGACGGAATGATCCCCGCCTTGTTGGCAGCCGAGATCACTGCCCGGATGGGGCGCGATCCTGGAGAGATCTATTCCGATCTGACGCGCGAGTTTGGCGAACCGGTTTACGAGCGCGTTGAGGCACCAGCCACTCCGGAACAGAAAGCGATACTGGAGAAGCTCTCACCGGAGCAGGTTAAAATTAAAGATCTGGCTGGCGAAAAAATCCAGGCGATCCTCACCAACGCACCTGGCAACGGCGCCCCTATCGGTGGGTTGAAGGTGGTGGCAGAGAGTGGATGGTTTGCGGCGCGTCCGTCAGGAACCGAGGATATCTACAAGATTTATGCTGAAAGCTTCAATGGAGCGGATCATTTGCAACGCATCCTGGAGGAAGCACAGATGATTGTCAGCGACACTTTGGCGGTGTCCACTTAGTATCGGGGAATTCTTTCCCAGATGGAATATAAGGAGATCCGATGAGCAAACAAACCCGTGCCATCCACCCAATCTACAACCTTCTACCGATGGAAGTCGAGGGATTCGATTCCCTTGCCGAGCTGGCCTTGGATTTGCGCTGGTCGTGGAACCATGCTGCCGACGATATTTGGCGGCAGCTTGATCCTGCGCTGTGGGAGCTCACCCACAACCCCTGGGTGGTCTTGCAGACGGTCTCGCGAGATCAGATCGAGCGTGTATCTGCTGATCCCATTTTCTGCCAGCGCGTCGATGAGCTGGTCCAAGCCAAACGACAAGCAGTAGAGGCATCCGCCTGGTTTCAGCAAACCTACCCAAAATCGCCCTTGACCTGTGTCGCTTATTTCAGTATGGAATTTATGCTGAGCGAAGCTCTCCCCATTTATTCAGGCGGGCTTGGTAATGTAGCCGGCGATCAGCTCAAATCTGCCAGCGACCTGGGTGTGCCAGTGATCGGCGTGGGGCTTCTCTACCAGCAAGGCTATTTTCGGCAGGTAATCGATAAGGACGGCGGGCAACAAGCCCTCTTTCCGTATAACGATCCCGGCCAACTGCCGATCACACCTTTGCGCCAACCGAATGGAGAGTGGTTGCGGTTGGAAATCGACTTACCCGGTTACTCGGTATGGCTGCGCGCATGGCAGGTCCAGGTCGGCAGAGTAAAACTCTACCTGCTGGACAGCAATGACGCAGCGAATTATCCTGCTCACCGAGGGATTACCAGCGAGCTCTATGGAGGAGGGCCGGAATTGCGCCTCATGCAGGAATTGCTCCTCGGGGTCGGCGGATGGCGACTGCTTCACACCTTGGGGATCCAGCCGGAAGTCTGTCATCTGAATGAGGGGCATGCTGCTTTCGCCGTGTTAGAACGCTCCCTGAGCTTCATGGAGGAGACAGGGCAGCCCTTCAAGGTAGCACTGGCGGTCACGCGGGCGGGAAATCTCTTCACCACCCACACGGCAGTAGCCGCGGGCTTTGACCGCTTCGAACCTGCCCTCATCGAACAATACCTCGGGGGCTATGCCGAGCAAAAGCTCGGCATCACCCTTCACGATTTGCTGGCCCTGGGTCGGCAGAACCCCGACGACCCGTCGGAAAGTTTTAATATGGCTTATCTGGCCATCCATGGCAGTGGATCGGTCAATGGCGTGAGTCGCTTGCATGGAAAGGTGAGCCGGCAGCTGTTTGCGTCTCTCTTCCCGCGTTGGCCACAAGACGAAACCCCGGTTGGATACGTAACCAATGGTGTTCACACGCCGAGCTGGGACTCAGCGGCAGCCGATGATTTATGGACGGAAGCTTGTGGGAAAGAACGCTGGCTGGGGACAACGGAAACACTGGATCGGGAAATTCGACGTATCTCTGACGCCAGGCTTTGGCAATTTCGCACTGCTGCCAGCACATCTTTCATCGAATACGTTCGTGAGAAATTGTCCCTGCAGCTGAGCGCCTCAGGCGGGTCGCCCGAGGCGGTTAATGAGGCGAAGAATCTGTTTGACCCCAATGCACTGACGCTTGGCTTCGCCCGTCGCTTCGCGTCCTACAAACGACCGAATCTGCTACTACACGACCCGGAGAGGCTGCTGCGCCTGTTGACCAATCCCGAGCGTCCTGTGCAACTCATCCTTGCCGGGAAGGCCCATCCAGCAGACCAGGTGGGGCAGGACTTGATTCGAGAATGGATTCATTTTATTCGACGCCCCGAAGTGCGTCCCCATGTGATCTTCCTGAGTGATTATGACATGCTTTTAACGGAGCATTTGGTGCAGGGAGTGGATATCTGGATCAACACGCCACGTCGGCCTTGGGAGGCCTGCGGAACGAGCGGTATGAAAGTGCTCGTCAATGGCGGCATCAATCTCTCGGAGTTGGATGGCTGGTGGGCGGAAGCCTACACGCCTGAAGTGGGGTGGGCGTTGGGGGATGGCCAGGAACATGGCGACGATCCATCCTGGGATGCAGCCGAAGCCGTGGCGCTCTATGATTTGCTCGAATACGAGGTAATCCCCGAGTTTTATACCCGCAACAAACAGGGTATTCCCGCTACCTGGGTGAGGCGGATGCGTGAAAGCATGGCACGATTAACAATACAGTTTTCTGCCAACCGCGCCGTACGTGAATATACAGAACAACATTACATCCCAGCTGCTGCAGCATACCGCAAGCGCGCGGTTGATAAAGGTGCTGTGGGCGCACAGGTGGTCAATTGGCAGCACGATCTCGAACAGAAATGGGGTATGATACGCTTTGGTGAAGTGAAGGTTGTGAGTGATGAAGTGAGGCACTTATTCGAAGTTGAGGTCTATCTCGGCAGCCTTGACCCCAATAGCGTGCGGGTAGAGATTTTCGCCGAAGGAGTGAACGGCGGCAAGCTGGTACTCCAAGAGATGAGGCGCGGTCAGCCATTGACCGAGGCAAACGGTTACACCTACAAAGCGCAGATACCCGCAACACGCCTAGCCACGGACTATACAGCGCGAGTCATACCACAGCACGACGGCGTTACAGTCCCCTTGGAAACCACTCGAATCTTATGGCAGCGTTGATTACCCTTCAAATTTGGTGCTACGTGCGCCCTTTCCGGAGGGCGTAGGTCATGGTTAATTTCCAATCAGGTCTGCTCGGCATTTCTGAAACCAGTTCCGATATGCAAGATTTGCTTGAGTGTGAAGCTAAAGATATACGGGCAGCCGAGGCGCTTGCTCTGTTTTGTTATCAAGTGAAAAAAAGGATCAGGGCCTTCGCGGCAGCGCTAGGTGGAGTGGATACGCTGGTGTTTTGGGGGGGTATCGGCGAGAATGCGCCCCAGGTTCGCGCCCGGATCTGTGATGGGCTTGGTTTTCTTGGGATCGAGTTCGAAGAAAAAAGAAACATGGCTAATGTTGCTGTGGTTTCTACGGAGGCCAGCCGGCTCACTTATCGCCGCGCCAATCATGATAATATACATGTTCGCGGCTTCAAAGAAGAGGGTATAACGACGATACCGTTTGATAGGGTAGTGTTGAATGAATTGGACCGTTTCCACTTGGTTGGCGACGTAATTGATCGGATGCCAATCTTGGGATCACGCACTGCCTACGCCAAGCAATATCTTCGCGACAAGCTACTGGACCATAAGGCCTACATTGATAAATATGGCCAGGACATGCCGGAAATTCGCAACTGGAAGTGGAGTCTGGACAAAGCAGGCAAACATGTGTAAATCCTGTAGGAAGCCAAGACAAGGATGAATAAATAGAAATAGGAGGATAATCATTATGGGACCGAATGCAAACAAGCCCGATGATAAAACCGAGGCGAAGGAAGATCTAAAATCCCTTCCCATGCCGGAACTACTGGTACAGTTGGGATCGTCGCCCGACGGCCTCAGCCAAGCTGAGGCGCAGAAACGACTGACCCAATATGGGCCTAACGAGATTGAAGAAAAGAAAACCAATCCGTTCCTGAAATTCCTCACCTATTTTTGGGGTCCCATCCCATGGATGATCGAAGCGGCCGTGATCCTATCGGCGATAGCCCGGCATTGGCCGGACTTTGGCATCATCCTCCTTCTGCTTATCGCCAACGCTGTGGTCGGATTCTGGGAAGAACACCAGGCAGGCAACGCCATCGCTGCCCTGAAGGCCAAACTGGCAATCAAAGCCAGGTTGAAACGTGATGGGAAATGGGCCACAGCCGAGGCGCGTGAGTTGGTGCCGGGTGATGTCATTCGCGTACGCCTGGGTGACATTGTACCGGCGGATGCGCGCTTGCTGGCGGGCGATCCGGTGGAGGTGGATCAATCTGCCTTGACAGGCGAATCTTTACCTGCCATGCGCAAACCTGGCGAGGCGGTGTTTTCGGGGTCGATCATTCGCCAGGGCGAAATCGACGCCATGGTGTACGCCACTGGTGCGAAAACCTACTTCGGCAAAACCGCACAGCTGGTGCAGGAGGCACATACCGTCAGCCATTTCCAACGTGCCGTGCTTAAGATTGGTGATTACCTGATCATTCTCGCGGTGGCTCTGGTAGTGGTGATTATTACCGTCTCTCTATTCCGCGGCGACCCCATCCTGACCACGTTGCAGTTCGCCCTGGTGCTAACCGTGGCCGCGATTCCCGTGGCGATGCCTACGGTTTTGTCCGTGACCATGGCGGTCGGCGCGCGCCTGCTGGCCAAAAAAGAGGCTATTGTGACCCGGTTGGCGGCTATCGAGGAATTGGCAGGTGTGGATGTGCTGTGCTCGGATAAGACTGGCACCCTGACCCAGAACAAGCTGACGCTGGGCGATCCGTTCTGCGTGAACGGTTTCTCTGCCGACCACGTCATCCTTTTAGCCGCACTGGCTTCTCGAGAGGAAGATAAAGACACCATCGATATGGCCGTGATCGGCGGTCTGGAAAATGATCAGGCTTTGAAGGGCTACCAGGTGGTCCATTTCCAGCCGTTCGACCCGGTGCATAAGCGCACTGAGGCCACCGTTAAGGGTACAGACGGGAAGGAGTTCAAGGTAACCAAAGGCGCACCGCAGGTGATCTTGGAGTTGTTGGCCAATGCAGGCCAGGTCAAGCCCGCCGTCGAGAAGGCGGTCGACGAATTTGCAGCACGCGGCTTCCGTTCATTGGGTGTGGCTCGGGCAGACCAGGAAGGCAAATGGCAGTTTGTTGGCGTGTTGCCACTGTTCGACCCGCCCCGGGAAGAAGCCAAAGCGACCATCGCGACCGCCCGACAGATGGGGGTGAATGTCAAGATGGTGACGGGTGATCAGCTGGCTATCGCTAGAGAAACCGCCGTAAAATTAGGGCTGGGCACAAATATTCTCGATGCCAGTGGTTTCGGCGACACGAAGGTTTACGAGATGGCCCAGTTGGCGGAGTCCATCGAGAAAGCGGACGGCTTTGCCCAGGTTTTCCCCGAACACAAGTTTCACATTGTGGATATCCTGCAGCAGCGTGGCCACATCGTCGGTATGACTGGCGACGGGGTGAACGACGCTCCCGCGCTGAAGAAAGCAGACTGTGGCATTGCCGTTTCCGGTGCGACTGACGCAGCGCGCGCCGCGGCCTCCATTGTGCTGCTGGCGTCCGGGCTATCGGTGATCATCGATGCGATCAAGGAGAGCCGCAAAATTTTCCAGCGGATGAACAGCTACGCTATCTACCGCATCGCCGAAACCCTGCGCGTGCTGTTGTTCATGACGCTGGCGATCCTGGTGTTTAACTTCTATCCGGTGACCGCAGTGATGATCGTGATGCTGGCGTTGCTCAACGACGGAGCAATCCTGTCCATCGCATATGATAATGTTCATTACAAAGATAAGCCAGAGGCCTGGAACATGCGCCTGGTGCTGGGGATCTCTACGGTGCTGGGTGTCATCGGAGTTGTGGCTGCGTTTGGCTTGTTTTATCTCGGTGAGCGCGTCTTTAATCTCGACAGCGGTCACATACAGACACTGATGTATTTGAAACTGTCCGTGGCTGGACATTTGACGATTTTCTTGACCCGCACGCGCGGCCCGTTCTGGTCTATTCGCCCAGCGCGGATTTTATGGGTAGCCGTGCTCGGTACACAAATCGTGGCGACTTTGATAGCAGTTTATGGGCTGTTTATGACACCCCTCGGTTGGGGTTGGGCACTGTTCGTTTGGGGCTATGCGCTGGTGTGGTTCCTCATGAATGACCGAGTGAAATTACTTGCGTATCGGATTTTAGACCCGACTAAAGCCCCATTGTTGGCCAAGAAACCGCTCGATCTTGCACAATAGATCGCCAACCGGGCTTACGAACTCTGTGAGCAGTAAGGCCACCGCGTGAGCCACATGGGTTGAGACTGGCTTGAGGCAGTGTGTAAGATTCGGACATACAAGGCGGGACGACCGAAGGCTGCGTCAACGCCCTCCTGAGTCCCATGTAATTATCTACCAACGATGAAGGCTGTACCTTTTTAGATTTTTTTAGGTGGTGTTATGGACCTAGATAGCTCCTTTTTTATAGGTGGTATTGAAGTAAAAGACCATTATAATGACAGGATGGGTAAATGTTGAAGTCCGGATGATTTGTTATGGAGATTTAAAATGGAAATTCCTTTAAACGTTCAAGTTGAGTGCACGGATGGTATCTGTGGGCGCTCCGTTTATGTGCTGATCAACCCGGTTGTTGAGCAAGTAACCCATCTGGTGGTTAGAGAGGATACATCTTTAACCGAGTATATTGTGCCGGTTGATGTTGTGTCCGAAACGATAGCGGATACGATACAACTGAGCTGCAGCAAGGCGGATCTGGAGAAAATGGACCCGTTTATAAAAATGGAGTTCGTTGAAGAGAAGGTACCCGAGAGCTATGTAAACTATGGCGGTGGAATGTACACAGCGGGATCGTACTACTATATGCCCTATGTTACTCCTGGAATGACAGTGCAAGTGCCGGTGGAACATCGACAGATCCCACCTGGGGAGCTGGCCGTACGCAGGGGTACCCGCGTAGAGGCAACGGATGGCTATGTTGGCCACGTCGATGAATTTGTGGTTAACCCGGAGAACGGGCACATTACCCATCTGGTGATGCGTGAAGGACATCTGTGGGGACAGAAGGATGTGATCATCCCTCTTTCAGCGATGGGTGAACCCCGCGAGGATACCGTCTACCTGAAGCTCGATAAGCACCAGGTCGAGTCTCTGCCGACCTTCCCGTTACACAGGCGCTGGTCCTGAAATTTATAGTTTGTTGGCTCGCCTGGGGTTGGACATCATACGATTACCTGGACTTTTTCATTACATTAGGTCGGGCAATCGTGTAAGGTGATGTGGAACGCGGCATAGTGATTTATGGAAGTGGCGTTGGCGCCAGTTTTACCCCTCACAAAATAGCTGGTATTCGCTCTGCCCTCTTCCATGAGAGTTATTCTGCCCATTAGGGGGTTGAGGATGATGATATGAACCTGCTTTGCTTGGGTGGGTGCGTGGGCGATTACACCATGGCCTGGGAAAGTATCCGGACTTATTTAGCAGCTCTTCCCGACTGAGCTGAGCTATTTGAAAAGGCTCAGGCAAAGGTGGCTGCAATAAAATGTAAGGAGATGAACCCATGATCCCCTCTTCATCTATCACGACTTTATTCCTGGATATAGGCGGTATCTTGCTTACCAATGGCCGGGATAACCGTATTCAAAAACGCGCCGCTGATAAATTTGGCCTGGATTATGACGAGATGAATGAGCGCCATCACCTGACCTTTGATACCTATGAAGAAGGCAAGCTAAGCCTGGATGAATATTTGAATCGGGTTGTTTTTTATCAAAAGCGGCCGTTCTCACGGGAAGAGTTCAAGGCGTTCATGTATGCCCAGTCCCAACCTTTTCCAGATATGATCGAGCTGATGCGCGCACTCAAGACTCAACACAACCTTCAGGTCGCAGCCGTTAGCAATGAAGGGCGCGAACTTACTGTCTATCGCGTCAAACAATTTAAACTGGGCACGTTTATAGACTTTTTTGTCTCATCCTGCTTTGTCCACTATCGCAAGCCGGATGCGGATATATACCGAATTGCTTTGGGTATCTCTCAAGTAAGTCCTCAACAAGTCGTCTACATTGATGATCGGCCCATGTTTGTCGAAGTAGCCCAAAGCCTGCAGATCCGGGGCATTCTCCATAAGAATTACAAAACCACACAGAAAGCCCTTGAGGCAATGGGTCTTGCGTTAAGGATTTGAGTACATCGCAAAAGATTCATCTATAGCTAACCCGGCTAAAATATGAATGGGAAGGGATGGTAGAAAAAATTCGAAATTTGGATTGTGGGAGCGGTTTAAATGATCCTTCCATTAGTACCAACTATTCTTATGATCTTTGGCTGTATGGGTGATCTAGCATATTCGATCTTCACTATCGTGATACAGAGTCAAGACCGGATATATTATTCATCACAGCAACCTAAGTATTGAAAGACGATCTGCATACCTATCCAGTCGGTGCAGGTAAAATCGTCCAACCGGTCAAAGACAACCGACATCACATCGTTCATGTCTATTGTTACCGCGCTGCCACTGCCGTCGGCCTTTTAGATATAATCTTACAGAGTTTGTCGAAGAATTTATTCTCGAACGCGGCTTGCGCACTTTGCTATACGGGGGATTTTTGAGAAACCAGGGAATCTACTTGGTTTTTTCGCAGTCTGGACTGTACCCACTTTGGTGGGATGCTGCCAGCATATCTTCCAACGCTTTAGCCTTCTTGATACGACCAGTTTTTCGATAGAGAATAGCCAAGTTTTTAAAGCTCGCTATCACTTTTGGGTGATCCGGGTGCAGGGCATCCTCGTAGATTGCTAGTGAGCGTTTGAAAAGGGGCTCTGCCTGCGCTAATTGACCATGATTGTAATAAAGAATAGCCAGGTTATTCAGGCTATTTGCAACATCGATATGGTCCGGTCCGAGGCTATTCTCCCAGATTGTAAGCGCGCGCTTGTAGAGTGACTCAGCCTGCGTATATTGACCCTGGTGGGAATAAAGATTGGCAAGATTGTACAGACTGTTTGCCACATCGGAATGATTCGGGCTTAAGGCATTCTCCTGGATCGCGAGTGCGCCCTTGAAGAGTGGTTCGGCTTGAGCAAATTGACCTTGGTCGAAATAAAGATTAGCCAGGTTATTCAGCCACTCCGCCACACTGGGATGGTCCGGTCCAAGGGCATTCTCCTCAATTGCCAGTGCGCGCTTGAAGAGCGGCTCAGCCCGCGCATATTGACCCTGGTTGTAATAAAGATTGGCCAGGTTGTATAGGGTCTCTGCCACATCGGGATGTTCCGGGCCGAGGGCACTCTCATAGATAGCCAGTGCGTGCTTGTAGAGTGGTTCAGCCTGCTCATATTGACCCTGGTTGTAATAAAGATTGGCCAGGTTGAATAGACTCATAGCTACATGGGGATGGTCCGATCCGAGGGCATTCACCCGGATCGTCAGTGTGCGCTTAAAGAGAGACTCAGCCCGCATGTATTGACCTTGGTAGAAATAAAGAAGGGCCAGGTTGTGCAGACTCGATGCCACATCGGGATGGTCCGGTCCGAGGGCTTTCTCATAGATAGCTATTGCGCGGTTGAAGATCGGCTCAGCTAGCGCGTATTTACCCTGCTGGGAATAAAGGGTGGCCAGGTTGTACAGGCACATAGCTACATCGGGATGATCCGGGCGAAGGGCGTTCTCATATATCGTCAGTGCGCGCTCGTAAAGAGGCTCAGCCCGCGCATATTGACCCTGGTTGTAATAAAGATAGGCAAGATTGTATAGACTGTTTGCCACGTCGGGATGGTTCGGACCCAGGTTCCTCTCCGCAACATTGAGTGCTTTCTTCGCAACACTGATTGCTCGATCATATTCGCCGGCGTTGTAGAGATTCTCAACTTCCTGAGTCAGTTTTTCCCATTCGGTGCTCATCTTTTTTACATTTCCGTATTTTTAGCTTAGGAAACACAAAATACACGGCAGCCTTTAAATGCACACAATTATATAAAACCGTACGTTCACATCATACACCCTCTTTTCCTGCCCTGCAATCATCATTTCCTCTGGGTTTTTCCTTAATAGCCGTCTATTACGTCTAATATGTGCCAAAATGACCATACAACTCGCTGCTCTCCTTGCATGCTGTATCAGCATAGCTGTACCCGAATTGTTCCCCGATATACATCGGTATGAAGCAAGGAAAGGCGACCCGTAGCCCGGCTCTAGGGGGAAACAAGAATTATCTGCTTAATTCTCAAATTCACGAGAATCTACTTTGTCTAGAATCTTTATACTTCCTTGACCCTTTTTAGTCATTCCTTGCCACTAAATTGACATTGATAGCGATATATTAACCTGCGGGCTGCGTATGGTTGATATCGTTTATCTTTTAATAGCTTTCGTCTTATTCCTAGCATGCTGGGGTTTGCTGGTTTTATGTGAACACCTGATGGAAAAGTAATATGAATCTCTTATACGTTATTGCAGGAATCATATCAATAGGTTTGTTAGTCTACCTCCTGATAGCATTGCTAAAACCCGAGCGGTTTGGATAGTAATAGGTAGAGTTACCCTATGGCTATATTTAGTTATGTCCAAATCGGGATCTACTTAGTCGTCCTGATATTACTGGTCAAACCGCTTGGTTTGTACATGGCAAAGGTCTATCAGGGTGAATCCACTTTCCTTGACCGACCTATCCGTCCATTGGAGCGTTTGATATATCGTTTGCTGGGAGTTAAACCTGAGGATAAAATGGATTGGAAGAACTATGCCATCTCATTATTAATTTTTAGCGTCATCAGCTTCCTGATCGTATACCTGATTCAACGCTTGCAAGGGCTCTTCCCACTAAACCCACAAAAATATGGAGCGATAACACCTGACCTGTCATTTAATACAGCGATCAGCTTTGTGACCAACAGCAACTGGCAGAATTACGGAGGCGAGACCACACTGAGTTACTTTACCCAGATGGTTGGCCTGACTGTGCAGAACTTTGCCTCCGCGGCTGCAGGGATGGCGGTCCTCGTTGCTTTCATTCGCTCACTTGCGCGCAAACAAACCACCCAATTGGGTAACTTCTGGATCGATCTCACGCGAGGAATACTATATATCTTACTTCCATTGTCGGTTATCCTTGCCCTGCTCCTGGTCAGCCAGGGTGTGGTGCAGACCTTTTCTCCTTATAAGCAGGTAACTCTGCTTGAGGCTATTAATTATCAGCTGCCCTTATTGGACGCCAAAGGAAATCCTATTACCGATGCCAATGGAAACTCTGTACCGGAAACAGTCACTCAGTCTACCCAAGTACTGGCATTAGGGCCAGCTGCTTCCCAGATTGCCATCAAGGAGTTAGGTACTAATGGCGGGGGCTTCTTCAACGCCAATTCAGCCCATCCATTTGAGAATCCCACCCCCTTTTCCGATTTCCTGGAAATGTTGTCCATCCTGCTTATCCCTGCTGCCCTGACTTACACCTTTGGAAAAATGGTTGATTCCACCCGCCAGGGTTGGGCCATCCTCACAGCCATGTTGGTCCTTCTATTGATTCCACTGGGATTATCTTATGCCTCTGAAATGGCTGGCAATCCCACCTTGACCACTCTTGGTGTTGACCAGACATCCAGTGCGATTAACCCGGGCGGGAACATGGAAGGCAAAGAGGTGCGTCTCGGCATCGCTAACTCAAGCTTATGGGAAACGATAACCACGGCAGCCTCCAATGGCTCGGTCAATAGCATGCATGACTCGTATACCCCTCTAGGAGGGCTAGCTGCACTGTGGATGATGATGTTGGGAGAGGTCTCCTTCGGTGGGGTCGGCTCAGGCTTATATGGTATGTTCGCCTTTGTCATTGTGGCGGTCTTTGTGGCTGGTTTGATGGTAGGTCGGACACCCGAGTACCTGGGTAAGAAGATCGAAAAATATGAAATGAAGATGGCTGCATTGTTAATTCTGATCATGCCGATCACTGTGTTGGTACTCACCGCAATCGCGGTGATGACAAATCCAGGTAAAGCAGGCATATTCAATCCGGGTCCGCATGGTTTCAGCGAAGTGCTCTACATGTTCACCTCCCAGGGAAACAACAATGGCAGTGCCTTTGCAGGGATCAATGGAAACAATCCCTTCTTTAACATCATGGGCGGCATCGCCATGATGATCGGCCGTTTTTTCCTTGCTGTTCCTACCCTGGCTCTGGCTGGATCCCTGGCCCAAAAGAAGAAGATTCCTGAGGGTGCTGGCACATTACCCACGCACACACCTTTGTTCGTTGCCTGGTTGATCGCTGTTGTGATCCTGGTGGGGGCATTAAACTTCTTACCTGCATTGGCATTAGGTCCGATCGTGGAACATTTGATGTTATGGTGAGGAATGACGGATTATTCGTATGGCTACCAAATTAAAAAGATCTAGATCATTTACCCGCCAGTTATATGAAGATGCAGTTCTGGAGGCTTTCAGAAAACTCAATCCGCAGCATATGATCCGTAATCCGGTTATGTTTGTGGTGGAAATAGGCAGCCTGCTGACCAGCTTTTTATGGGTTCAATCACTCACCGGTCATGGTGAAGCTTCAGCCTCTTTCATCGGCCCAATATGTATATGGTTGTGGTTTACCGTCTTGTTTGCCAACTATGCTGAAGCGGTAGCAGAAGGACGTGGAAAAGCACAGGCAGAAGCCCTGCGTAAGACCCGGCGAGAAACTATGGCTAAAAAATTGCGCCAACCAAGCCGTTTTGCAGAAAGTGAAACGGTCCCATCCACTTCGCTTCACAAGGATGACATTTTCTTAGTGGAAGCAGGCGATATCATTCCCATCGATGGGGAAATCATAGAAGGAATTGCTTCCGTCGATGAAAGCGCGGTTACCGGGGAGAGTGCCCCGGTCATTCGTGAATCGGGTGGTGATCGTAGTGCAGTTACTGGAGGGACGCGTTTATTATCTGATTGGCTGGTGATACGCGTTACTTCCAGCCCGGGTGAAGGCTTCCTGGACCGTATGATCGGGCTGATCGAAGGAGCCAGGCGTCAGAAAACTCCCAATGAGATTGCTTTGAACATTCTTTTAGCTGCCTTCACGATCATCTTTCTGGTGGTCTGTATGACTCTATTGCCATTTTCCCTGTATAGCGTGCAGACAGCTGGTAAAGGCACCCCGATCACCATCACCGTATTGGTGGCGCTGCTGGTGTGCCTGATCCCGACTACGATTGGTGGATTGCTTTCAGCCATCGGCATCGCCGGGATGGATCGTATGATCCAGCGCAATGTAATCGCACTCTCCGGACGTGCAGTCGAAGCAGCAGGAGATGTGGATGTGCTCCTGTTAGACAAAACAGGCACTATCACACTTGGTAATCGGCAGGCCGTCGAATTTATCCCTGTCGGGAATATCAGTCCATATGAGCTGGCTGAAATTGCCCAACTCTCTTCATTAGCTGACGAAACACCCGAGGGTCGCAGTATTGTGGTGCTGGCAAAAGAGAAATTCGGCCTGCGCGGTCGAACAGTAGGAGCAGGTCCGTATTCTCCTGCAGGCGCGCATTTCATCCCCTTTACCGCACAAAGCCGCATGAGTGGAGTGGATATCGATGGAGCAAGCATTCGCAAAGGCGCACCCGACACCATGGTTGCTTATATCAAGCAGCAAGGTAAGATGATCCCCACGGAACTTGATCATCTGGTGGAAACGATCGCCCATAATGGTGGTACACCATTGATCGTCTCATACAATGGAGAAGCCTGGGGTGTGATCCATCTCAAGGATATCATTAAAGGGGGCATTCACGAACGCTTTGCCCAACTGCGTAAGATGGGTATCAAAACCGTAATGATTACTGGCGATAACCCGCTTACCGCAGCGGCTATTGTCGCAGAAGCTGGGGTTGACGATTTCCTCGCTCAGGCCACCCCTGAGACAAAGCTGGAGTTGATCCGGAATTATCAGGCTGGAGGGCGATTGGTGGCTATGACTGGTGATGGAACCAACGATGCCCCAGCCCTGGCGCAGGCTGATGTGGCTGTGGCAATGAACACTGGAACACAACCAGCACGTGAAGCAGCCAACATGGTCGACCTGGACAGCAATCCAACCAAGCTGATCGAGATCGTGGAAATTGGCAAACAGCTGCTGATGACTCGCGGCTCGCTTACTACCTTCAGCATTGCCAATGACGTGTCAAAATATTTTGCCATTATCCCGGCAGCATTTGCCAGTATCTACCCACAATTGGAGGCATTAAATATTATGCGTTTAACCACGCCAGAGAGTGCCATACTTTCAGCAGTGATCTTCAATGCTTTAATCATTGTTGCTTTGATTCCATTGGCGCTTAAAGGAGTGCCTTATCGAGCCAAAGGTGCGGCCCAACTTCTCCGTGATAATTTGCTCATTTATGGACTGGGTGGACTGGTTGCGCCTTTTATTGGAATAAAGTTGATCGATATGTTATTGGTATTTTTACATCTGATATAGCAAGGGGCAGTTACTTGGATTGAACCATTAATCAACATCACCATCCAGAGAGGTGAATTATGAAGAGAAACTTCTTATCAACTTTGTCGTCGGTCTTCGTCAACTGTTTTTTTGCCTTTTTAAGTGTGGCTGTTCTTACCATCATTTTGAAGTTGATTGGTCGAAATGTTTTAGGCGAAGCCGTTATCGCTCTCTTATATCTCGTGCCAGTGGGTTGGAGCGCTACTCAATGGGGGCAAGGAGCAGGTGTGTGTGCAGCAGTGGCTGCAGCATTAGCCTTCGACTACTTTTTTATCCCACCATTTTATACTTTTGCTGTAGGTCGGCTTGAGGGTTGGCTGGTACTGGCAATCTTCCTGGTAGTATCGATTGTGGTGATCGGGCGGATCCAGACTGGCTTGACCAGAGCACTCAACAGCGAGAGGGAAGCAATATTGATGTATGAAATGAGCTCCGCTTTAGCAGGTTTACGCACACAGGAAGCAGTCGTCCATGCCTTAGCAACGAATTTACAGCTTATGTTCCAGGCGGAGCTGGTCGAAGTGAGCGCACAACCAATAAGAGAAGGAGAATCAATATTGGTAGCCGTTCCACCTGGCGTCAAAGAAAAAGGAATACCAGATCGGCTCCTGCCTATACTGGCCTCGCCGGGATTGGTGGGAGAAATTCGTATCTGGCGTGGAAATGGCTGGTTACCTGCTGAAGGAAGCCGCTTACTGAACAACTTTACTTCCCAAGCCTCTCAAGCTCTTGAAAGAGCAAGATTGTCAGAAGCAGAGGTAATGCTAAACAAGGCTACGAATGGAAATAATCTATAAGGGCTGATATGCACTTGCTACACTCACAATCACGCTCGCAATTACGCTCGCAAACAAGACCAGCAATTGTTTCTGTCGTTATATTCACCCTCTTGACAGGCGTCTTATATCCTTTGCTAGTTACCGGGATTACCCAGGCGATTTTCCCACGTCAGGCTAATGGCAGCCTGATCGTTCGGAACAGTCAGGTCGTTGGATCAATGCTGATTGGACAGCAATTTGACGATCCCCGATATTTCTGGGGTCGACTTTCTGCTACCTTGCCGTACCCGTATAATGCCGCTTCCTCAAAGGGATCAAACTTGGGCCCCTCCAACCCGGCTCTGGTCGAGGAAGTTAAGGCCCGCATCGCTGCATTAAAAGCAGCTGATCCAGGCAATAACGCACCCATCCCGGTGGATTTGGTTACATCTTCGGGTAGTGGGCTTGACCCGGACATTAGCGTTGCCGCTGCCTTGTACCAGGTCCCGCGAATTGCCAAAGAACGGGGATTCTCCGAAGACGTTATTATCGCTTTGGTCGGCCAATATATACAAGGGCGCTTATTTGGAGTGTTGGGAGAACCTCGGGTGAATGTTCTGGAGCTCAACCTGGCATTAGATGAGATAAAATAGAAAAAGGAGAGCAATCTGATGAACACTTCGCCTCCAGTAAATCGCCCGGAGCCAGACAAACTATTAG
Source organism: Anaerolineales bacterium (assembly GCA_049287485.1). GTDB lineage: Bacteria > Chloroflexota > Anaerolineae > Anaerolineales > UBA4823 > FEB-25. The sequence continues at coordinate 25,108 of JBAQFX010000243.1, forward strand.
CCCATATTCAGGCTGAAGAAAGACTGCGGGAGCAAGGTCAGCTAAAGATTTTCTTTGGATATGCCGCTGGAGTGGGTAAAACCTATGCCATGCTCGAAGCCGCTCACCAGCGAATGACCGAAGGAGTAGACGTTGTTGTTGGCTATGTGGAAACACACCAGAGGGTGGAAACAGAGAATATGCTCAAGGATTTGGAGGTCATTCCACCTAAAGCTATTCAATACCGAGGTATCCAGCTTACAGAAATGGATATTGACAGAGTACTGGAGCGAAAACCTCAGTTAGTCTTGGTAGATGAGCTGGCCCATACCAATGCACCCGGCTCGCGGCATACCAAGCGCTATCAGGATGTGGAAGATCTGCTAGTAGCTGGTATCAATGTTTATACGACATTGAACATCCAGCATTTGGAGAGCCTGAATGATGTAGTTGCTCAAATCACTGGCACCAAGGTGCGCGAGACCATCCCGGATCGTGTGATCGATGAAGTCACCGATATTGAGCTGATCGATTTGCCAACTGACGAGTTGCTGAACCGGTTGAAAGAAGGTAAGATTTATATTCCTGAACAAGCTGAACGGGCGATAGAGAAGTTCTTCCGCCAGGGTAACCTGACAGCCTTGCGTGAGCTGACCATGCGCCGGGCAGCGGAAAGGGTTAATGATCTAATGCTGGATTACATGGACAAGCGCTTCATCCAAGGTCCCTGGCCAGCTGGAGAACGCTTGCTGGTATGTGTCAGCCCGGGTGAAGTCAGCGAACGATTAATCCGCACCGCCCGCCGCCTGGCAGACCAGCTGAAATCAGAATGGTATGCGATTTTTGTTGAAACCCCTGGCCAGGCCAGGATGTCCGCCAAACAACGCGACCGTGTTGATAGTATGCTGCGTTTGGCAGAAGAATTGGGTGCGAAATCCATTACCATTCCCGGTCCCTCTGTAGCAGAGACGGTGACAAACTATGCCCGAACTCAAAATATTACTAAAATTATCATCGGAAAATCACGGCGTTCAAAATGGAGAGAGTTACTTCACAACTCTGTGGCGGATCAATTGATCCGTCAGAGCGGTCCAATCGATGTTTATTTCGTCAATAGCGAATCCCAGCCATCATTGAAACCACTCGAGGGGTATTGGCAACCCCATGGACCTTGGCGTCGATATCTATTCGGGATTGCATTGGTTGCTGCGGCTACTGGTCTATGTGCCCTGGTTGCCCCCTTTATTTCTCCCACCAACCTGGTGGTAATCTACCTGCTTTCTACAGTGTTGGCAGCTCTATTCCTTGGACGTGGTCCAGCCATTCTAACCTCAATATTAAGTGTGGCTACTTTTGATTATTTCTTCGTACCACCAAGCCTCACCCTGGCAGTATCGGATACCGAGTATATACTGACCTTTTTAGGTTTGTTATCTGTAAGCCTGGTGATCAGTTATCTGACTGCCCAAGTGCGCGAACAGGCAGATGCAGCCCAACGACGTGAAGCACAAACTGCTGCGCTGTACGAGCTGGGGCGTGATCTTACCGCTGCAGTTGGATTGGAAGCAGCAGCAAAAACAATCATAGAACATATCGGGCAAATATATAGTCGTGAAGTTGCCATTTTTATGGTTGTTAGTGGGGAGTTGAAGCTCTATATGGCCAGCCAGGGTCTAATAGTGACTGATAGTGAGCTTGCGGTAGCCCATTGGGCTTTTGAGAATGGAAAACAAGCTGGTCGTGGCACTGATACCTTGCCAGATGCCACGATGTATTACCAGCCGCTCAAAACCACACGTGGAGTGATCGGTGTATTGGGGATAAAGCCGATTAAAGCAAGCACTTACCTCAGTCCAGATCAGCGGCGGATCCTGGATGCCTTTACCAATCAGGTTGCTCTCGCCATCGAGGGCGCTCAACTGGTCGAGCAAGCGCGACAAACAGAATTATTGGAAGCAACTGAAAAATTGCAAACCGCTTTACTCAACTCCATCTCACATGATTTACGCACACCTCTGGTTTCTATCACAGGTGCTTTAAGTAGCCTGGAAGAAGCTAGCCCTGCTATGGACGAGGAGGTCAAACGCAGTTTGATTGAAACTGCACGCGAAGAAGCGGAGCGGTTGAACCGGCTGGTGGGTAATTTGTTGGATATCACTCGATTGGAAGCTGGCGCCATGCAGCTGCACCGCGAAACATGCGACGTGCAGGAATTGATAGGGTCTGCTCTTGAGCAAATTGGAACTCCGCTCAAGAACCGTCAGGTCAAAGTAGAGATCCCAGCAAAATTGCCGCTCGTCAACCTGGATTTTGTGCTATTTAGCAGGGTGCTGGTCAATATTATTGATAATGCCTTAAAGTATTCCCCTCCAGAAAAGCCTATCGATATCAGGACACACATAACGAACCAGAATCTAGAAATCAGCATAGCTGACAGAGGAGATGGTATCCCACCAGAAGACTTTGAGCGAATATTCGATAAATTCTATCGGGTGCAGAGGCCTGATAACGTAAGTGGGACTGGGTTAGGGTTATCCATCTGCAAGGGCATCATCGAGGCACATGGAGGTAGCATCAGGGTGGTAAATCGCCGTGGAGGGGGAGCTATCTTCACAGTGAGCGTGCCATTAGAAGGGATCGGGAATCAATGAACGAGATTGGATTACGAGTGTTAGTGGTAGACGATGAACGGGCGATCAGGCGTTACCTGCATGCGGCACTGAATGCTCAAGGCTATACCGTTTACGAGGCAAGTTGTGGAAAAGAAGCTCTGAATATGATGGTAGCTGATCGACCTGATTTGATCATCCTGGATTTGGGCTTACCCGATCTGGATGGCGTCGAAGTCACCCGCCAATTGCGCGAATGGACCCAAATCCCTATCATTATTCTTTCCGTACGCGAGCAGGAAATTGATAAAATCGAGGCTTTAGACGCGGGAGCGGATGATTATCTAACCAAGCCATTCGGCAGTGCAGAACTGATGGCTCGCATGCGGGCTGCGCTGAGGCATACCATGCAGAATGCCTCTGAGCCGATTTTTGAAACTAATAATTTAGAAGTAGACTTGACTCGCCGCCTAGTGAGAGTGGGTGGTGAAGAAATCTCCTTGACACCCACCGAATATGACCTGCTACGTATCCTGGTTCAAAATGCCGGGAAAGTAATAACTCATCGGCTGCTCATCCGCCAGGTATGGGGAACCGCTTATGAAAATGAGGCTCATTTACTCCGCGTGAATATGAGTAACCTGCGCCGGAAGATAGAACCTGATCCTACCCGCCCCCGATATATCATCACCGAACCTGGGGTTGGTTATCGACTCAGGACTGAATCATAATCTGAAGATTTTATGGTTATTATTAGTTAAAAATCTGGCAGGAATAACAAATCCTCCACATGTAGGGGAAATCAGGTGGACCTGGCGATTCTTTAAAGGTCAGTAAACGAATCGATTATCGATAAAGTTAATACCCTTTTTGATATATACTCTTTCTTCCTCTTGTGCGAAATTGTACAATTTGATATACTCATCCAATGAGTATATATGGACAATTATAAACCCCACCACATCGGTACGCTATCCCCTGAAATGGCTCTGCTCGGATTACTCTATGGCGCGCCAGGGCATGGCTATGATCTCCACCGCAAGGTAATCACTGATCTGGGACAGGTCTGGCATCTCAGTCAGAGTCAAGCCTACGCTATTTTAAAGCGCCTAGAGACGCGGGGAGATATTTCAATGGAAGAAATACCGCAAGAAAAACTACCTCCCCGCCAAATGTTGCATATGACCCCGCAGGGTCGCAAACGTTTTTTGGATTGGTTGGATATCCCAAGTGGGGGTAGTGTCCGTACCATTCGCATGGTGTTTGTCACCCGCCTATATTTTATAAGCCAGTTTATACCCGAAAAGCTCGCTCAAGCCTTCGACCAACAAAGGGTGGAGGCTACAAGCCAGCTTCGACGTCTGGAAAAAACATGCGCCGAACTGCCCCGCGAACAAATCTTTAACCGCATGAGCCTGGAAATGCGCCTGAAACAATTGAATACCGTGCTGGAATGGCTGGACGAGTGCCAGAAAAACTTTCAGCAGGAGTAAAGCTGCTTTAACTTATCTACCTGGCAGAGAATATGATTTCGTTTAATGATGCTTACCAGCTCACGCTGGAACATATTCAACCTCTCGCTGTGGAAACTGTGGAACTGCTGACCGCTTCAGAGCGAATTGCTGGACAAGATTTCCTATCGAGGGTAGATACTCCCTCCCTGGATGTCTCTTTGAAGGACGGTTATGCCATCCTGGCGGCGGATGTTTACAATGCCAGCCCAGAATCCCCGGTGAAATTAAACCTGGTTGGAAGCATCGCAGCCGGAGGAAATTGGCAAGGAATCCTTTGCTCAGGTGATGCGGTGCGCATCTTGAGCGGAGCGCCGCTTCCGCAAGGTGCGGACGCAGTAGTGGCAGAGGAATTTACCCATGCGTTGCCAGAGGCTATCCAGGTTATGAAACACGCTGAACCTGGGCGCAATATTCTGCGCCAGGGCGCTGATATCCAAGCCGGGCAGTTGATCGTTCCATCTGGTCAGAGGCTTTATCCAACTGCTATTGGTCTGCTGGCGGCGGGTGGATATCATGAAGTGCAGGTGATTAGGCGGCCACATGTGGCGATCCTGGCTACGGGGGATGAGGTGCTGGCGCCCGGCCAACCCCTGGTCCAGGGCAAGCTGTATGCAAGCAATTTATTCACCTTGGCAGCTTGGTGCCTGCATTTCGGGTTTGAGGTCGAGACCTTCGTGCTTCGTGATGATGCAAACACCATCCGCTCGGTGCTCATAACCTGCCTGGAGCAGTTTGACGCAGTGCTCACTAGTGGAGGCGCCTGGAAAGGCGAGCACGACCTGGTGGTGCAGATCCTGGATGCGCTTGGCTGGCAAAAAATCTATCATCGGGTGCGGATGGGGCCTGGCAAGGCAGTCGGGTTTGGGTTATTCCAGAACAAACCGGTGTTCTGCTTGCCCGGCGGTCCGTCATCCAATCATATGGCTTTTGTCCAACTCGGGCTGCCTGGGCTTCAAAAGCTGGCCGGAGAGCCAAAACCAGGGTTACATCAAGTACCTGCAGTTATGGCTGAAACAATTTCTGGCCAGGTGGATTGGACGCAATTTATCCATGGACGCCTGGTACAAGAAAACCAGCGCCTGCTTTTTCAACCCCTGAAATGTCAGAGCCGGTTAAAGGAAATAGCCCATACAGAGGCGATTGCCAAAATTCCGGAAGGCGTAGATGAGATATCCGCCAACAAATCGGTCATGGTGCAGATACTTACAAACTAGCGCTGCGTGCCTCATTCTAAAAGAACGAAGATCGAAAGGGTAACGTCAAGCTTAGTATATAATACGGTATCTCCGAGCCCCCAGACCTAAGGCAAATTGCCATGGTCTGACGGGCCGGTCCCTGGGAAATCTCAGGGGATACACTGATCAACATCCGATTAGCGTATCTAGGGCAAAGGCGGAAACATCTTTGCCTCCCGTCTTTCCGGCTTTTGTCGAGAAGACCTTGGAAAGGAGATGCGGCTTTACCTGGTCATCTGGCAGGTAAAAGGCTGTCTCTATTCCAAGAGGCAGCTTTTTTGTTGAAAAGAGGAAACGTGTGCAAGAAACTCAAATCTCGCCAGTTGATCTGGTGACGTGGCTCACAACCACAGCCGAAAAGGAGTATGCGCTAATCCTCGTGACAGGTGAGAGGGGAAGCGGGAAGACCGCTTGGTGCCTTGAGCTGATCCGCCAGGCACGGTCAGCTGGCGTTGAGCCAGTTGGACTGGTTTCACCAGCAGTGTTCGAGGACGGGGTCAAGATAGCGATTGATCTGATCTATATCACCACTGGTGAGCGCCGGCGGTTAGCAGCGAAACGCGACTATGCCTCAGCTTGTTCACTTGTGCAGTCAACAGGCCTGGCCAATCTTCATTGGCTGTTCGATACGACCGTGCTTGCCTGGGGCAACCAGATCCTGGAAGGGCTGCAACATGGCGAGCTTTTAATCCTGGATGAGTTAGGGCCTCTAGAATTACTGGAGAACATAGGGCTGACGGCTGGAATAGAACAAATCAACCAAAGAAGGTTCAACCTAAGTTGTGTGGTGGTGCGTCCAGCGCTGCTAGAGAATGCACTGGAACGCTGGCCCTGGGCCAGGGAAATATACATGACAAACCAACCTGTTGGGGGTGATCAGCAATGATCCAGGTTCGTGGGCTTTCGGTTCACTATGGGAGTGTCCCAGCTCTTGAGGATATTTCGCTAGATATCGCTGATGGCGAGTGTGTACTGATCACCGGTCCTTCGGGTTGCGGGAAAAGCACATTGGCTCGCATCCTGTGTGGCCTGATTCCACATGCCATCCCTGCCCAGGTTGAAGGTCAGATACTCGTGGAGGGGCTGGACACACTCGCGCAAACTATCCCCGAGATCGCTCAAAAGGTCGGAATTGTCTTCCAAAGGCCCGCCTCGCAGCTTTTCCACCTGCGTGTAGAGGACGAAGTAGCTTTCGGACCGCGCAACCTGGGGCTGGATGAAAGTGAAGTCAAACAACGCACAGAATGGGCTCTGCGAGCAACGGGTATGTACGATCTGCGCAATGATAAACCATCCGCCTTATCCGGTGGTCAGAAACAGTGCCTGGCAATCACAGCAGCTTTGGCTATGCGCTCGCAAGTGCTGGTGTTGGACGAGCCAACTTCCTCGCTGGATGTGCCCAATACACACCGAGTGATCGAAACGTTAGCCCGACTGCGTACCGATTACGGCATTACTATTATCTTGATCGAGCACCGCCTGGCAGAAATGGCCCAACTGGCAGAGCGAGTGCTCTTGATGGAAGACGGACACATCATCGCGGATAGCACTCCGCATGAAGTTTTTGCGGACCGCGCCCTTCTTCTTCACTTGGGACTGCGCCGCCTGGCGGAGGAGCCTTCGATCTCTTGGGACACATTGATCCAGTCTACTGGAAACCATTCCCCTACAACCGAACCACTGCTCGCGCTGGAGAATGTTTCAGCCGGATTCAATGGGCATACCGTGATCCGGAATATCCAGCTTTCTTTCTATCCAGGTGAATTCTTAGCGCTCGTGGGGGATAACGGCGCCGGCAAATCCACCCTGGCGATGGTGGCAGCCGGGCTGATCAAACCGCAGTCTGGTGTGGTGCATTTTGGCAAAGGTGACCGACCGCGCCCTGGGTTGGATGTGGCTTTGCTCTTCCAGGATCCTCAGGAGCAGCTTTTTACTGATATGGTGGATGAAGAAGTGGCTTTTGCGCCCAGCAATTATGACTGTTTTGACCCCAGCCTGCATGCTCAAATCCTGCAAGAAGCTGACCTATGGGAGCTTCGCTCTCGCCGCCCAATGGCACTCTCGGTAGGGCAGCAGCAGCGCACGGCGCTGGCTTCCTGTCTGGGCTTGCGCCCGCGCCTGCTCATCCTGGATGAACCCACCCTGGGCCAGGATTGGGGTCACTTGCAGCGACTGATGAACTACATCCAGGTGCTAAACCAGCAGGGTACTACCATCCTGCTCATTTCGCATGATTACAAGCTGGTCCACCACTACGCCCACCGGTTGATCTTAATACAGGATGGGTGCATCGAACGGATCGGGAAAATCCAAGCCTCACCGGTACCACATTTGGAGGAAAAAAATGAAATTATCCACACGTGAGCTGGCTACTCTGGCGGTATTTGGCGCCTTATGGGGTCTGGTCGAAATCAGCCTGGGCTCAGTACTCAAAACGCTCAATATCCCCCTGAGTGGGGTGGTACTCTCAGCCATTGGCCTGGCCATTGCTTTGACGGGGAGGATGTTTGTGCCCAAACGGGGTTCAACCTTGTTCATCGGGGTAATCGCTATGCTGCTCAAGCTGTTCAGCCTGGGAGGGGTGATCATAGGTCCGATGGTAGGTATTTTCACCGAAGCACTGGTGGCGGAGATCGTGCTCTCCCTGGCTGGCAAGCCATCGCGAACCGCCTTTAGCCTGGCTGGAGCGCTGGGAGTGACGTGGGTGCTGGTGCAGCCATTTGTCACCGGTCCGTTGTTGTTTGGGCGGACGTTGTTCACCGTCTGGTTAGATCTGCTCGATCAGGGCAATCGGTTGCTGGGATTAGCTCCATCTGCTGCCGTCTGGATAGTTTTGGGATTGCTCGCCATCCATATGGCCATCGGTGGGCTGGTCGGCTGGGTGAGTTGGGATATTGCTCTCTTGCTGAAAAAACGCCTGGGACAGCCTACTCCAGGTGTTAATCAATCATAAATTACTTGAATAGGAGTAAGAGAAATGAAGCGCTTTACGATCGTCTTGTTGATTCTGTTCCTCGCACTGCTAACCGCTTGTGCATCCTCTGCACCCCAAGATACCTCCTCTGAGACTGTACCAAGCCTGCTAATCACTGGCGGTGACACGAGTAAAACCTATACCCGCGCCGACTTGGAAGCCCTGGCTGCCAGCCAGGCAGCCTTCAAGGATGTGACCTATGTGGGTGTTAGGGTGTCCGCGCTGCTGGAGGATGCCGGTTTCACTCTGGACGAGGTGAAGGCGGTCAAAGCCATAGCGTCGGATGGATACACTGTCAATTACGATCCTGCGCAAGTTTTGGCAGCGGATGTCATCGTCGCTTATGCCCGCACCGATGGTGACCTTGCTGAGGAGGATGGATCGTTCCGCATGGTGCTGCCAGGCGCAGAGGGCAAGCTGAATGTACGCATGCTTTCTGAACTGCAAGTTATAAAATGATCAGCCACGGCAGCATAAATCAGGTGCTCTCAGGATCCTTCAAAGAGAAGCATCTGGGCACCATCGGGTACTTGGCAATCTTTTCCTGCTCGCTGGCTGCAGTGATGATCTCCCCTCCCCAATACCTGCCCTGGGTCTCTGGAGGTTGCCTGCTGATAGCCTGGCTGGTCTATCCGCAGGCATTCCACCGCCTGATACGCTTGCGATGGCTGGTGATGGTTGGTCTATTATCCTTACCACCTATCTTCCTGGTGGGAGAGGTCGATCGCAGCATAATTGGAATCTCCTATTCATCAGAAGGATTGCTGAATGGGGTCCAAATTGCCATGCGGATATTGGTGGTATTGGTCTCAGTGCAAGGTCTTACCAGCATGGTGGATATCTCTTCGATCGCCGGGCTGTTGGAACGGGCCGGCTTGCATGGACTGGGCTTTTCGTTAGGCGTGGCTCTCAATCTGCTGCCCACTTTACAGCAATCGGCTCAGAATGCCTGGCGTAGCTTGTGGATGCGGGGTGGCTTGCGCAAGCAACGCTGGCGTGCGTTGCGCTTGCTGGCGGTGACCATCATTGCCAACGCGCTGAGTCGGGCAGAAGAGATTGCCCTGGCTGCAGAAGTGCGCGCATTTTCACCTGAGCGTGCTCGCAGTATGCCGATTAAGGTTGGAAAATGGGATTGGGGGATACTCATCCTGGGAGTCTTAGTCATCATGGGACTCGTGCTTATATCCTGAAAGCAGGCGTCCATCTCGAAAAATGTTTGAGACAACAGGAAGCATGATTTAACGCATGGTTCCAAAAAATATTCATGCGGTAACTGCTGACTAGAACTAGTCTTACCTGGACACGCACCCTGGGCGAATTTGGTGCAACAATCATATTTGGTTGAAATCTGGTAGGGAAAATCCAAACCATGCCTGTCATGGCTACTTATCACATCCGCTATGTTTTCATTAGCTTCAAAGCTGTGCCCTTTGAATCGAGGATGTTCCCGAATATTTTTGGTAAATTTGAAGTCCGGTTCGTTACTGTATCCAAGCTCTCCATATGAAGTTACTCAATTTCCTAGAACCTCAAGTACGCCATCATTTATTAACCAGATGGCGTACTTGTGATTTATATAATAGAGGAGCCTCAATTCAGATAAGCAGTCCGCGTATAATCGTGATGAAGTCCGCCCAGGATTGGTCTTGATACGATCTTGCCAATTGGGATAGGGAATACTTTTTTCTCGTATCGTTCTGGAATACGTTGCTGAATGCCCTGATGCGGTCGGAAGGTGTTGTAGTAGATCACATAATCCTTGACCAAGCGTTCCAGTTGCCGTTGGTTCAGCATAAATGTATGATCCAGGCACTCACGTTTCAGGCTTCCCATGAACCTTTCACAGACCGCATTCGCCTTCGGAGCTTGAAAGGGTGTCTTCATTTCTTGGATCCCTGAACTAGCTGCTAAGGATGAAAACAAGAAACCATACTTGCGATCATGGTCTCGAATGAGGTATTTTGGGTGAGAACTCCATGGTGTAGCTTCGCGCAGTTGTTGAGCTGTCCATTCATCGGAAGGAGACGTGGTTACCGCTGAGTGGATGATAAGCCGTGTTTTCAGTTCCAGGATCACAAAGATAACGATTGGTCGGAAGAGCAGGTCGTGCACAACGGTGAAATCGCAAGCCCAAATTTCACTCGCATGATTCTTGAGGAAAGTTGTCCAGGCTTGCGTCGATGTTTTTCGTTCTTTGGGAAGATATCGTTGGATGGTCCGCTTGCTTACTTGTATACCCAGCTTCAAAAGCTCTCCTCGAATCCGTTCTGCTCCCCAAAGTCGGTTTTCGTTGGCCATTTGCTTGATCAAGTGAATGGTTTCAGGTGATATTATAGGTTCCTTCTTTTTAGGCTTTGACTTGCGTTTCCAGTAGAAACGGAAGATATCTCGATGCCAGCGTAAGAGCGTATCTGGTTCCACTATATGGAGGGCTTGTTTCCAGAACTTGGTGAATCGTGCCAGGAGTACCAATCCCAAACGATCTCCATGGGTAAGTTGCGGTCGCTTGATCTGGCGAGTGAGAACGATCAACTGCTGGCGTAGTATAGCATTTTCAATGATCAGGTCGGTTCGATTTCGGCTAAGGTCCGAGAGAGCGCCCACAATAACCGGTTTCGCTATTGGTTTTGTCCATCTTTTCAGGATTTGATGCATCCATGCAGAGAAGAAGTGCCAGAAAACGATAATTTCGAGAACCATATTCTACCTGTTGAAAAGGATTTCTTATTCAAGCAGGATGATAACTCATTCATTGGAGAAGATAACGGATTTGTTTTTGGAAAATACTGTACGGATGACTAAAGTAGCCACGACAGCTAGAAGATTTTATTGATATCCCAGGACTACGATTATAAAAATTTCTAATCTTTCTATTAACTCCAAATATGACCAATATGGTATAGTTAGTCTAGTTACCGTTGGATAAATTAGGTATTAATGTTCAACGGGCTCCCGGGGAAGCAACACCTGGTTTGAACACCGGGGGGTCATTAAAAAATAATAAACCATCAGCTAGATTGGAACAATATTATGAGGAATATATTAACCGTTGTTTCGGAATGGGGATATTGGGGCGAAGAGCTGGTTGGCCCCCTTGAAGTGCTTGATCAACAGGGGTACAAAGTTGATTTTATGACTAATAAAGGAAAGCGGCCGCATGCACTACCCCCAAGTATGCAGGTAGGTTATTTTGATCCGCCATTGCATAAAGTAGTAACTGATGAATATTACGCCAACCTCACTCGCAAGGTAGATGAATCCAAACGGCTTGATGATCCAATTAATTTATCAAAATGGTTCCCTGAGCGCCCTTATTTCAATTCTCCTAATTATGGGAGGGATCTTGAAGCATATTATTCTGCTCGTGATCAATCTTGGAAGGACCTGGAAAGGTACGACGCTTTACTCCTCGTAGGAGGAAGCGGACCTATCCTGGATATGGTCAATAATCAACGCGTGCATGATGTTATTTTAGGTTTCTATAAAATGGGAAAGTTAATCGCCGCTGAATGTTATGGTGTGGCATGTCTGGCATTTGCTCGAGATTGGGTAGATCGGAAGAGCATTATTTGGGGGAAGCGTGTTACCGGACATGCATTGGAATATGACTACAAAGATGGAACTGGCTTCTTAAATACGGATATTAACATCGGCCCTCCACCATATCCGCTGGAGCTAATTTTGCGAGATGCAGTTGGTCCAGAAGGCCAGTACCATGGCGGTGTTGGCCGGACCTTATCGACGATTCTCGATTACCCCTTCCTGACCGGTAGGTCAACCCAGGATTCGCACCTGGTTGGTGAGTTGATCGTTCAAACGCTGGAAAACGGGCTGAAACGCTATGGCTGGTAATTTACAGAAAGAAGCAATTCTCACTACTACTCCCAAGATGACAGAAAAAACTGGAAGATTTGCCATGCTTGAGCAATTCCTGGCTGACGGGATGGACGTCATGTTCGGCAATCCTGGCACCGTTGAACAAGGCTTTCTCGATGCCCTGACGTTATACCCTCAGATGAAGTACATCCTGACGCTTCAGGAGTCAGTGGCGGTTTTAGCTGCGGATGGATATGCGCGCGCCACCCAAAAACCAACCCTGGTACAGCTACACAGCACACCCGGCGTTGGCAATGCGATCGGAGCCCTTTACCAGGCCAAGCGCGGCCATTCGCCCCTGGTTGTGATCGGGGGAGATGCCGGAACCCAATATCTGGCAATGGATTCTCAGATGGCAGGAGATTTGGTGGCGTTTGCTGAACCGGTCACCAAGTGGTCTACGATGGTGGTTGACCCTTCATCGCTTCTCAGGGTCTTACGCAAAGCAGTAAAAATCGCTTCCACGCCTCCCATGGGGCCGGTTTATGTCTGCCTCCCAATGAACGTGCTCGATGCAACCAATGTCGAGGAAGTTTTCCAAACGACAGTCCCATCGACCCGGGTGGCACCTGACGATCAAACGATCCGGGAGATCGCTCTGATGTTGGCGGCAGCTGAAAGGCCGATGATTTTTGTCGGAGATGGTGTGGCTTATTCGAGCGCTCAAGATGAGCTTGCTCAGGTAGCCGAATTGCTTGGAGCAGAAGTGTGGGAGGCTGATGCTGGTGAAGTCAACATCAGCTATATGCATCCCAGTTACAAAGGGATGACGGGACACATGTTCGGTTCAGCTAGCTTGCCCATTACATTAAAGGGGGATGTTAATTTAATTTGCGGAACTTATGTCCTTCCGGAAGTTTTTCCAACTCTTGAAAATATTTTCGCACCTCAGGCAAAAGTCATCCATATTGATCTAAATAGTTATGAAATCGCCAAAAATCACCCTGTGACTTTGGGTGTTGTGGCGGATCCGAAATTAACCCTCAATAAAGTAGCCCAAGCACTTAAAGAATTAATGACCCCTCAACAAAAAGAGGCCGCTGCATCCCGGTTCACTGCACTGTGTGAAACAAAAGATGCACAGAGGGAGAAAGCTGTAAATCAAGACTATGCAATTAGGGATTCTATCCCAATAAAAATGTCCCGTTTCATGGAAGAATTGATGAAACAGCTTCCTAAAAATGCGATTATCTTTGATGAAGCACTTACCAGTTCACCTGCGGTATCCCGTTATTTCGCACCTACTCGAACTGGCCAATATTACCTAACGCGTGGCGGATCATTGGGAGTTGGTATACCTGGGGCGATAGGAGTTAAGTTAGCCAATCCGGATAAGACCGTGATTGGTTTCACCGGTGATGGTGGTGCCATGTACACGATCCAGGCGCTCTGGACAGCCGCTCGGCACAATATCAACGCCAAATTCGTAGTGTGCAATAATCTATCTTACCGTTTATTACAGTTGAATATTGATGCGTATTGGAAAGAACGGGCTATTCCAAAGCATGACTATCCCCTAAACTTTGACCTCTCAAGCCCACCACTCCAATTTCATGAGATGGCACGCTCTATGAACGTTCAAAGCTTGCGGGTTGAAAAACCCTCTGGAGTTGCTCCGGCAATCAAGCAGGCATTAGCTCATCCAGGTCCGTTCCTCATAGACCTTTTACTTGAAAGCGATACCCACCCAGACAGAGTTGGTACTACTTGCGGACAATAATAGGCGAATTAAAAGTTTAGATATTCTATGAATAGTACAAGGAAGGAATAAGAAATATGTCTTTATCAATGGATGAGATCAGAAATTTTGTGACTGCCTGGTATAAGGCACTTGACCAGCATGTCGCTCCAAGCGAATGTGCAAAGCTGGTAGCAGAAGATCGTCTGGAGATGATCTTCCCAGAGAAGACTCTGCATGGGGTGAGTGATTTCCTGGCCTGGTACGCTGGCGGTACATATTCCGATGGCTCCACGGCGCCAGGAGTGATCAACATTTTCTTCGACGAGAACCACAACGTAGTGAGTGTGGAAGGAGAAATTAAAGGCAATCAAGCAACCTTGGAAGTGGTGGTAGCCTGGCAAGCAAGTTGGTTTGATGCGCCTGCAGCCAAAAGCAAGCGCACCTCGCTCGATGCCACGCAGCGATGGATTGTACGTGGCTCTACAAGGAATGAATACGGGTTGGAAGTGATCAGTTATAACGCCATGGCCCAGCCATTCAAGTATTCCCCTGGATTTGCCCGTTTATAGCCAACACCGGTTTACAGAGGAAGATATCATGAGCTCAAGCATCGATAACCAAAATATCATAAGCAAGCTCCAGACGACAGATGAGAATTTTCCTGGCCTGGCGCCAATGGTTATTGATTCCCTGGGCAAGCAATTCTATGTGCGGCAGGTGCAATACCTGATTGCCAAGGATGTCGATCGGCTGGTTGATGAGAATTACCAGGATGATGCAGTTCTGATATCGGCAGATTCCACGGTGCGCGGTAAACCGGCACTAAAAGAACATTTCCACAACTACTTTAATCGGGTGACTATCAAAGAGGTAAAGTCCACTGATCTATTCGTAGAAACTGACGATACGATCCTCTTTGAAGCCACCGTTGAAACCAATTTTGGCATTGCGAAAGTATATGATGCGATGGTCTTGCGTGACAGTAAAGTGGCTTACCACTTTACTGGCGCGAAATAGCCGCGAGTTCGAATCGTATCTGTCAGTTAAGGTGGAATGGAGCTTTGATGATGAGCACGAATAGTTTGGATGCACCGGTTAAACAAAATGAGGATCTAGATAATATTCGCTTTCAGGAGGCTTACATGTCCACCGATCAAAATACGGAGAAAGGCCAACGGTTTTTCGAAGATATGCTTGGTAGAGCTAATTGGGACCTGGCAGACACAATCCTGGCAACTGATATCGTCATGCACCATCCCAGCAGCCCCCAACCCGTCGCAGGAGTTAGCAATGTAGTCGGTTTTTTAGGTGCGTTCAGGGCAGGGTTCCCGGATATGACCATGAAAGTCGAATTAGCCTTTGGCGATGGTGAAATGGTCGCCATCAGGTGGCGCATGAGCGGTACACATACGGCGGAACTATTTGGTATCCCACCCAGTGGCAAATCAGTTAATGTTGCAGGGATCAGCTTGCTTCGTTTTTACAATGGCAAAGTGGCAGAAGATTGGGTAGCGGAAGATTCGTTGGGGCTCATGCAGCAGATTGGGGTAATTCCGAGCGGAAGCTGAGATTTATTTACCCAAAATTATTCTATGACCTATAAAAACATATTGTTAGATGATGGGATCAAAAATCGAAATCAAATTTAACTTATCTATATAAGGAGATAAAAAAATGGACAACACACATCTGGTTCTTCGAATGTACGAATTGTTTAATAAAGGCGATATGGCTACGATCAAATCGGATCTCTTCGATCCAAACATAAGCTGGACCATGCCCGGACATCATCCACTCTCCGGTCGTATGGAAGGCGTGGACGCCGTGATTTCTTTCTTCGGTGCCCTGTTCAAAGCGGGAATCCAGGTTGACAACGTGCATTTTGGCACCTTGGATGATGGCACGGTAATCGAGAAACATGTCGGTCATGGCAAGGTTGGTGAAGAAGAATTTGTCTTCCCAACCTGCACCTCTTATGGCATCAAAAATAACAAGATCTATGAGGTACGTGTTCATACGGGTGACCAGCATAGTGTCGACCGTTACTTTTGGAATGTAATCAAACTTAAAGGTATTCCTGCTCGCCTGGCTGAATAAACCAGCAAGCTGAGGTGATCTTATGGCTACTGTAAAGTCAATTATTACCCCCCAACATGTAAAAGATGCCTATGCTGCTCTATCTTCAGGCGATATGGAGCGAATCAAGCAGTATTGGGCGGATGAGATGGTCTGGCAAGTACCAGGGCATAACCGATTATCTGGTTGGTATTATGGTCGGGAAGAATTCCTGGCTTTTATGGGTCAGGTCGGCCAGCTCTCCGGTAACAGTTTCCACATGGATAACATTGCCGGTCAGGTGATTGTAACGGGTGAATACTCTGCGGATTTAACCCGCAACCGCGGCAACCGTGTCAACCAGGCTGATAAAACCATGGATATTGAAGTGGTGCATGTGCTGCGCTGGCGCGATGGTAAGGTGATCGCGGGCAAGGGGGCTATCTTTGGCGATGGTACCACCGAGTATGACCAGTTCTGGTCAAATTCACCAGTCGTCACACCACCAAGCCGTTAATACTATACGGGAATCATTCTCTGTTGAGATAATCTGGTGCTATTTTGCGCCGAAGGAGACAATTATGCCCATTATAACCATTCAGGCCATCGAAGGGGTCGTACTGACCAGCCCGGAACAGAAACGCGAGCTGCTCAAGAAAATGACCGATACATTCATCAGCGTGGTGGGTGATGTTGCTCGACCATACACGTACTGTATTATTCAGGAAACACCGCCGATGGAATGGTCGATTGCCGGGAGGCCGTTGCCTGATTTGCCTTTCTTGTATGGACCTGAATATGCTGTCATGCACAAGAATGCGAATGAGATCATGCGTAAATTTGTCGAATCTCAATCCATTACGCAACCACCCCAAAAATCCAATGGCGATTCTTCAGCAAATGTCGAACCTCGAAAACGTGCCCATGATGCGTGGGGCGGTGATTAATCGCCGATAGTTGCTAACAAGATAATTCTTACTCATATAAAGGATGGATGAATATGTCAGATCAGTTTCGTATCATAATTAAAAAAGGACCCAATCCAGGACAGATTTGGGACCTGACTAAGGCAGCCATAACGTTAGGTCGTGATAAATCCAATGACCTGTACATCAATGATGCCAGCTTACATCCAGTCCATGCTCTATTGATAAAGACAGCTACTGGTTATTCTCTGGAAAACATCGGTCCGGCCAATGCTACTATGGTGAATGGCAACAGCCTGACCGCAACTATGCCTTTACTGGACGGTGACCAAATAACGATTGGTAAGGAAATCCTTATGGAATTCGATAAAGTTGAATCCATGGCAGACACCAGTTCCAACAAAACATCAACGGATAAAAGTATCGAAGCACATGCCCAGGAACATCGGGCGCTGTTCACCCGCTGGTTTGAGGAGCTGTGGAACAAAAAGAATTATGCAATTACCCAGGAATTGGTAGCCGACGACTTTACCGCGCATGGTGCGGGTGGTCAAGACATCAAACAAGGCCCGGATGGTGTGGCGGGGATGGTCAAGATCTGGCATCAGGCATTTCCGGATGGACATATGACCATGGATGACATTATTACTGAAGGTGAAATGTCTGTGATCCGCATGACCTTTCGTGGCACCCAAACCGGTGAATTCTACGGGGTTCCGGCCAGCAATAAAAAGGTGGAAGTAACCTCAATCGGCATTGACCGGGTCGTGGACGGCAAAATCCGCGAAGGTTGGGGAGAACTCAACATGCTGGGGATGATGCAGCAGATGGGCGCCATCCCTTCTCCAGATCAAGGACCGCAGACTTATGAAATTGAAACTGAGATCACGCCCGAGCATGTCGGTGAAGCCTATGCGGCATTGTCTTCCGGCGATATGGAGCGCATCAAACAGTATTGGGCTACGGATATGGTCTGGCAGGTGCCGGGTCATAACGAGCTTTCTGGCTGGTATTACAGTCGGGATGAGTTCCTGGCTTTCATGGGCAAAGTTGGCGAGCTATCCGATCATAGCTTCCGCATGGATCCGGTGGCCGGGCGCGTTCTGGTTACCGGTGACTATTCGGTTGACCTGACACGAAATCGTGGCTACAGAAAAGGGGCTACCGAAAAGACCATGGATATCGAAGTCGCCCATGTACTGCGTTGGCGCAATGGTAAGGTGATCGCGGGCAAGGGAGCCATCTTTGGCGATGGCGCCACAGAGTACGACCAGTTCTGGTCACGCTCGCCAGTGGTTACCCCCCCCAGCCACTAAAGTTTCAGGGGGGCTGTTAATATAAATATATATACCGGCGCAATTCAACGCCGGAGGAGAAAGCTATGCCTATTATTACAATCCAGGCAATTGAAGGGGTTGTCTTAACCAGCCCGGAACAGAAACGTGAGCTGCTCCAAAAGATGACCGATACTTTTATCAATGTGGTCGGCGATGTTGCTCGACCCTACACGTACTGCATTATTCAGGAAACTCCAATTATGGAATGGTCCATTGCTGGGAGACCATTACCAGATTTACCTTTTTTGTACGGACCTGAATATGCTGCCATGCACAAGAACGCGAATAAGATTATGCGGAAATTTGTCGAATCTCAAGCCAACAATCCAACTGCCATATCCTCTAATGGAAACTTAATCGAACTGAATAAAGAGGTGATGCGCCGGATGATCGAGGAAGTTTGGAATCAGGGCAACCTGGCTACTGCGGATGAGCTATTTGCACCCGATCATACCAGCCCTAGTGCGCCTCAACTTCCTCCAGGTTCTGAGGGAGTAAAGATGCTGGTCAAGATGTTTCGCGAAGCTATGCCTGATTACCACATGGATATTGACCTGATGGTTGCCGATGAATCTCAGGTAACTGGCCGATTTACTCAGAGCGGGACCCACACCGGCGGTGACTTAATGGGAATGAAGGCTTCTGGTCGTAAAGCTACATGGACCGAGATTGGTGTTCTGAAGATTAAAGACGGCAAAATTGTTCAAAGCTGGTACGAAGTCGACATGTTGAGCATGATCCAACAGTTAAATGGGGCAAAGCAATGAGTTGGATTAAGAAGTAAAGATAATGGATAAAAATTATGGAAAATCTAATTGGCCGATCCGTACAGGCGGAGAAGATCTGGGCAGGAGAAATTACTCCTACCTCAGATCTCGCTGACAATAATGTTGCACTTGTGAAGCGATTGTTCGAAGAGGTGTGGAACAAGGGTAACTATAGCCTGGTGAATGATTTGCTGGCACCAGACTTTGTGGATCATAACCACCTTCCTGGCGCACCAGATGGTCGTGAAGGCTTTTGGGGTGGTGTAAATATGATCCGTACTGCTTTTCCTGATATTAAATTTTCAATCGATCAGATTGTAGTCGAAGATGACCGCCTTGCGATTCGCCTGACGGGATTGGGCACACATAAAGGTGACTTTATGGGCATATCACCAACCGGGAAACAGGTTTCGCTAGAAAGCATGACTTTCTTTCATATCGAAAATGGCAAAATTGCAGAACGCTGGGGCATATCAGATATCCCAAGAGTTATGCAACAACTCGAAGCTAAAGGATAAATCAATATGTCCGATATCGCTAAAACTCTTTATCAAAACTTTGTAGAAGAAGTGATCAACAAGGGTAATTATGCGCTAATCCCTGAGATTTTTGCTGAGGATTATCTGGATCACAATGCACCTCCAGGAGCGCCAGTAGGAGGATATGATGCCATACGGGCAGTACCAATCATGTTTCGAGGTGCGTTCCCGGATGTGCATTTTACTATCGAAGATATGATCAATCAGGATGGTTGGGTTGCCACGCGGGTTACTGGCAAAGCCAGCCATCTGGGTAAGCCATTCATGGGTATCGAGCCGACCGGTCTGCGGGTAAGCTGGTCATCCATGGGATTCTTTCGGGTCGCGAATGGACGAATTGTTGAGCACCATGGTCAACCTGATTTAGGTGCCTTACGTAACCAACTCATGCAAGAAATCAAGCCAGGTACCATCGATCATAATCGTTTTATCGTTTCACGATATGTCTATGCCACCAACATTGGTGAGCTGGACCGCTTCGACGAATACGTAGATCCTGGTTTTGTAGATCACAATGCCCTGCCCGGGCAGCGACCTGGGGTCGATGGATTGAAAGACGCCTACCGTATGTTCTCATCCGCCTTTTCTGACCTATGGTACACATTCGAAGCCTTAGTGGCAGAGGACGACCTAGTTGTTGGACGAGGCGTCATCGAAGGGAAGCACACCGGAGCTTTTATGGGTATCCCACCTACGGATAAAGTAATTCGTTGGACGGGAACGAGAATGTTCCGGATTGCTAATCAAAAAGTGACTGATGGATGGATCGACCTGGATATGTTCGGCATGATGATGCAGCTGGGGGCTATCCCGGCAGGTGGCCAGTCTTAAATGCTGGTGACATAGGAGGATTAATATGAATACTATTACAGAGAAAAAAGCCAGCCTTGCAGAGCAGATTTGGAATGGTGAAGTGATCCCTGGGGCCAGCTACACCGCACCGGGTCGTCCATTAACCACTAACGAGATGAAAGATATCATGGTGCGTTTGTATGATGAATCAAACAAACAAAACTTCTCGGTATTTGATGAGATGTTTGCACCAAGTTTTGTCAGCTATGGTGGAGCTGGTTTTCGAGATTTGGTTGGTGCGGAGGCTTTTCGCCAGCTATATGTGCAATTTATTTCCAGCCTGCCTGATTTAAACTTTCATGTAGACCAGGTGGTTGCAGAAGGAAATCTCTGCGGTGTACGGGGCACATTGAGCGGCACACATAAAGGCAACTTTATGGGTTTTGCACCACCCACTGGAAAGTTTATCTCGTGGACCGGTACAGCGATTTTTCGTTTTGACCAGAATGGATTGATGGATGCCCGCTGGCAGGAATGGGATGGATTGAGCGTGATGCAACAGATGGGAGTTATACCCGTTCCGGCTGCGGATGGCAGACCCTTGCCTACCCCAGTCCCGCCGTATGTGGCTGGCGGGGTTTATACCTCCCCCATACAAAATAAGGCAGCGATCCAGCGCCTGGTGGAGGAGGTTTGGAATCAGGGGAACCTGGCTTTTACTGACCAGATTTACCATGCTCAAGCCACATATCCCAGCAACCCGAGCTTACCAACCGGCGGCCAGGGGATTAAGACCAGCGTGGGGATGTATCGCGAGGCAATGCCAGATTTCCATGCCGAATTCAAGAACCTATTAGCGGATGGTGATATGGTGTTGGCATGGCTTTCGCAGAGCGGCACTCATAGCGGTACTTTGATGGGTGTTCCGGCTACTGGTAAAAAGGTTACCTGGGGCCAGATCATCATTGCCCGTTTTGCAGGTGGTCAAATTGTGGAGAGTTGGAGTAACGAAGATGTGCTCGGCCTGCTGCAGCAGCTTGGCGTAGGCGGTGGGGCTTCTTCAGGAGCGTGATCTTTCCACCAGGTTGCTGCTGAGACCAGGAGCGGAAAAAATCAGCCGGCAACAGTTTGGGAAAACACAGATGCGTAACAGGATGGAGCTAAAGGTGTCAATTCGATGTGTAGCCAGATAATTAAGGAGTAAGGATATGGATAATCATGAAATTATTCGAAGATATTATGAAACTGCAAATGCTGGTAAATGGGATGCTTGGTGTGACCTTTTTACCGATGACATGGTGATGGATGAGCAATTAGCCGGGCACATCGTCGGCCTGGTTACCTTACGACCGATGATGGCGGGGATGGGTCAGGTTTATGCCAAGTTCCAAAATGTGCTCAAGGAGATGCTGGTCGAAAAGGATCAAGGTGCAGTCGTCTCACATATTTCCGCCCTGGCTGCCAAGTATCCCGATCAGCCGATTGAAGCGGAGGTGATGAATTACTTCCGCTTCCGGGATGGGAAGATTTCTTACATGCGTAATGTACATGACACAAAACCTTTTGAGCCATTCTTACGCCAAATTTCAGGGGGCAAATCATGAATGAATATGATTTTATTGTTGTTGGTGCTGGCTCTGCGGGATCTGCGATAGCCAATCGCCTCAGTGAACAGCCAGATTCGAAGGTTATTGTGCTAGAAGCAGGGGGAGCGGAGATTGGGACAAATGTAGAGAATCCCTCTGTCTGGTTTACTTTGTTAGGCTCACAGATTGATTGGGGCTATTCTACTGTACCCCAACCTGGCTTGAATAACCGCCAAATATATGAGCCACGCGGCAAAATCATAGGTGGCACCAGCCAATTATATCTAATGATGCATATTCGCGGACATCCTGAGGATTATAACAACTGGGCTTACAACGGAAATGCCGGATGGTCTTATAAGGATGTTCTACCTTATTTTAAAAAATTGGAAGACCAAGAGGATAAAACCAGTGACCTGACAGGTGTAGGCGGTCCACTGCACCTGATCAACCCGAAAAACCATCAGCACCACCCATTAACTCCACTTTTTATTCAAGCTTGTCGCGAGCTGGGCTTTCCTGATACAGAGGATTTTAATGGCCCTCAGATGGTAGGGGTTGGATGGCATCACGTTAATATAGGCGAGGATGGTAAAAGGAACAGTGATGCAGTAGCTTATTTATTACCAGCTCTAAAACGATCTAATCTGACTTTATGTACCAACTCCCAAGCGACTCGTCTCCTCTTTCAGGGAACGCGTTGCATTGGTGTGGAGTACGTGCAAAATGGCGAGCTTAAAACTGTGCGTGCCTCACAAGAGGTCATTGTATGCTTAGGAGCCCTGGAATCGCCTCATCTGCTTTTAAATTCTGGCATTGGGAAAGCAAAACAGTTAAAGGAATTTGATAAGCCTATCGTGGTTGATCTGCCTGGTGTGGGAGAAAATTTCCATAATCATGTTTTGACTGGTGCAATTATGGAAACCAAGGAACCTGTTGCACCAGGCCATTTAAATACTTCTGAAGCGGGTCTATTTTGTTTTTCAGAGCCTGGTCTTACCGTGCCAGATTTGCAATTTAACTTCGTTCATCTACCATTTGACGTTATTGTTGGTCAAAATAATCCCAATTCAGTTTCTTTAATACCCGGTCTACAGCGTCCGCTTTCACGGGGTTGGGTACGCCTTGGAAGCCGAGACCCCCTGGATAAACCCCTGATAAACCCCAATTATTTATCAGAAGAGGCCGATGTACAGCGGATGGTCCAGATGACCAAGATGAGCCGTGAAATATTTGGCACGAAATCATTTTCTAAAGCACTTTCAGGGCGTGAATTACTACCGGGGCCTGAGTATCAGACGGATAGAGATTTATTAAAATTCGTAAGGAACCGCTGTGATTCGTATCACCACCAAGTAGGATCTTGCAAGATGGGTAAAGATGCCATGGCTGTCGTGGATTCCCGATTAAAGGTTTACGGTGTTGAAGGATTGCGAGTGGCGGATGCCAGTATTATGCCCACCATAACCACTGGAAACATACATGCCCCAATTGTGATGATCGCCGAAAAAGCCAGTGACATGATAAAGCAAGATCATGGTCTAGTCTAGCTTGATAAGCTTATTCCTAAAAAATAACAACTACCAGGGCTAAAAAATGAAATTGCAAGGGAAAAAGATCGGCATATTAATAGAAGGGGATTATTACGAACCCGAAATTTGGTATTACCGTCACCGCTTCGCCGAAGAAGGTATGGATATCCACTTTTTAACCAGAATGTGGGGACAAACCTCAGAAGTGATAACAGCTGGTTTCAAAGGACATGAATACAAGGTTCCATTTGATGGTCATGTTGAGAGTTTTGAAGATATGGACGATGAAACCCTCAGGAGTTTTTCTGCCATCATAGTCCCTTCTGGGATGGTATCTGATCGGCTGCGGTACACCGACGATGTAAATAAAATATCTCCAGCCACAGCTTTCATTCGACGTGCTTTTAATGAAAAAAGTATTATCAAAGGGATCATATGTCATGGAATGTGGTTAGTTTCTGCTGTGCCTGGATTGGTTCGTGGCAGAAAGATTGTAGTGCATAACAACCTGATTGGTGATGCCAGGAATATGGGCGCAATTTATACGGATCAAGATGTAGTAGTGGATGCTGATCTGGTAACGGGCAGGACGGGGGGACACTGCCATCTTTTTGCCCGAAAGATTATCGATCTACTCTATGAAAAAGCTTAGCTCGAATCGATCATTCAAAAGGATTTACAAATGTTAATTTCTTCCCATGTTGCTCTTTCCTGTAAGGATCCATCGGCCAGTGAGAATTTTTATACCCGTTATTTTGGTTTTCAACGGGCGCGCGTAATCCCATTGGGTGATGAAAAGATAATCTTTATTAAATCTGGTGATACCTACCTTGAACTGTTTCAGTCCAAAGGAGAATCACCTCTACCTCCATTCCAAAGTGATGGTCCTACGTATCCAGGCCTTCGCCATATCGCCTTTCAGGTGGAGGATGTAGACAAAAAATTAGCTCAGATGGGTGGCGAGGCACACATCACACTTGGTCCGCTGGATTTTGATGATTTTATTCCTGGATGGCGTTCCGTTTGGTTAACCGATCCAGACGGTAATATCGTCGAAATTTCGCAAGGTTACACTGATCAGGCAAATCCACCCAAATTTACTGGCTAGCTTGGCGAAGGTTTTTCTTGCGATGATATATGAACGATAAAAAAGATAATCGATCAATGAATACTGATAAAAAATCGATCATCCTCAGCGGTGCGTCTGGCAATGAACGGATTACTGCTTTTAGTGATGGTGTTTTTGCCATAGCCATCACCCTTTTGGTTTTTAGGTTATCCGTTCCAGCTACCCTGCCTGAAAATGGCTTATGGGATTATGTACCCAAGCTTCTTCCGCTAATAGCTAGTAATGTTCTAGGTTTTATTGTACTGGGAATTTATTGGGTTGGCCATCACAATATGTTTAAACATATCAAACGCCATGATCGGTCTTTAATGTGGTTGAATATCTTGTTCTTGATGTGCGTGGCTATGATGCCTTTCTTTGCTGGATTAATAAGTGAGCACGGAGAAGACACCATAGCGCTTGCGTTCTATGCCTTTTGGCTGATGCTAACCGGATTGGTGTTGGATTCCATCTGGTGGTACGCGTCAAAGGATCATCGTCTGGTTGATTCGAATATTGACCCGGACCTAATTCTTTTTGTCCATCGGAGAGTATTGACTGCACCATTACTTTATCTTATTTCGATAGGAGTTGTATTCATCAGCCACACTCTCACCTGGTTGATTTTTGTAACGGTCATCTTGATCTATATTTTACCCACTCCATTGGATCAAATACATCATAAACAGTTGAACATTCAAGAAGATATCGATTGAAGATAGTATCTTTTATTTCAGAGAGGATAGAGGTCTTAATATGAACAATTTCGATTTTCCCTTGTCAGACACTATTGCTGGACAAGTCAAACTGTTTGACCGTAAGACGGATACCTATACAATACAAACCAGTGCAGGTAAGGAATGCACCATCAAGCTCAAGAGTAATACTTATGCTCAGCTTGTGCGTAATCTGGGAGAACCCTATCTTGATTCGACTGGATCGATGAGGGATATGCTGGTCCCTGGTCGATATCTCTTTACCTATGGAACTTATTATCCGGATGGAAGTGATTTTAATTTTGAGGCTCAGTTTCTTCTTTTTGTTGGGAAAAAACCAGAAGAATATGTGTTTGAAAAACCAGACTGGTGGATAAAGCAAATACGGAAATTAGGTGATTTTTATCTTAAAGCTCAATTCCCGGATGGCAATGTTGACTTTGATAATTACCGTACGACCATAACATTGACCGGTGAAAAAGCCAGTGATAATTACCGCCAGGAAACAGATACTATTTCACGGTTGGTATATGGCTTTGCCACCGCCTATTTACTAACCGGTGATGACCGCTATTTGGAAGGAGCTCAAAGAGGAACCGAATATTTGCGCAATCATATGCGTTTTTACGATACCGATGAGAATATCGTTTACTGGTATCACGGTATTGATGTAAAAGGACATCGTGAGACGAAAGTATTTGCCTCGGAATTTGGTGACGATTTTGATGCTATCCCGGCATACGAACAAATTTATGCTCTGGCCGGACCAATTCAGACTTATCGTGTTACTGGCGATCCACTCATCCTACGCGATGCAGAATTGACCATTGATCTGTTCGACCGGTTCTACCTCGATCGTAACCGGGGAGGATATTTTTCACATCTTGATCCGATTACTCTGGACCCGCGGAGCGATTCTTTAGGAGCAAATAAAGCTAAGAAAAACTGGAATTCGGTCGGCGATCATGCTCCAGCATATCTGATCAACCTATATCTGGCTACCGGGGAGGATCGCTATGCCAGGATGCTGGAATATACATTCGATACCATTGCCAAGTATTTTCCAAATTATGAAGAATCTCCCTTTGTGCAGGAGAAGTTCTACGAGGATTGGTCGGCAGATCGGACTCACATGTGGCAGCAAAATCGTGGTGTCGTCGGACACAATCTGAAAATTGCATGGAATTTAATGCGCATGAATAGCTTAAAAGAAAGGCCAGAATACGTAGCGTTAGCTCGTAAGATCGCTTCTGTTATGCCTTCAATTGGAGGAGATCGACAGCGCGGTGGTTGGTATGATGTTATGGAGAGAGAGTTGAAACCCGGTCAGGTATTGCATCGTTTTGCTTTTCACGACCGTAAAGCCTGGTGGCAGCAAGAGCAAGGGATTTTAGCTTTTCTTATTATGTACGGTGTGCTTAAAGAAGATGAGTATTTGCGAATAGCTCGTGAATCTTCGTCATTCTATAATGCATTTTTCCTTGATCATGATGATGGAGCGGTCTACTTTAATGTATTGGCGACCGGTGTCCCTTATTTGATGGGGACAGAACGTTTTAAAGGAAGCCACTCAATGAGCGGTTACCATTCCTTTGAACTTGCTTATCTGGCTCAGACTTATACGAACTTGTTGATCACTAAACAGCCGTTAGACCTTTATTTTAAACCGATACCAGGTGGGTTTAAACGAAATATTTTAAGAGTTCAACCAGACATTCTACCGGCAGGCAGTATTCGCATTGGTGAAGTTTGGATTAATGACGAACCTTATAAAAATTTTGATACCAATGCTTTGACGGTTAAATTACCAATGACGAAGGATCAAATCAGGGTGAAGGTGCGAGTTGAGCCTATTCAAACAGTAAAGTCCAGCGAAGCAAAATTGCCTTCTTATGCTGAAATTATTGAGCACTAGATTGCTGACTGTACAACTATCAGTGAGCTTGGTCTCAGAGGAGTGTTACAGGTGGATGTAAATGAATCGGTTGTCAAGGATGTAAATGTTGTGAAATTAGCTGGTGATCTGGATGGAAATACCGCACCTAATGTTCAGGCAGAAATAATGAAACTGGCAATCCCTAACGTAAAGATGATTCTGGATATGACCGGAGTGTCTTTCATGTCCAGTGCAGGCTTACGCATGTTGTTAGTCATGTACCGGACGATCATGAGTCAGAGCGGTAAGGTCATATTAGTCGGTTTGTCTGAAGACATCCGCGATACCATGTCCATGACTGGCTTTCTTGACTTTTTTACTTACCTTGAAACCCTGGATGATGGGCTAAAGACTTTATCAATCTTATAGGATAGATCCATGGAACGTGTAGATGCATATCCAACCCATGAGTTTCAGGGATTCAAATTACGTCCTGGAAAACCATTCCCGTTCGGTGCCACGTTCGTTCCCGGAGGGGTTAATTTTTCAATCTATTCAAGCCATGCGACATCCTGTTCGCTGGTCCTTTTTAATAGAGGTGATTTGCAACCTAAGGCTGAGATTCCTTTTCCAAATGAATTTCGCATCGGTGATGTGTTTGCGATGATTGTTTTTGGTCTGGATTATGAAAACATAGAATACGGCTACCGCATGGATGGCCCTTTTGATCCACCACAAGGTCATCGTTTTGACTTCTCCAAAATACTCATGGATCCATATGCGAAAGCCATTAGCGGTCGCGCTGTGTGGGGCAGTAAACCCAATTGGAGTAATATTTATCCCCATCGATCCATGTTAGTCTTCGATGACTTTGATTGGGGTAGTGATCGACCCCTGGAAATTCCAATGGAGGACCTGGTAGTTTACGAGATGCATGTAAGGAGTTTCACCCGCCACCCATCATCTGGGGTTAAGTTTCCAGGTACATTTGCTGGAATCCGGCAAAAGATACCATATCTAAAGGATCTTGGGGTGAATTGCATCGAGTTAATGCCAATCTATGAATTTGATGAATTCGAAAATAGTCGCCTATCCCCCGAAACGGGTGAAACCCTGATGAATTATTGGGGATATAGCACCATAGGTTTTTTTGCACCAAAATCCGGACTGGCCGCAACTGGAAAACTTAGTATGCAAGTGGATGAATTTAAAGCCTTGATAAAAGAACTGCACCGGAATGGGATTGAGATCTTATTGGATGTTGTATTTAACCATACGGCTGAAGGTAATGAGAATGGACCATATATATCATTTAAAGGCATCGATAACAAAACGTATTACATGTTAACACCTGAAGGTTATTATTTTAATTTCAGTGGAACTGGAAACACACTCAATTGTAATAATCCAGTTGTAAGAAATATTGTTTTGGATTGTCTGCGTTATTGGGCCTCGGAATATCACATCGATGGTTTTCGTTTTGATCTTGCTTCTATACTGGGTAGAGATTCATCAGGAAGCCCCCTCTCGAATCCTCCACTACTTGAATCACTTGCCTATGACCCAATCTTAGCAAAATGCAAGCTCATTGCTGAAGCTTGGGACGCTGGCGGTTTATATCAAGTGGGCTCATTTCCTGCCTATGGTCGATGGGCTGAGTGGAATGGAAAATTTCGCGATGGGTTACGTAAGTTTTTAAAAGGAGAACCTGGCATGGTAAGTGATATCGCACAACGTCTGCAAGGTTCTCCAGATTTATATGCAAGCCGTGGACCGACCGCCTCAATCAATTTTATTACCTGTCACGATGGTTTTACCCTGTATGACCTGGTTTCTTATAATGACAAGCATAATGAGGCGAATGGAGAAGGTAACCAAGATGGTGCTAATGACAACAACTCCTGGAATTGTGGTTGGGAAGGCTCAACGGATGACCTAAATATCAACGCATTACGCTCGCGTCAGATGAAAAATGCAGCCGCCATGTTGCTAGTTAGTCAGGGTGTACCGATGATACTCATGGGAGATGAGATTGCCCGAACACAAAATGGGAATAACAATACCTATTGCCAGGACAATGATTTAAATTGGCTGGATTGGAACTTGTTGAACTCACAGAGTGAACTGTTCCGCTTCTTTAAGTATTGCATTAATTTCAGGTTGGCTCACCCTGTTTTTCGCAATCGGTGGCATTTGAGCAATCAAGATCGAATGGGCTGCGGTTATCCAGATATATCTTGGCATGGTACCCAGGCATGGGAACCTGATTGGTCGAGTGAAAGCCATGTTCTGGCATTCATGCTTAGTGGTAAACATGCCCGTGGTGGAATGATAAAAGACAATGATATTTATGTGGCGATGAATATGCATTGGGACAGCCATTGGTTCGAATTACCGAGGTTACCTGACGGTGAAAGCTGGCATGTATTCGCTAATACTGGGGTTTCTTTTCCTGAAGATATATGGGAGATTGGTCATGAACCTGTACTAGAAAATCAGAGAGGTATTTTACTAGGAGAGCGGTCAGTGGTTATCCTGGTGAGTAAGTAATCTAAATCAATTTATCGACGATCATGGTGACGAAAGGGAAAAAAATGGCGTTCAATGTAACAACTAAAATGTCAAAGAATGGAACGGCAGAGATTACGTTAATTGGAGAACTTGATGCCAGCGTAGCGAATGAGTTCAAAATGGCTGTTGAGAAAGCTGCGACCGAGAAGGTCAAGAGATTGGTTTTGAACATGAGGGAGCTTGAATTTATGTCCAGTGCGGGATTACGAGTATTGGTCTTTGCCAAACAAAAAATGGGAACCGATGTCGATATTTATATCATCGCGGCGCAGGATGCCGTTCGCGATACCATAGAGATGACCGGTTTCCAACAGAGTGTCATTATGCAGGATGAATATCGTGCGCTTTGATCCTTCTCTGGTTGTAACTGGAGATAACAATTTTTCGGGTTTGCTGTGTTTGGCGGAAAGGGGGGTGGAGGATTAATGGTGGTCTCAACCATAGAAGAAAGGGTTGATTTCCTCAAGAAATCACTCATATTTTCTGAAACATCTCCTGAGATTCTGGTCGAAATTGCTTCGAAACTGGAAGAGGTAGAGTTTCAGGCAGACGAAGCTATTTTCCATTCTGGGGATCCAGGTGACTGCTTATATTTCATCAAAAAAGGTCAAGTTCGGGTGCATGATGAAGACCGCAATATTGCTCACCTGGTTGCGCACGATATTATTGGGGAGATGGCACTTCTTGATTCTAAACCTCAGACATTTAATGTAACCTCAGTTGAACGGACCAACTTATTAAGGCTAGATAAGGCTACATTTGATAAGTTAATTCATGAGCGGATCGAAATCGCCCAAGGTATTATCCATGTATTATCACATCGGTTGCGTATGCAGGATCTGGAATTGGATGAAACGCGGGATAGTTTAGAGAAAGTAATCCTCCCGCTTGGCATCGCTCTATCTACTGAAAGAGATTTGGATCACCTGGTGGAGCGCATCCTCCTGGAAGCAAAAAAGCTGTGCAATGCCGATGCCGGGACGATATATCTGTCTACTGGGGATAAACAGCTTAAATTTAGCATCATGATAACTGATTCTTTAAATATTGCTCTTGGTGGGACAACGGGAAAGAAAATACCTTTTACTCCAATTTCTTTGGTGGATAAAAAAACCGGGGAACCCAATTATCATAACGTTTCCACTTATGTTGCAATTACTGGCAATTCCATCAATATTCCAGACATCTACCAAGCTAATGATTTTGATTTTTCAGGCACCATGGCGTTTGACAAGCAAACGGGTTACCGTTCAACATCCAGTTTAACCGTACCTTTAAAAAACCATCTGGGTGAAGTAATTGGGGTCTTGCAATTGTTTAATGCACAAGAACCCAGTACAAAAGAAATCATTCCATTCAATGCATATCAGCAATTAATCGTCGAATCATTGGCATCACAAGCTGCCGTAGCGCTAAATACTCAAGAGCTACTAAGACGTCAGGAGGTGCTGATCAAGATTGAGCATGATGTCCAAGTTGCACGCCAAATCCAGGCTGATTTTCTACCAGACGTATTACCTCAACCCAATGGGTGGGAGATTGAGTCCTTTTTTCGACCGGCGCGTGAGGTTGCAGGAGATTTTTATGATGCTTTTATGATTGACGATAATCAGGTTGGTTTTGTTATCGCAGATGTATGTGATAAGGGTGTGGGAGCGGCTCTTTTTATGGCCTTAACTCGTAGTTTAATTCGTGCTTTTGGATTGATTAACAGCCGGAACTTGCCTTATCTTCAGGGTAGTTCTTCCGATGGCCAATTGCTCGATTGCATTGAAATTGGCTTAGATCCCATCGGCCTTACTAATAATTACATTGCTAAAATTCACACCAAAATGAATATGTTTGTCACTCTTTTTTTCGGAATTCTTGATTCTGAAAAAGGTGAGCTTACATATATAAATGCCGGACATAACCCTCCGGTTCTACTCGATTCAACGGGTGAAGTCAAAGCTCGTTTAACACTCACGGGACCTGCAGTGGGCTTGATGCCAGCGATAACTTACACCTCTCGCCAACTGACGATTGAAAGAGGTGATACATTATTTTTGTTTACAGATGGTGTGCCTGAGGCGCATAATCCAGCACATCAGTTATTTTCTGAAAAACGAATGCTGGAATTACTATCAGTTCCTTTCCATTCGACTGAAATACTGCTCAATCGAATTGTTCAAGAGCTAGATGAATTTACAGCGGACGCCAATCAATTTGATGATATCACGATGCTAGCTATCAGAAGAAAACTCGCATTAAAGGTATAAGAATGTCTGCCAGAAGATAGTAGTATTGCAAAGATTATGTATTTACTAGTGGTTGAATCTATTTATCGGTAACTAATTGTGAGGTGAAATTTCAATGAAACGCCATAATGGAATAAAGATAGGAATAATTGTGCTGTTGTCCCTCGTTGCGATTGCAATAATTGGTGTGCTAATTTTCGTAGCATTACCAACTCGAGCTAATATCATTGATTTCAGCGCAAAGTTATCAGAAATACTTGGAGTGGTCGAAGTAAGAAATAGTGAACAAGATCAATATAACCCGGTTAATAACGGTTTCATCCTAAAAAAAGTCATGCAATTGCAGACTAAAGAAGAAAGTCGGGTGCGTCTCGACTTGTCTTCCGGTTCAATCATCAGATTGGGGCAAATGACTGTATTTTCGCTCGACCCACCTAATCCCCTTTCTAATGGAGTGCTATCCAATATCGAGCTTCAGGTGGGTAGAGTTTGGATTGTCTTGAAGGGCGGCTCGTTGGAAGTGAATACACCACGCGGCATTGCTTCAGTTAGAGGATCTTATATGAGCGTTTGGGTGAAAAGTAGCTCAGATGATATTATCGTTTGCTGCCTTGAAGGCAGCTGTACATATCAGAACGATGGGGGAATCGTGTACTTGACTACAGGACAAAAAATCATTTCATCTGATACGAATGTAAAGCCTACTGCACAACCCATGGA
Organism: Anaerolineales bacterium; assembly: GCA_049287485.1. Classification (GTDB taxonomy): domain Bacteria; phylum Chloroflexota; class Anaerolineae; order Anaerolineales; family UBA4823; genus FEB-25. The sequence continues at coordinate 57,738 of JBAQFX010000243.1, forward strand.
TCAGGCTGATATGCAGGATTGGCGAGACAATTCCCCAGAATCCTCTGCGATCGTTTCTCAGGTTGCCCCTCTTGTTGTGACCTCCACGCCGACCTCAATACTTTCGATCGAATCCACACCCACCTTTCCCTCTTCAATCTCATCCACCTCTACGATAATGTCTGAGGCAGCACCTGTCTTTTCCAGCACAGATGAATTTTTAGCAACCCAGTATGCCTCTTTATATCCTGGTTTTGATTATTCTCAGATACAGAAGTGCTTGTCATATGGATATACATCTGAAAAGATGTTGACCTGCCTTATTAATTTAGTAGAGACAATAACCCCATGGATAGTAGTGCCATGAAGACGTTATCACGGCAGTGGATAATCATGGTTAACAAAATGAATTTAACACTAGATTTACACGTTAAACGATTCTGAGATAGTGTGGATTATCTAGCGATTCACCTGTTTATGGAGTTGAATATGAGCAAACGAATGAGAAATCGAATAATCATAGGGTCTGCAATAGGAGTCATCTGCGTGATTGGCTTAGTTGCGATCATAGCCTTCCCTGGAGGAGCAAAGAATCTTAACCTGAGTGCCAAGCTCTCCGAAATTGCTGGCATTGTCGAGGTCCGTAATTCTGTCCAGGAGAATTACAACCTAGTGAACGACGGTTATACCCTGAATATGGTTCAACAACTTCAGACCCAGCAACAAAGCAAGGTCCGACTGGATCTATCCACTGGCTCGATTGTCCGCCTCGGTCAATCGACGATTTTTTCATTAGCTCAAACCCAAGACGCCAGCAGCAGCGGTTTGTCATTATTAACCATGCAGCTTGGCAAGATGTGGATTGTTTTAAAGGGAGGCTCGATTGATGTGAACACTCCCGGTGGATTGGCCTCCGTGCGTGGATCTTATATAAGCGTTTGGGTGGATCCTGACACCAATTTCATCACTGTGATGTGTCTCGAAGGCCATTGTAATTTCACCAATAACGCCGGGACAGTGGAATTAACTTCAGCTCAAAAGGTCATTTCGATAGATCCGAACATCCTTCCTGTGGTTCAACCGATGGATATGTCGGATATCCAATCCTGGCTGGATAACTGCCCTGAAT
>JBAQFX010000244.1:0-2561 GCA_049287485.1 Anaerolineales bacterium
TTCATATCTGTTCTCCTGATCTATTTAGTCTACCCGATCAGGACATTTTTTGTGTCCACTTTTTCGCACAATTCCAAAGCGGGATTTAGGGGAGGGGTTTACAGCCTCTTCCCACTAGCAGGTTAGCATCTGGCTGTGCGCTGGATAGGAGGGCGGTATCGAGCAGCAGCACGGCGAGGGGTTCCAGAAAACCAAACCCCATCTCATGTGCCTATTTTTCGCCTTGGAGAGGATTAGGATATGGATAACAGCATAAAAGGGTATCGATATATTCCACGCCGCAGAAATAAGGGCATATGGAGACATTTTTTAGCGCACATTTGTGCCTATCTGCGTTTTCGGCTTCATTCCAGGGGCATTGATCTTGCTCCCAGGCGATCATGCCCTGGGGAGTTGCCAGGTCAATATCCATGTTCGCGCCGTGCAGGTGTTTGATGATTTCGTCCATCGTTATTTCCTTTTGAACTCGCGGTTTTGAGCCATTGGTATGTATTACTTACTTTTTCCCCTCCCCCGCAAGCGGGTGAGGGGAAATCTTGCGAAAAATAGGCGTACGCAGAGGCAGGGAGGTTGAGGACATCGGTAAGGAGGTCAAGAGCGCCGAGGGTGGGAAATGCATGCCCGGACTCGATGATGATGGGGGCATTGGCGAATAAACCACGATGCCAATCAAGCCCGGGGACTCGAAGAGCAGATCAGGTATCAGGTGAGTAACAAAAACCATGGTGTTTATCAGGAGAAGATTGGCCTGGTCCGATTTTGCCGACATGGAAAGATTAATAATCATTTATAATTATGTGACAGCCGTCACAAAGTATTTGTGACAAATTATACTGTTGATGGGATGGATAAGTGGTTATTATCGCAAAAATTCGTATATACGTATTTGCATATATTTGATAGTGTGATTATGGATAATCCCCAACTGACCCAGGAAGTGTCACAACTGCATGCGGATCTATGCTCCGCGCTGGCAGACCCCAAACGCATCTTATTAATCTACGCGCTGGCTGAACAATCGCGTTCGGTCAACGAACTGGCAGAAGAATTAGGCCTGAGCCAGCCCGCCACATCGCGCGCTTTGAAGGTATTACGCGAACGCGGGCTGGTATCTGCAGAGCGCCAGGGCACAACCCTGGAATATCACCTGACCGATATACGCCTGGTGGAAGCCTTGAATCTGTTACGTGCAGTGCTACGAGACCGGCTTACCTATAATGCTAATTTGATGGAGACTACCAAAGAGGTTAGCTAAACCTGTGATGCGTTTCTTACCATCCTATGTTTCGTAAAAACCACCATTTTATTTATGAAAATTATTTTCTAAGGAGGAATGCATGCCAAAGCAAAGGATACGCAGTTTAATCCCCATTTTCGTCGGGCTCATGTTCATAGCGGGCTTTTTCCTGCTTTTACCAAGCAGGCAAGCTAACGCCCAATGTGGGTCCCAGGTATCTTCTTGTAAGAACTGTCATGAGGTGCAAGGAGAGGATCCAGTCAATAACGATGGAACTGCCTGGCACACAGCACATGCTTTCGGTGATTTTTGTTATATCTGTCATGGGGGGAATAGCCAATCCACAGACGAGACCACAGCTCACACAGGTATGGTGTCACCGCTTTCAGATATCCAGGCTTCCTGTATGCAATGTCATCCGAGCAATGCACAGGAACTCGCCCAGGTCTATGCAACGACGCTAGGAATAACCATCGGAAGTGGGACGACCAGCACCCAGGTGAGTGGAACACCCACAGCTACTGAGACGGTCACTACTACAGTGGTGGCGAGTGTGCCAATCACGAATGTATTGGATGTGGACGATGCCAACCTGGTGAACTACATCCAACGTTACAATGAGATCGTGCTGGGAGAGAAGCCCATCAATTGGGGAAATGCTATCCTGATTGGTCTGATCTGCGTGATGGCGGTTGGTGGAGGCGGCTTTGTTATCATGAATGAGAAACTGGTCAAGGTATCGTTTGGTAATACAAAGGAAGTTGAAGGGGAGTACCCTGCGGACGTGGTTGAACTGTTGCCAAGCATTACCAGGATTAATTCCAGCAGCCGGAAAACACTTAGCAATGTGCTTAATCATCCAAAAAAGGCAGAAAAAGTATTAGGGTTAATGGAAGCTGTAATAACTGATGAAAAGAATGAGGAGCAACCATGAAATTTATCCTGAATTACATTCGCAAGGAAACCTGGTCACCATATGTGGCTGGGATTCTATTAGGTTTGATCGGGATTGCAGCAGTGTGGGCCAGTGACAACCTATTGGGTGCCTCAGGTGCATTTGAAAACCTGGCTGGTCTGATTGGGAAAGCTGTTGCCCCAGCACAGTTCGACAATGTATATTTTAACTTCATCATGCCGCCAGGGATCACTTATGGCGTGATGATGCTGATTGGTATTTTCTTCGGCGGTATGATCGGCGCAGCTACCAGCAAAACGCTGATGTGGGGCAAAAAAAATGCTGCCAATAGTGACGAACAGTGGAAACGTATCTTTGGACCACAAATTTGGAAGCGCTGGCTGCTTGCTTTCATAGGCGCGATTATCC
>JBAQFX010000245.1:0-2174 GCA_049287485.1 Anaerolineales bacterium
GTGCCATTATATGGCGGAGATTATGAAACAATCCGTGAGCAAAACCCGGATACCTCTGTAGAGGATTATGCCGCCCTTTGGAAAGATACCTGTACATACCAGACAACGTGTTTGCTAGTAAGCAGGATCGTTGAAGAGAAGATCATCACACAAGAAGAATTCGAGTTCGTGGTGGAGTTTGTGTGGCTCGATGGAACACTGTTCAAGCTTGGTCCATGTTGTGGGGTGACGGAAGCTGAAATGCCTCCGGTGTGGCAGTTCCCTTATACAGTCAAGAAAATCGATGGGATGTTCAAGGTGATTGAAGGTCCCGTTTACGTACCATGAAGTATTGATTTGTATAATAGACAACTCCTGGAGGCTGAAATGGACAAAATTTATTGGATTTACTCAATTTTGAGCATTCTAGCAATCCTGTGTATCATCGTTGGTCTATGGATTGCTGGAAAATTTCTTCCCGCATGTATTAACTGGATAGAGCCTATAGTTAACAATGACCTGCTTTCTCAGCCATTTGCTAAGATCATTCTTTGGTTAGCATTAGGGGGATTATTTTCCCTTCCATTGCTGGATCTTGTCAGGTGGCTTGGAAATTTAGCTAATATTGTGGTTGTGCCTTCAGGACAAGGAGATGGTGGATTTTCTACTTCTCTTGGACTGATTCCATCCCGGGTTTATTTAGGTTTTACTCTCTTCCTAATGTTAGTACTTTATGGGATTGTAGTTTGGTTTGCTGCAGCCTATCTAACGACACCCGGCCAATTCAATCAGACTAATCGTATCTTTATTGTTCTGAGCATTGCCAGTCTGTTCTATCGTGGAGTTTACAACATTTTCACCTTGATTTTCTCAGTTCAACTTCCCCCCGGTTTCATCCAGCAAAATTATGGCGTACCGGGATTCTTGTTCGAGGTGGCGATTGGTTTTGTCATCTTAGTTTTGATCTTGTTTGGACTGAACAGATTTATGCCCACTCACCCACCAAGTGGCATATCATCGGAGCATTAGTTCCGGAGTAATTGGAAGTTCTTTGTATGTGTCTTGTCATGTTACGTATTCTATCTCTAGTCATTGAATAGACCCATGTCAAACCGTATTTATGGATTGGACAGACCACTAATTAGGCCTGATGTGTACTCGTTTTTTTTATAAATGACCTATTCGTAGTGATAATGAATACATACGAAAGGCCGGCATCTCAATGTGTAAATGATCTGATCTCTGCGTATCCGCTTTCTGTGATCATCACATCCGGCACAACGCTTGGAAACAGCCTGTCAAGGTTCGCAGAGACCTGAACCAGCACCGTTTCCTCCACTGCATCGTGCGCATGCCTTCTAGCTAGGCGCAACGTGTTTAGATTGGATTTCCAACGTTGGCTGATTTTTCCAGCCGATCATTGCGGCTATGGCTACTTCGCACAAGGGCTGACTGGCCTCGTCTCTCAATTCAAGCAGTGGTTTATACCTCCCTTAAGCCGTTACCCCGGTTTGCACCAGGTACAAACCCGGTTTGAACCAGGGGGTTCGCACCAAAAGGGAGGAGTTCGTACCAGGGGGTTCAAACCAGCTTCCCCTCACTAATAAAAGACCGGTACTGGCGAACATCCAGCCAAATCCCACCATCTGTAGAGCGTTTGCCAGCCAGAGGATCCGTCACGTTGATCATAGAGCACTGCACCAACCCAACATGTTACGAGCCGAACTACCTGCGTAATAATCAATATGCAAGTGTGAGCCTGACGACGGACCCCAAGGGCAACCTGCTGGCTCAGGCCTGAAATAATTAATTTCACATCCTCCCCTTGACTATATGTATCCTATGAGATACAATATGTTTAGATGATCGAAATACGGGAAACGGATATCTATCATGAATGGTTTGAGTCGCTTAAAGATAAACGCGCCAAAGCCAGGATCGACGTCCGCATTCGGCGTGTTTCGCTCGGTAACTTTGGAGACGTTGGGCCAGTTGGTAAAGGCGTTTCGGAGCTGCGAATCGATTATGGTCCAGGCTACCGGGTATATTTTACTCACCATGGAGATATACTGGTCATCTTACTATGTGGTGGAGAAAAATCTACCCAAGATAAAGACATTCAACGGGCGCACGAGCTTGCTCAGGCGTTGAGGAGGAATAGAAAATGAGAAAGGAAGCCATTACCACGCATCTCT
>JBAQFX010000246.1:0-3072 GCA_049287485.1 Anaerolineales bacterium
AAAAAACAGCAATGAATCCCTTATAAAATATCTTTGGAAATATCCCCTGATTGCCCCAGTCATTGGGCTGGTGATCGTATATAGTCTGTCAACTATTTTTTCGGTGACGCCTTCCATCAGTCTCTTCGGTTCATGGCAACGATTACAAGGCACTTATACGACTTTTTCCTACCTAATCATTTTTCTATCTATCAGTGCAAACCTACGTAAGCGCGAACAGGTAAATCGCTTAATCACCACGGTTATCATTGCCAGTTTACCTATATCGTTATATGGATTGCTGCAAAGATATCAAATAGATCCTATCCCATGGGGAGGCAATGTTTCAGTACGAATTGCTGCCAATATGGGTAACTCTATTTTTGTAGCAGCTTACTTGATCATGGTTTTTCCATTAACTGTTGGCAGGATCCTCGATGCCTTTAAGGCAATCTTATCCGAAAATGAAACTAACTCTGAAAAAGGAGATAATTCTTTAAAACATATTGTTCGAGCGACGATTTATGTCTTTATTGCTGCGTTAGAGCTGATTGCCATCTATATGAGTGGAAGCCGAGGTCCACTCCTCGGTCTGTTGGCAGGAATATATTTCATGTTGCTCCTATTTTCCGTGTATTGGCGAAAAAAATGGCTTACTTTTAGCGTTATTGGTGCTGCTATTCTTGGTGCAGCCTTTTTAGCGGTGTTCAATATGAGCAACGGACCATTGGAAGCATTAAAGAATTCTCCAGCAATAGGCCGATTTGGAAATCTCTTGAATCCTGAGAGTAATAGTGCTTTGGTGCGGCAGTATATTTGGGAAGGAACAGTCAAGCTGGTTGGGATTCACGATCCTCTTAAATTTCCAGATGGAACCACTGACAAGTTTAATATTTTAAGACCGATCATTGGATATGGTCCTGAAACTATGTATGTTGCGTATAACCAATTTTATCAACCACAACTAGGGCAGGTCGAAAAGCGAAATGCTTCACCTGACCGTGCGCATAATGAGACATGGGATTCAATTGTTATCACTGGTTTTTCAGGTTTGCTGGTCTATCTTTCTATTTTTAGTGCGGTGTTTTATTACGGCTTGAAATGGCAGGGTTTAATAAAGACCAATCGAAATAAATATTCCTTTGTTGCTTGTTTAATTGGGGGTGGCATCATTGGATCGATAATGCTAATCCTCCTTAAAGGGATTGAATATTTAGGCATAGGTCTACCTTTAGGAATGCTTGTCGGACTAGTTGTTTATATTACGGGATATGCTTTGTATTCCTTTTCTATGAAGGATGAATTTAAACTAAATAATCCTTACTTACCCGTGCTGATTGTGTTGTTTTCTGCAATTGTTGGGCATTTTGTCGAAATTAACTTCGGGATTGCGATTGTCGCTACCCGAACTTTATTCTGGACGTATACAGGATTAATTCTTGTGATCGGTTTCATTCTACCGACATTGATACAAGAATCCACACAAGTTTTGGCTGATGAAAATGAAATAGAAACAAAGCATCATTTTTCGAATAGGAAAAAAGGCCGAATAAGTATTCGTCGTTCTCGACGTACCATGGGTAAATCACAACGACCATTGATCGGTAATAAGCCAGATTTGTTCAGAAATGCATTAATTGGTGCAATCATGATGGGGATCATCCTGGCTACCTTGGGTTATGATTATGTCACGAATTCAATTCAATCAACATCTTTTATTGAAATTATTATCAATTCTCTTACTCGCTTGGCAAACCAGGACAATCGAATATCATTAGGTATTCTATTAATCGTAATAATTCCCACAGCTATTGCAGGTATATTATTGTTCGCAACTGAAAGTGATGAGATATCAAATAATCACGCCTGGATGCAAAGTTTAGGTCTCATTACAATTGTCTCAATATTTATTGGGGTACTTTTTTGGGTCCTACATGCGGTGAGTCTGGCAATCCTGGCCTCTTCCACACCCGCCAATCAAAATGATGTAATATCAAAGGTGAATAGTATTGGCTCTTTATTGACGAAATATTATCTGTATATATTTCTAATTTTATTAGTATTGGCCTTTATCTTACCTCATGATTGGCCTGTAAAAACCAAGTCTTCATCTGCCTTGGGCGGATTATTAATACCAGTGGGATTAATTCTTGTATTTGCCTTTACCAATCTCTCTAATTTACGTGTAATTCATGCAGATATTACTTTTAAAATGGCTGAACCATTTACAAAAAATGGACGCTGGGATGTTGCTACATTTTTATACAAACGTTCATTGGAACTTACTCCTCGGGAAGATCACTACTACCTTTTTCTAGGAAGAAGTTATTTGGAACAAGCAAAAACAACCGATACAACCACAGATCAGGACAATCTTGTATTACAAGCTGAAAAAGATCTGAAAGTTGCACAATCGATCAATCCCTTAAATACGGACCATACTGCCAATCTAGCACGTTTATATAGCTGGTGGGCTGGGAAAGCAACCACAACTGCAACACGTGACGATCGTTCTCAGAAAGCTTCAGATTATTATGCGACTGCGGTCTTATTAAGTCCCAATAATTCTACTTTATTGGATGAATGGGCTATATTGTTTATGCAATTGATTGGAAATCCCCAACAAGCCTTAGATCGTTTACAACATGCACTCCAGCTGGACCCAAAATTTAGTTACACACAAGGATTATTAGGTGATTATTATCTAAGAATAGCCAATTCATCCAATGATATTCAATCAAAGGAACAGGCTTTACAGACTGCAGCAGGTTACTATAATGCAGCTGCTGATGTTGTTAAATCAACCGATCCAACATCTAAAGCAAGTTATCTGGTCTCCCTGGGAAATGTTTATAGTATGTTAGCAGTTGCAGATCCTCAAAACGTAGAGCGGGAGCAATTACAGTTGTCAATTAATGCTCTACTTGGATCAATCGATGCTGGTATAAGCTCAAGTGACTTATGGAAAATTCAAGAAGCTATCGCTAAGTTGTACTTACAGCTGCAGGACAAAGAAAATGCACAATATTATGCAAATCAGGCACTGATTAATGCTCCTTCCTCTATGGTGAGCGGAATACAAGATCTTATAAA
>JBAQFX010000247.1:0-19434 GCA_049287485.1 Anaerolineales bacterium
ACAAAACCCGGACAGAGTGCCTGAACAATCACCTGACTACCAAGTAACTCATTGTGTAATGCTTCTGAAAAACTTACCAGGAAGGCTTTACTGGAATGATATAAGACATTCCGAATGGATATGAGACCTGCTAATGAAGCTACATTAATAATAGCACCATGATTTTGATCAACCATCTGCGGCAGCGCAGCCCGAGTGAGCATAACCGGAGCAACCATATGCACTTGCAACATAGCCAGCTCTTTACCAGGATCCACTCGAAAAAACCTGCCAACAGTTCCAAAACCTGCGCAATTTACCAGCAGGTCCAGATTGGGTATTTGACTAATGATATCAACCAGCTGGGTAATATTTGATAATTTAGACAGGTCGGCTGGATGAATTGCCACCTGAACCGTATACTTTGTTTCAATAGATTGTTTAATTTGTTGTAAACGTTCCAACCGCCTGGAAGTCAGGAGCAGGTTATATCCTCTGGCTGCTAACTGGTATCCAAATTCTGCTCCTATACCGCTGGAGGCACCAGTGATAAGCGCAGTTTTTGCATTAATTTCTTGAGGATCAGATTCCATTTGTTGGTTGTTGCTGTCCAAATATCCAGCCCTCGATTTTAGTTATTTGAGGAGGTAATGGCTCCCCAATTGCGTGGCTCTCCAGAATGGCATTCATCATACCATACAGACCCACGAATGCGTCAAACTGATCTTCTCCAACGGGGCCAGCCTCAAAACCCTGGGAGACCAAATCTATGATTGAATCGGCTATATCTAAATTGTGTTCTACAGCCCAAGCAATGAGCTGTGGGCTAAATGCTTTACGATCGCTCTGACGGCGTTTGCTTCTTCTCACAGGACTGGAGAATGATAATCCCAAATGCCCATAAAATTCAGCCGGGTATGTCTCGACGACAACGATATTACCCGGCTTGCATATCTGCTGAAGATTACCAGAAAATGGCCAGATTTTTAAGCTGATATTAAGATCTTCAAGTGCTGGTGATAGAAGATCTTTCCACCCAGATATAGCAGCTTTTCCAACCTGTTGAGCACCCATCGTCCAAAAGAGGGGACAAGCTGAACGGCGATTTTGGGGGGCGTTTTCGCATAGTCGATAGAGGTGTTCGAAAGGGATACCCAACCCTTGAGCGAGATGCAATCGTTTGGAAAATCCAGGTCTAGCGGGATAAAAAGGGCGATGTAATGCGATATCATCAGGAGTGTCGGCAGGGATATAAAAATTTGCCCATTCACGCTGACCGAAGAGAGGTAAGGCCGATAAAAAATTGGGGATACCAACTTTAGCTGCATAAGCTGAGGGAATACCAATCGGGAAATCGAACCCAGAAAGGATGCAGCCTGGTTCGATAATTAGTGATTTTAGATCAAAAAATAAGCTGGATGGCTTACGCACCTTCAATAATCCAACAACCTTCCAGCGATTATTTGTTTGAACATAAGCATAAGCAATCCAGCGCTTGGCGGGATTTACACTCCAATCAGCATGGGTGATGAAGGCAACATTTTCGAAAGGATGAGACTGATCAGGAGAGGTCGTTCAACACCATCCATTCCCCTGGAAAATCCTGTAATTCTTGTTGAGTTTTAATCACTCTATGTGCTTCTAAACGATCCACAGCCTGAGCGAGGTCAGGAGGTTTCCAACCAAACAACTTGACCAAATCTTTGAATTGCGCAATCCCTACAGAGCGAAAATATAGCTCAAGTATCTTCTGGCGTGCATCCAGCTCCCCCAAAAAACGGGATTTTTCTAGTAGAGAAGGCTCGTATCGAGCAACGATGTCATATGCAAATGAGTAATGCCAGGAACCAGCATCGACCACACCCACTGGTAAAATCTTGAAATCTGCCTGGAGGTCTGCCAAAGCCCGATTGAAGCGGCTCTCACTCTCATGGCTGGTCAGATGCGCAGATTTCCGTAAAGAAATAGTGTCCATAGGGCTTCTCTCCAGCAAAGCCTCATATACAGCCTTTGCTTCCTGGGTCATGCGTCCCTGCTCATATATGGTCAGATAATCTTCTTCTGGAGAACCGTAATTTTCGGTCAACGCATAGAAGTAGGGAGCGATTTCCATGGATATGATGGTGGCTTTCTTGCGCAGGATTTTTCCGTAATACCAGACATGCTTTCCAAGCAGCGAATCTTTCCAGTCCCAACTGATGTGACCGGGATCATCATGTTCATTCGGGACGGGGCGGTCACCAGAGACTGCTCCCCACAGGCTGGGTAAGGTGATGCCTCTAATTGGCCAGAAGTAGATAAAACCACGCTCATTTACAAAGTGAATAGCTTCTGATTTGGATTTTAGGCGGTTTTTTGGATGATATCCAAACGTGTGGGAACGGTATTCTTGAAGGCGTTCGATGCTTATCATGTTTTTTATAATAGCTTGTTTTTATTTTATCCCACCAATCTCAGTAAAAAAAACCAACTGCATCACATAATCACTAGTACATGTCAACCACCCGAGATCACAGGAATAAGCTTTATTTCATCACCTTCCTTAATAATTTCATCGTCTGTAAGTAACTCACCATTGCGGGTAGCGAGCACACTATCCGGTTCAATACTTAGTTTTTGAAGTGCCTTGCGGATGGTCATACCATGTTTTATCTCATGCACTTGCTTACGCAGGATGAATATAGCTGTCATTTTCTAATTTAACCACAAATAAGGATAAAAAACTAATAAAGTTGGTGCATATATCTAGGATCTCAAAATCAGAAGTTACGTATAATTAATCTGAACAAAGATGGATAATAAAATTGCCCAGGAAAAACTATATTATTGTTAATGATGGTTTGTTATAAAGAGTTTTTTAAGAGGAATAAAAATGTTACTCGAAAATTACCGACCTAAATCCTGCCTGGTGACCAAAACCACTCAGGTGCTATACCCTCGTTTCCCTGTATTTGATGCGCATAATCATTTAGGTGATGAATATGGAGGGGGATGGATCCACCGACCAGTTAACGAACTAATAGACTTGCTTGACCAAGCAGGAGTGAGGATATATGTGGACCTGGATGGGGGTTGGGGAGAGGATATTCTGGCAACGCACATTGATAAACTCAAGGAAAGCTTTTCGGATCGTTTTCAGGTGTTTGGCGGGGTTAACTGGGATATGTGGAAAACGCTTGGAGATGAGTTCCCAGATTGGGCTGGGGCAAGGTTGAGAGTACAGCAAGAGATGGGAGCAGATGGGCTGAAGATCTGGAAGAATTTCGGCTTGCAGGTAAGGGATGATAAAGGTGAATTAGTCAGGATAGATGATGCTCGCCTGGACATTCTTTGGGGCACGGCAGGCGAGCTGAAGTTACCCGTGATGATCCATGTGGCTGACCCTGTCGCATTTTTTGAGGCTGTAGATGATAGGAATGAACGCTGGGAAGAATTAACCGCCAATCCTGATTGGCAGTTCACCAGCCCACCTCATCCGCCATTCTCTGTGATCATTGAAGGATTAGCGAATCTGGTAAAACGACATCCACAAACAATTTTCATCGGCGCTCATGTAGGATGTTATGCAGAAAATTTGAGTTGGGTGGCAAATTTGCTGAGTCAATGTCCTAATTTCTATGTGGATATCAGTGCAAGGGTTGGAGAATTAGGACGGCAACCATATTCTTCAAGACAATTTTTCAATGATTACTCGGATAGGATTTTATTCGGCTCAGATTTTGGTCCGGATTTGGATGCTTATAGAATAATTTACCGATTTCTCGAGAGCGATGATGAATATTTTAATTATAGTGTGGCTGAATTTCCTCAACAGGGGAGATGGTACATTTATGGATTGCATTTAGCTGATGAGATTTTAGAAAAGATTTATTACAAAAACGCTGAAAAGTTATTATTACGAAAGTGAGTGCGAAATAATTTTATCTATATGGTAGTGGCATCTGTTAATATATATTTTAGAGAAAAATTGCTATAATTCGATAAATACAACGCCGATTTTTACCCATCATGGCTGTAGTAATCATTAGCATCTAGGAAAGATTCCACCGGATTAGATAAAAAAAATGATATCTGAGGGAATATATTTTCTTAGCACAAATAAGTCTCATCGCTAAAAGGTTAGCTTACAATTCTGTGAAGGTCCATTACATAAAAAATATGTCACTCGATTAATTTCTATGATATTATCTAACTGTCAATAAACAGAGGACTTAGCATTGACCTGGCAGTTTACATCTGAGGTTTTAATTTCATTCTTAATTGCCGCCATTGCGTTAATCATTGGTTTGATCAGCACGCGTTGGTGGAAAACCCCCGGGATCGTCTATTTTTCATTGATGATGGTATCCGTTGGGGGTTGGGCTCTGTTGGCAGGTCTTGAAGCTGCTTCAATACAAATTACAAGACAAATCTTGTGGGCTTCCCTGCAATATATAGGGATTGCATTCATTATTGCATTTTGGTTATTGCTAATTCTGCAATATACCCACCAAGATCAAAGAATCTCAAGACGGTGGGTTATTTTATTATTAATAGTACCACTCATAACCATCTATGTTGCTATAACTGAGAATCAACGCCATTGGTTATGGGAGACTATCACTCCATCATCAACTGTAGCAGGTGCACCATTAATATATACCCACGGCGGTTGGCTCGTGATATTTGCCGGATATTGTTATTTGCTGCTGATCATTGGGGCATTAATATTAATTCGCCGGACATTGCTGCCTCCTAAATCTTCGGAAGTAAGAGCGTTATTGCTCTTATCAGGGATTATTCCACCACTAATCAGCAATTTATTGTACGTGTCAGAACTTCTGACTATAACTAACATAAAAATCATGCTTATGATTGGAGTGATCATCAGTAACCTAATTTATTTTTGGGGAATTTATTATTTTCAATTGCTCGAATACTCATCTTTATCGCGTGATATGGTCATTGATAAAATGAGTGAAGGTGTAATTGTGCTTGACCGAAGAGACCGGATATATAACATAAATTCCACTGCATTGAAGATGTTGGGATTAAGAAAACGATCTGTCAAACGAAAGAATTTGAATGACATTATCGCTATCTGGCCAGGGATAGCAGAGACTTTTCGTGTTCCTCACGATTTTGAAACTGAAGTGAACATTAATGGGGATGTATCGAAAATCTTGAGTGTGAGCACCACTAATCTAAAAGATAAAGATGGACAAGCCACAGGCCGGATGGTGGTTTGGCGCGATATTACTCAATACAGGCAATTTGAGGCTATCCTGCGAGATTCAGAAGCAAGGTTTAAGGCGCTGTTCCAGGGTGCACCCGATGCAATCATCATTACGGATAAAAATAGCCGCATTGTCTTGGTTAATAATCAAACCATCACCCTGTTCGGGTATACGATAGATGAGCTGATGGGGAATTCGATCGATCTCGTCATACCAGAACGTTACCGAGAGGCGTATTACAAATATCAAAAGGCTTTTGTCGATGAGATCGAGACTCGTCCTGGAATCAGTCTTCCCCTCAACGGTCTTAGAAAAAATAAACGTGAAATTCCCATCGAAATTGCATTAAGCCCGGTAAAAATCCCGTCTGGAGTTATTTTCACGAATATTATTCGTGACTTAACCATCAGGAAGGAAGCAGAAGAGCAATTACGGTTACAAAGTGTAGCGCTCGAATCGGCTGCCAATGGGATTTTGATCACGGATCGCAATGGAAATATCCAATGGGTTAACCCTGCCTTTACCAAAATGACGGGTTATAGCGCTGAAGAAGTACGAGGGAAGAACCCACGTATCCTGAAATCTGGAATGGTGCCGCAGGAAACTTATAGCATTTTATGGAAGACCATTTTAAGCGGAAGCGTCTGGTTTGGTGAGTTAGTTAACCGAAGAAAAGATGGCACGACCATCATCGAGGAACAAACGATCGCACCAGTAAAAGATAGTTCCGGAAAAATCATCCATTTCATCGCGATTATACAAGATATTACCGAAAGGAAACATTCTGAAGAAGCGTTGAGCAAACGCTCAGATCAAATTGCGACACTGAACCGGGTCATGCGCTCATTGAGCTCCACACTAGATCTGGAAACGGTATTGGATATGATCCTGCACGAAATTCAACAGGTAATCCCCTATGACAGTGCGTCTATTTGGCTCTGTAAAGACGAGAACCTGGAAATTATCGCAGCGCATGGATTTCCTGATCCCGATGCTTTAATCGGGACATCATTTGAACTTTCTTCCAAAAACAATCCCAATACTCAGGTTATTCAAACGCGCATGCCTTTAATAGAAAATGATGTGTTTTCAACATACAGCACACTCAATAATGGATTCCATGCCAAGTACAAGAATCGAGGTTGGATGGGTGTACCGATGATCATTGGAGACCGTGTGATCGGGATGCTGGCATTTGATAAAAACGTGCCTAATTTCTATACCGAAGAACAATCTCATTTCGCGCTGGCCTTTGCAGCTCAGGCCGCGATCGCAATTGAAAATGCCAGGTTATACTCTGATGCACAGAAGGAACTATCTGAAAAAATCGAGGCTGAGGGAAAGTTATTAAAATTACAGAAAGAACTTGAAGAGCAAGCGATTCGAGATTCACTGACAGGCTTATACAATCGCAGGTTCCTGGACGAAACCCTGTCACGTGAACTTTCGAGAGCAGAACGGGACAAATATTCAGTAAGTGTGGTAATGCTGGATCTGGACCATTTCAAGATGTTCAATGACACCTACGGGCATGATGTCGGAGACATGATGCTTAAGCAACTTGGTAAGTTGTTATCTTCTCAGGTAAGAGCTGGTGATATTGCCTGCCGTTTCGGCGGTGAGGAATTTGTAGTCGTTATGCCAAAAGCCTCGCTATCGGTGGCGAAACAAAGGGCGAACGATTGGCGCATGAAGTTCGAGAGCCAAATACTGATCCATAACGGAGAAGTGCTTAATGCCACATTATCCGCAGGTGTAGCGGTTTATCCACTGCATGGCACAGCAAGCGATGAAATCATCCGCAAAGCAGATCAGGCGATGTATGCTGCGAAGGCAGCTGGACGCAACCTGGTAATCACGGCTGAATAAACCTTTTCACAAAACATCATTATGCAAACGAAACTAAACCATATTTTTCTATCCACACATGGGAATACCGATATCATCGATATTACGCCAAAAGTGATCGATTGCGTCAATGCAAGCATGCTCACTGATGGTCTGGTTACTATATTCTGCCCATCCTCTACCAGTGGAGTGACTACGCTTGAATATGAACCCGGTGTCCAGCTAGATTTAAAGCGTATTTTGGATGAGATCATTCCACCTGATGTCCCCTACCAACATGATCAAGCGTGGCATGATGGGAATGGTCACAGTCACATCAGAGCAGCACTATTAAAAGCTTCGCTGACCATCCCTCTGGTCAATGGGCAGATGACCCTTGGGACATGGCAACAAATCGTATACATCGATTTTGACATTAGGCCTCGGAAGAGGGAAATCATAGTTCAAATCATCGGGGAATAAAAAATAAAAACAGCGACTTCCAGGTCGCTGTTTTTTTTGGATATTTTATTACGCGGGGATATTTTCTTCGGAACGCATTGTATTAAATGCAGCGATGGCGACTTCGAGCATGTCTTTATCTGGTTCCCGCGTGGTTAAATGTTGCAAAGCCAGATTTGGTTTGATTAATACCCGAACAATCTTTGAATCCAAATGATTGGCAGTCCAGCGGATATATTCATAGGCGATACAAGCCAGCAGAGGGAGAAATAAGATACGGCTTACCATTCGCCACCAGAATGGGAGAGGACCGAGAAGTGAAAAGATTAGAATTGAAAGCAATATCAGGGTCAGTAAGAATGCGGTCCCGCAACGGGGGTGTTCCGTTGAAAAACGGGAAACGCTGTTTGGAGTCAATTCAGCTCCTGCTTCATACGCATTGATGGTTTTATGTTCGGCACCATGATACGCAAACACACGGCGGATATCAGGCATTTTTCCAACGGCCCAAATATATCCTACGAGTAAAGCTAAACGTACGAAACCCTCTAATAAATTACCCCACCATGAACCAATGTTGAAAATGTGCTCTGATAGCTGTCCCAGTGCCGCTGGGGCTAGAAAGAAAAGCCCGACTCCAAAAACCAATGATAAGCCCAGGGTAAGATATAACACAGGACCTTCGATTTTGTTGTCGTCGCCGGTTTGTGTGTTGGCTGAAATGGTTAATGCGCGGGTACCGAGGATTAATGCATCCAAGAGCATAACTAACCCACGTAAAAATGGGATTTTAATAATTTTATGCTTGTACAATACGCCTAAAGGCTCTTTAAAGATGGAGATTTCATTACTCGGGGTACGCATTGCGATTGCTACCGAATGCGTTCCCCGCATCATCACTCCCTCAATCACAGCCTGACCACCGTATAACGGAAAGCGAGATTTTTCTACCATATACAACCTATAATATATAAAATTCTATCTAAATCAGCGTCATTAATTCGCTAGATTGAAATAAAAATGAATAAAAGCATCAATACCTCGATACCAGGTAGGAAGGTGCAGTTTTTCATTCGGTGAATGCATATTATCGTCCGGCATAGAGAACCCGGTATTGACCGTCTCAACACCCATTATCTGCTGAAAATCCATGACTACCGGGACACTTCCACCTTCGCGTTTAAAAACAGGCGGTTTGTGCCATACTGTTTCTAAAGCTTTCGATAATGCTTTGATGTATCTCGAGTTTCGATCCGAGATGGAGGCTGGACTGCCATGCATCGTGATCAGTTTCCAGCGAATTTCCTTCGGTGCATGAGATTCTAGATAGGATTGCATTTGTTGATAAACATCTGCAGGTTGTTGATCTGGAACCAAGCGAGTGGAAATTTTCGCCATAGCCCAGGCTGGGAGAACGGTTTTTGCTCCTTCACCAGTAAAACCTGACAATATCCCGTTTACTTCAAGGGTTGGTCGTGCACCCAGGCGTTCTATGGTTGAATATCCAGCCTCGCCATACAATGAAGGAGCTCCGGTAGCATTTAAGTAATATTGATCTCCGATAGGAAACCTGGCAAGTTCCGCTGTTTCATCAGGTTCAAGAGAGCGGACTTTATCATAAAAACCTGGTAAAGTGACCCGTCCCTGTTCATTGTGCATTCCCGCGATAATTTCACACAAAGCCTGAGCGGGATTAAGTACCGCTCCACCGAATACGCCTGAATGCAGGTCATGATCAGGACCATACACATGTAATTCCATGTAGGCCAAACCACGTAATGCATATGTAATGCATGGAATATCCGGGGATAAGGCACCCGTATCAGGATTGATGGCGACATCACAGCTCAGCATTTCCTTATGGGCTTTCAGGAATGGAGCTAGATTAGGTGAGCCAATTTCTTCTTCACCTTCAAAGATGAATTTTAAATTTATGGGTAGCTGGCTGGTCTTTATAATCGCTTCAATTGCATCCAGGGCAACGAGCATCTGACCTTTCATGTCGGTAATACCCCGGGCGTAAATGTAATCACCACGTACTTCAGGATTAAAAGGCGCTGAAATCCATAAATTGAGCGGGTCGACGGGTTGAACATCATAATGCCCATAAATCAAAGCGGTTGGTGCATCTGCTCCAGCATTCAACCAATCTCCATAAACTACTGGGTGACCGGGAGTTGAAAATACCTGGACATTCTGCATGCCTAAAGAGCGAAGGTGATTGGCTACCCACTCGGCAGAGCGAAGGATGCTTGCTTTCGAGGCTTCGTCGGTTGATATGGAGGGGATTGAAGCAAATATCTTTAGATCATCTAAGAATCGGATAGCATTTTCATGTGCGTATTGAATAGCTATAGAGATAGGGTCTGCCATATATACTCCTATTGAGGGGGTGTGATGAGATCGTTGAGGTTAATGTTGCCTTCGGTGATGATTTCTGCCCGGAGACCGCCACGATGAGTCAGGGTTGGTAATACCCTTGGATCTGTTCGACTGGCCAAATAATTGCATGGTTCGCATAGTCTTACACCACGCAATTGGATGTTACCAACGGTAAAGATAAATCCAACGAGAGCATTTAGAGACACTCCGTAAGTGATAATATTCCTTCTAGTTTGACCGGGGGAGATCTGAATGCCTTCATCCTGGCAGAGGGCTTCAATGGCTTCCATCTCGATGAGGGTAATTTCTTGTCCAGATTTCTGATGCCTCTCGCCAATTTCCGTCTGCCGAAAATATCGATCACCCTGAATGCCCTTACCAGGAGCGACATAAATCTGCTCAACGGAACGCGTAGGTTCACCCCGGTTGGGGGATATATATAAACCGATTACTTTGCCGACAGACATGATCTTTTTCTTTCGCTAAGATAATAAAATTACAGAAAGTCAGTAAATAAATTCGTAAATAAGAAATTATCTACTGACTTTTCGCATATTTAGATATTTGAGCGAGATGTTGTGGGGTGGTACCGCAACAACCACCAACAATTTGTGCTCCATTAGCCAACCAGGAAGGAACCTGAGCTCCCATTTGTTCCGGATTTACATCATATACCGTCATGCCGGTTGTGTCTAAATGAGGAAGTCCGGCGTTTGGTTTAAACCAGATGGGCTTCTTAGTGGTTGGTTGTAGCTCAATCAGGTTTTGCAAGTTCTCTTCAAGGCTGTGCCCGCAATTAATCCCAATAACATCCACTGGTAAATCATCAAGCTCCTTGCCAGCCTGGGTTGGGCTTATACCCATCATGGTCCGTTTTCCCCGATCATAGCTGATTGAGGTGATTAATGGCAGACTGGTGACTGATCGAACACCCCGGATAGCTGCATTAACCTCTCCTAAATCGAATTGTGTCTCGATGACCAATAGATCAACGCCGGATTCGATTAATGCTTCAGCTTGCTCTGCGTAAGCAGCGCTTATTTCATCGGTAGTCAGCGGACCATACGGTTTTAATAATTGTCCTACAGGTCCTAACGACCCTGCAATATAAACCTGGGCATCACCGACAGCAATTTGTGCAAGCTGAACAGCTTTCTGATTAATAGTTTTCGCTTTTCCATCCAATGATGAATCCTTTAAGCGAATGGAGGTGGCATTGAATGTGCTCGTTAAAATGATATCAGCACCTGCATTGATAAAATCTGAGTGTAATTGGATAATTTTCTCTGGCTGATCGATCACCCAATTTTCAGCAAGCATTCCACCAGGAAGACCTCTGGAAATCAGGTTGGTCCCTGTAGCACCATCCGCAACGAGAATTTCTTTATTATTGATCCTTGAAAGAAATGATTGTTTAACCATAGTCTATTATTGTATCCTGAATTATTAGTTATTGGGTGAAAATCCCTCGTTTATCTTATCACGCAGCATCCTTTGGATTGGTAGCCGTAGTAAACATCAAATAAAACACTAATAAGATCGCGGTGAACATTAATGTAAAGCCAATAAAACCAAGATTGTCCAAAGGATTAAGGATATTATGTGTAATGTCCGTTATAACCGACCTAGGATTAAGGAGGATGTCCCAACTATTAAAACGACTGAAACGTCCCAAATAAACGCCAAGGCTACCTAATCCCAGGGAAAATAAGGCGAAAACCCACCCAATAAATTTACCTAAAAACCGTTCCACAATATTATGAATACTACGCAGGGAGGCAATCGCAAGGAAGCAACCGGTGAATGCAAAAATAGCAATCAAGCTAATATCAAACCACAATGGAATGGGTGGACGAGGATTTAGGTGATAGAAATCTGTGACCATGTAAGGCGCATTGGGGAAAAAGATCAGCCATAACATTCCAAAAATGAGGACAACTCCCCAGCGATTTGGGTGTGAACGATAAGCTAAAGATACCACGACGCTAAAAATGTAGGGCAACCAGGCAAGAAATAGATTAGTAAGTAAGTTTGAGTAATTCTTGGTACCGCTATAAACAACCCTAAAAGCAAAAAATGCGCAAGCCATCAAAGAAGATAGTACGAGCGGATAAAATGAATGGTTGCGTAAGATGCGGTTTAGGTCGGCTAACGGAGTATGCATAGATAAAGTCAAGCACGATTATAAGTGATTTTTCACGCATTATCTGTGCTAGAATTAATCAATAAAAATTTGATAGTATAGCTGATCAAACGTATCAGTAAGTATTGAAATCATGTCCCCTCCTCGTTGGCTTGAATGGGCACGAGAGATCCAAGCGTTAGCACAGACTGGATCTCATTATGCCAATAACGAATATCAACTTCAAAGATATCAACGTTTGATGGAAATTGCTGCTGAGATGGTCAGTGAGTATTCTGACCTGGAATATCCATCGGTGTTAAGAGCCTTTAAGGTTCCGATAGGTTATACAACCCCCAAGATTGATGTCCGTGGTGCAGTGTTTCAGAATAACCGGCTCTTACTGGTACGCGAAAGAATGGATGGTGGTTGGACTATGCCAGGAGGCTGGGCAGATGTTGGAGAATCCCCATCATTTGCTGCTGAAAGGGAAGTGTTGGAAGAAGCTGGAGTCCAAGTAAGAGCAAATAAGGTCGTTGGTGTATACGATGCCAATCGCATAGGCCAACTGGAACTTTTTCATGCCTATAAGATTATTTTTTTATGCGACCTAATCGGAGGAAATCCAAGACCAAGTAATGAAACCTCCGAAGTGTCTTTCTTTGGGAGGAATGATTTACCAGAAATACTTTCTAGCGAAAGAACCAAAATACGCCATATTCATGATGCCTTTGCCTGCCATGAGGATCCCAGCTGTCCGACAGTCTTTGATTAAAATAAAATTGGATCATGGATGTGAATAATATATCCTTTGCAAGAAGAGATTATTCATCGCATAGATTATCATATATATCGTTGATATTATTATCTAAATGATATTATTCAGGATTCAATTGATCGGGAGAAATTAACCTATACATGAAATATCCAGTAATCGCAATATTAGGTGGGACTGGTAAGGAAGGGGCAGGCCTGGCATTAAGATGGGCTGCTGCTGGATATAAAATCTTGATTGGTTCGAGGCAATTAGAAAAAGCACAATCAACTGCTGAAAAAATCAACCGCCAATTGGGTATACAAACGGTGAATGGTTTAAAGAACCTGGACGCAGCCAAGCAGGCAGATATCTGTGTATTAACCGTAGTTCATTCTGCACATTTGCAGGCTTTAGAGAGCGTCAGAGGTGTATTAGGTGGGAAAATATTAGTGGACACAACATCAAGGGTAGATTATCGTGATCCCAAACTGCCGGTGCCACCATGTGCAGCTCAAGAAGCACAAAACCTTTTAGGTCAAACGGTTCGAGTCGTAGCAGCTTTTCAGAATGTACCCGCAAAATCATTAATCAGTAATATTAATTCACCGATCAATGCGGATGTACTGGTCTGTTCGGATAATATTCCAGCGGCTGAACAAGTAATTGAGTTAGCGAATGCAGCAGGGATGCGTGGATACTATGCAGGTATTTTAGCTAACGCGAATATTGTTGAAGGGATGACTACAATCTTAATCAACTTGAATAAGCATTATGGGGTTATAAATGCTAGTATCCGGGTGACAGGCATACCTGAGTAGAGTATATTTCTTTCTAAGATGAGCCTGATTCTTAATGCACTGCCAAATATTCCGTTGGTACACACAGGAGATAATCTTGTAAAAATCATCTGGGCTGGATTGTCACAGGCTAATATCCAGCTCCAAGATGGAGATATCCTGGTATTGGCACAAAAGATCGTTTCAAAAGCTGAGGGCAGGTGGGTAAACCTTTTTATGATCCACCCATCCGCTAAAGCGGTTGAGTTGGCAGAGCGTATTGATAAAGACCCGCGCCTGGTGGAACTGATTTTACAAGAGAGCCATAAGATACTACGGACACGCATTGGTACGATCATCGTTGAACACCGGTTAGGATTCGTGTGCGCCAATGCTGGCATTGACCATTCAAATGTGGCAGGAGAGGGGGGCTTACAAGAAGAATGGGTGTTATTGTTACCTGAGAATCCAGATGGTTCTGCGGAATTGATTCGTCAAAACCTTGAAGCGATGAGCGGTGTGCGTTTGGGAGTGATGATCATCGATTCGCATGGACGTGCCTGGAGACAAGGAGTGGTTGGAGTGGCTATCGGGTTATCAGGCTTACCTGGATTGGTGGATATGAGAGGTGAAGGTGATTTATTCGGATATAAATTACGAATCACTACCATAGGAGCCGCTGATGAGCTGGCAGCAGGAGCTTCCCTCATTATGGGACAGGCCAATGAAGCAACTCCAATTGTCCATGTGAGAGGATTTCCATACCCATTGCGCGAGGGATGCTTAAGCGAACTCTTACGACCCAGGGAGCAAGATCTATTTCGATGAATGATGAATTTTGGGAATATCTTCAGCAATTAGTTGATCAAAGTCAAATCATTTTTGATCGCCCAAAAGGATCGACCCATCAGCGATACTTCAATAAGGTTTATCCGGTAGACTATGGTTACCTGGAGGGTACCACTTCCATAGATGGTGGTGGTGTGGATATCTGGATTGGCTCTCTGGGAGAAAAAAAGGTGAACGGTGTGCTGGGCACTGTGGATTTGTTGAAGAAAGATACTGAATTGAAAATACTTTATGATTGCACTGAAGATGAAATCGGATCAATTATGAAATTTGTCAATGCTGACCAGATGAGAGCGTTCTACCTTGAACGGAAAAAATAAAGGAGGAATACTTCAATGGCATGGATACCGACCAGTCATTTAGATCTACTAAATAATGAGACCAAAGCTTTCGCCTGCCTGGCAACGATCATGAAAGATGGTTCTCCTCAGCTAACTCCGATTTGGTTTAATACTGATGGAACTCATATATTGATTAATTCTGCTAAAGGTCGCATCAAAGATCGAAATATGCGCCGAAACAGGCTGGTAGCATTAGTGATACTCGATCCTAAAGATCCGTATCGGTATATTCAAGTGCGTGGAAAAGTAATTGACATAACCACACAGGGTGCCCGTGAACATATCAATGAATTATCCAAGAAATACACGGGGCGAGCTATATACACCGGTGGACCTGCGGATGAAATCCGGGTCACTTATAAAATACTGCCGGCACATGTAAGCTTTTAGTTTAGTCCTGGATATCTATCTCTGAATAAAAATTATGGATCTTAATATTGTGGCATTGGCAGGTGGTGTAGGTGGCGCAAAACTTGCTGATGGTTTGGCGCAAGTGTTGCAACCTGAACATTTATCCATGATTGTTAATACTGGAGATGATTTTACACATCTGGGTCTATATGTATCACCGGATCTTGACACCGTATGTTATACACTCGCAGGAATGGCGAATCCAGCGACGGGGTGGGGCAGGATTAACGAGACCTGGTATGTATTTAAAGAGCTAAAAAAAATGGGCATGCCAGACTGGTTCCAGTTAGGTGATGCGGATATTGCTACTCATATAATACGCAGCATTCGCCTGAAGGAAGGATGCTCATTAAGCCAGATCACAAATGATTTATGCAGTATGTGGGGTATAAAGGTAAAAGTGTTACCAATGACCGATGACCTTGTCCATACCTGGGTATACACGAACGAGGGTGAGCTGGAATTCCAGGAATATTTCGTACATCGACATTGTGATCCCGAAGTAAAAGGATTTCGTTTTGAGGGGGCGGAAAAATCCATACCCGCACCAGGTGTATTGGAAGCGATTGATCACTGTGATGCGATCATCATTTGCCCATCCAACCCATGGGTGAGCATCGATCCAATTTTGGCTGTTCCAGATATAAAAACCGCGCTTGAACAGCGGGCGGTATATGCAGTTTCTCCCATTATTGGAAACAAAACGGTCAAAGGTCCAGCAGCAAAAATGTTTTCGGAATTAGGAATACAGCCATCAGCATTAGCTGTTGCCCAGCATTATGGGAGCCTGATTCGCTATTTAGTCGTCGATAACTCCGATCTTAGCATGGTCAATGAAATTAATAAATTAGGTATTCGTAGCTTGGTGACTGATATATTCATGCGTGACCATACAGATCGTGCTCGATTGGCAGAAGAGATTGTTGATCTGATTTATGCAGATATAAAAGGGTGAAAACAAATGACAATTTGGGCGATCATACCAGTAAAGCCTTTACGACGGGGCAAATCACGTTTATCGGGGGTCTTGGGATTGGAAGCACGCACAGCATTAAATCACTATTTGCTTTCCAACACACTAGATATCCTTTCCACTATCCCTGAGATTGAACATTCCCTGGTAGTCAGTCGTGATCCTGAAGCATTGACAATAGCCCGGGAATATGGCGCTCGGACAGTACAAGAGCAAGGCTCACCTCAATTAAACATTGCCTTGACGCGTGCTACAATGGTAGCATTAAGTCATTCTGTGCAGGGAGTGTTGATTATCCCGGCAGACCTACCCTTGTTGACTTCCGAAGATATTCTTGATGTGATTCAACGGGCAGTGAATCCTCCTGTGGTGGTGATTACTCCCGACAGGCATCAACAGGGGACTAATGCTTTGCTTGTAGCACCACCCGGGTTCATCCAATATGAATTTGGACCGGGCTCATTTAACAAGCATTGTTTATCAGCAAAGAAAGCTGGTGCCAGATTGGAAATATGTCAGCGAAAATCTGTTGCATTAGATATTGACTTACCAGAGGATTTAGAACTGGCTGGATATGAGCTCATTGATACCAATCACTGGACCGAATAAATAAAAAAAAGCTAAGTTAAAAAATACTTTTAAAGCTATGAATCCTACGAAACAACCTAATTCCAAATATTGTTTTGTTTGTGGTAGAGAAAATCCATCAGGATTAAAATTAGACTTTTATGAAACCGCTCCAGGTGAGGTAGTGGTCGATTACACAGTGCCTGATCAATTTCAAGGATATCCTGGCGTTGTGCATGGTGGCATCGTTGCCGCAATTTTAGATGAAGTGACCGGGAGGGTACATATGGGTGGAGATCCACCACGCTTTATGTATACTGCCAGGCTGGATATTCGCTATCGTAAAAATGTGCCCATCGGACAACCATTACGAATAATTGGCCATGCAGGAAAAAGTAAAGAGCGGATGGCGTTAGCAACCGGGCAGATATTCGGCCCAGAAGGTGATTTATTAGCTGAGGCAGAAGCAGTCTTGGTTAATGTTCCGGATGGGATTGTCGATCAGGTCGATTTGGAGTCTATCGGTTGGAAAGTTTACCCAGACTGATAACTTTCAGAACAGGTAAAATAAGGTTGGATGATCATAGAATATCAGCGTCCAAAAACAATTTCCGAGGCTTTAGCTTTTTTGTCGAGGGAAGAACCAATCTCATACCCCCTTGGTGGAGGGACTGTATTGAATCGAGATTTGGATGGACAATATGCGGTGGTCGATTTGCAAGCACTAGGGCTTGGTACCATAGCACAGATTGGCAATCAAATTCACCTGGGAGCTACAACTACGTTACAGCAATTAATAGATTTTAAAGGTTTACCAGAGGATCTGCACACGGCTATCAAACAGGAAGCTACTTACAACTTACGTCAGATGGCTACCGTTGCTGGGACGCTTGTCACTGCTGACGGTAGATCACCTTTTACCACGGTCATGTTGGCAATGGATGCGGGTCTCGAGATGCTTAACTTAGATAAAACCAAAGAACAAACCAAATTGGGTAACTGGCTCCCATTACGAGCAATAGAAAAACCCAATGCAATCATCACTAAAATAATTATACCAATCCAGATTAAGGTTGCATACGAAATGATCGCCCGCACCCCTGCTGACCAACCCATTGTGTGTGCGGTAGTCACGCAATGGGCATCTGGCAGGACGAGGCTGGCACTGGGGGGATGGGGTCAGGCACCCATTCTCGGGATGGATGGTCCTGAAGCGGGTGGGATTGAAGCGACCAGCAGGAATGCGTATAGTCTGGCGGGTGATGAATGGACAAGCGCAGAATATCGGCAGGAAATGGCAGGAGTATTAGCCTTGCGGTGTTTGCAACGCCTGAATCAATAGATAATGAATCCGACCTTGAAAAACTCAGAATTTATGCGGGAAGATTTTTACACTGATGTGATCGCCGATTCATATTAGGGTATGATAATGTCTTCCAATCAGGTGCCAACCAATCAAATTATCACAGGTGATTGTCTTAATGTTCTTAATACCCTCCCTGAGAAGTCAATTGACCTGATTTTCGCTGACCCACCCTACAATTTACAACTGGAAAAAAACTTTGGCGACCCAATGCAACCCAGGTCAACGGGGTGGAAGAGTCTTGGGATCAATTTTCCAGTTTTGATGCATACGATCAATTCACAGAGCAATGGCTTTGTAGTTGTCGGCGAGTGTTGAAAGATACTGGCACAATATGGGTCATTGGTTCGTATCACAATATATTCAGGGTAGGGAGAATCATGCAAGATTTGGGCTACTGGATATTAAACGACATCATTTGGGTAAAAAATAATCCAATGCCCAATTTTCATGGTGTTCGATTTACCAATGCGCATGAAACGCTGATATGGGCTCAGAAAAAAAAGGAAATAAATACACCTTTAATTACAACACCATGAAAAATATTAACACGGATCCAAATGTCACAAGGAGTCTAAAGATGCGAAGTGACTGGCGATTATCCTTGTGTACGGGGAAGGAGAGATTGAAAATCAATGGTGAGAAGGCTCATCCGACCCAGAAACCAGAGGCTTTACTCGAGCGGGTAATCCTCTCAAGTAGCTGTCCAGGCGATATCGTCCTCGATCCGTTTTTTGGAAGCGGGACCACAGGTGCTGTAGCGAAAAAGTTGGGTCGTCACTGGATTGGCATTGAGGCTGAACCAGAATATGTCATCCTCGCACAAAAACGGATAGACTCAATACCATGTTTCAATAAATCAGGACAAGACCTTATAGAGCAAGTCGATAAACGGGAGAAGCGGATACCATTTATTAGATTATTACAGGAAGGTTATCTTAAACCAGGTCAGCTACTATATTTTGGCAGGGATGGTGATCACCGAGCGACAATATTACCAAATGGTCACATACAGTCGGGTGAGATTTCTGGCTCAATTCACATGGTTGGGCGTGAGATTATGAAAGCCCCCTGTAATGGTTGGATGGCATGGTATTATATTGATGAGGAAACTGGAAAACGTGAACCGATTGATGCATTGCGGAAGAAAATCCGTACTTCAAGATAGAAATGTCTGAGCCATCATATGGAATAGCCGGGACGGTATAATGAAAAAAAGTGTTCCGATATTTATTGGTATATTTATAAGCATCCTGGTGATGGGGATCTCGTACATTTGGGCAACAGCATTGATCGATTCGGTTTATGCATACCGATCACCATTACACAATTCACCGCCCATGCCAGGTACGGCATTAGGTCAACCGAATACACGTTCATTTGTGATTGTATTGATAGATGCTTTACGC
>JBAQFX010000248.1:0-22349 GCA_049287485.1 Anaerolineales bacterium
CCGCACACGCACGCCCGTCTTAACTCCTGCATCAACCACCAATGGTTCTTTGTTTAGGTATCTCTTACAGGCTTCGATGATCCTTCCGGTGATGGGTGGAACGACCGAGGCCAAACAAATCGCCTCAACGTCAATCGGCGCATAACCAGCGTGTTCCAATAATCCCAACAGCTGGAGCCCATACTCGTCTGGCATATGGTCGTAAGCCGTTGCCAGGCGCCATCGTGGGCCTAGTTCTTTCCCATTATATAAACCCAGGGTAATATTTGTATTCCCGATATCAATAGTTAACAGCATGAGAGCCTCTTTTCTGCTGATGAATTTATACTTCCATATGGTTTTCTCGAGCTGATTCAATCAGGACATTATCAATCAGTCGAGTCTTTCCGATAGTGGCCGCCAGTGATAATAATGCTCGTTCTACTTTACCCTCCAGCTCCTGTAATGAATCCGGATCAGCACATGAAACATACTGCACGTGCACCCTCGGTTCGGTCGCTAATGTCTCCCGCACCACCTGGCGTAATTGTGCTGCCTCGTCCTCACCATTCTTGAATGCTGTCTGGGCATTAAATAATCCTTTGGATAGTACAACAGCTGCTTTTCGCTCTTCTCGGTCTAGATACACGTTCCGGCTGGACATTGCTAATCCATCTGGTTCTCGCACAGTAGGGCAGATTATAATTTCAATCGGAAAATCTAGATCATTCGTCATTCGCCGGATGACAGCCGCCTGTTGTGCATCTTTTTGGCCGAAATATGCTTTTTGCGGTTGTACCGCATTATACAATTTACTCACCACTGTCGCCACGCCTCGAAAATGCCCTGCTCGTATCGCCCCTTCCAACAGTTTGGTAACCTCCTCTACTTCTACCCAGGTCTGGTATCCACTTGGATACATGGTAACATCACTGGGGGTCCAAACCAGGTCAGCTCCTGCGGATTCGAGCAGATTCAGATCGTGTTCCACATCGCGTGGGTATTTCACCAAATCTTCTGTTGGCCCAAATTGGGTTGGATTGACGTAAATGCTGACCACTACGCTGCTGCACTCCTCGCCAGCTTTTCGCACCAGTGACAGGTGTCCCTCATGAAGGAATCCCATCGTAGGCACCAGGCCTACTGGCTGTACCAAGCCACTTCTCGCCATCCGCAAATCACCTAAAGACTCAACAACTTTCATTCTCAATCATCCCTTAATGATCATCTATGCTTCTCACCAATCGCCACAACATCCGATTGACCGGTGTCGCAATTCCTGAAATTTCACCTAATCGGATAATCGCTCCATTGATCGCCTCAATTTCTGTTGGTGTGCCCCGTAACACATCTTGGAGCATAGACGAGGTATTCGCAGCAGTACTTCGGGCAACTTTCTCTACCGCTTCCACTGGATTGGTATAGGGCAGCCTGACGCCCCGCTGGGCAGCAATCTTCACTACTTCAAGTACTGTTTCTGCCATCAGCTCCCGTGCGGTAGGTCGTGTGAGCAATTCACCATTGGGTACCCGTAGCAGGGCAGTTAATGGGTTAATCGCCGCGTTGATCACTAATTTTCCCCACAGCACAGACTCTGGATCTGCGATCGTCTCTACCCCGAATCCTGCCAGATCTAACCTTTCCACCAATTTTCCTAGCCTGGGATGGTTGCTGACCATCACTTTCCCTTTCCCACTGTGTTCCACATACCCTGGCTCAAGCATCTTGGCTCCTAAAGTGGTTACTCCCAAAGCTACCCTTTCTTCGCCGAGAGCTTCCTTCAAAGTTTCATAATTTCCAAGACCGTTTTGCAGGGTTAATGCGATACCATTTTGGTTGAGGCACGCTTTCAGTTGCTTCGCTGCTCTTCCTGTTTGCCAGGATTTTACCAACACCAGCGCTTCTTTGAAATCATATCCTCCTGGGTTATCAATGACTTCAACCGGGTACTGGTGGGTATTCCGATTTAAATCATACAGGCGTACACCATTCTGGCGCAAGGCTGATAATCCTTCCGACCAGCTTCCCAACATACATACCTCAACACCTGCATCGGCTAACCGTGCCGCGAACAAACACGCCAGCGCTCCCGTCCCCACCACCAGGATCTTCATCGATTACCTCACTGATTCTTTATGCATCATAAAGGCAGCGTTGGCCTGTCGGAGTTTGTCAAATAGGCAATCCCATTCATCCTCATTCATTTCCACCGTGTGTTCAGGTCCTGGGAACGCCTTATCCTTCACGTCCGCAATGTACTCTCGAAATGCATCCTTCATCTCTCCAGATAATTTCGCGTATTGTTTAACAAACTTTGGAGTAAATCGTTCGAACAATCCGAGTAAGTCATGAGTCACCAATACCTGACCATCGCACGCCACTCCTGCACCAATTCCAATCGTTGGGATATCCAGGCGCTGTGAAATAAATTCAGCCAGCCGTCCTGGAATGGATTCAAGCACCAGGCTGAAACAGCCTGCCTCTTGTAGCAGCTGAGCATCTTCCACCAGTTTATAAGCTGCTTCTGCATCACGTCCTTGCGGTTTAAAACCTCCCAGCTTATGCACACTCTGCGGGGTTAATCCCAGGTGACCCATCACTGGGATGCCTGCATTCACAATTGCCCGGACGGTATCTGCTCTTTCGATTCCGCCTTCTAATTTAACCGCGTTCATCCCAGCCTCTTGCAAGAATCTCCCTGCATTTTTCACTGCCTCACTCGTGGAAACCTGGTAGGATAAAAACGGCATATCACCCACCAGCAAGGCGTATTTCGCACCTCGGCTGACTGCTTTACAGTGATGGATCATTTCATCCATCGTCACGGGTAATGTGCTCTCGTATCCCAGCACCACCATTCCGAGCGAATCACCCACCAGGATGATATCCATACCTGCCTGGTCCATGATCAGGGCAGTAGGATAATCATACGCCGTCAGCATGCTGATCGGTTCGTGGCGCCTCTTCATCGCCTGGATGAGGGTTATAGTTACTTTCTTCCGTTCTTCTGAAAAAATTGGGGGTGTAGTTTGAATAACTGGCATGGTACCCTCCTTTCATTATCATGGTAGGGGCCAAACTTTATATTTTTTATAAGATTTTCGTTCATCCCAGTCAAAATCGATCTGGGTGATAAAAATGATTATACTATTAATCGCTCGAAACAGACGCTGCCTAAAAAAGCATTATTCAGTTAACAAATCGCCAGCAATTCCGGCGAAGTAGCACCGTGCATCCTGCAGCAGTTATCTGACACGCGCTTCGCCTTTGTTTTTGGTTGCAGCGTTTACTTTACTGCCAATCCTCCGCGTTATAGGCGGGTAATTCGCATCTTAATGGAACATCCTCGCGTAAACCCAGTGCGTAGCCTGCCTGAATGAGCTGGTGGATTTCACTCGTACCCTCATAAATGATTGCCCCACGTGAATTCCGCAGGTAACGTTCCACATCATATTCATCACTATACCCGTAAGCTCCATGAATCTGTATCGCTTCTGAAGCCGCATTGAATGATTCATCGGTAGCGAACCATTTCGCCAGGGAGGTTTCCCGTGTGTTACGTATGCCTTGATTCTTCATCCAGCCTGCTCGCAAATATAATAGGCGCGCCATTTCATAAGACTGCACCATCCTTGCGATTTTTTGTTGGATGATCTGATGTTTAGCAATTTCCTTTCCGAAAGTTCGACGTTCTTTGGCATATTTTATGCTAGCTTCCAGGCTCGCCCGGATTAATCCAGTTGCTCCTGAAGCTACGGTATATCGCCCATTATCCAGGGAAGACATGGCGATCTTGAATCCTTCACCTTCCTCGCCGATTCGCTGGTCATCCGGCACGCGTACATCCTGGAAGTTGATCCAGCCTGTCGATCCTGCTCGCACGCCTAATTTTCCATGCAGGTCGCCCGTGGTCACTCCCGGTCGGTCCAATTCAACCAGGAATGCGGACAATCCTTCGTGTGGGTCACTCGCATTGGGATTGGTCCGTCCCACCCAAAAGCAGTGATGAGCTTTAGTTGCCAGTGAGATCCACATTTTCTCACCATTCAATATATATTCATCGCCCTCTTTCCGGGCAGTGCTGGTAAGCGCTGCAACATCAGAACCAGCTCCGGGCTCGGATAATCCAAAACAGGCGACTTTTTCGCCTTTAGCTTGCGGAACCAAGAATCGTTGTTTCTGTTCTTCCGTGCCCCATTGAAACAGCCCCATGCTGTTGAGGCCAATATGCACCGATAGCACCACCCGCAATGTGCTATCTACCGCTTCCAGTTCCTCACACGCTAATCCAAGTGAGATGTAATCCATCCCTTGTCCACCGTATCGCACAGGCAGGCAGATGCCCATGATGCCCAATTGCCCCATCCGCGGCAGGATAAACGGCGCCATTTCTTGAGCACGATCGGAATCCTTGATAATCGGTGCAACTTCCTTTTGTGCAAAATCACGGACCATCTGTTGAACCATTCGATGTTCACCCGTCAGTGCGAAATCCATAAATTACCTCCAGAATGAGTAGGGTAACCACATTATATATCATGCTTGGTCGAATGCGAATATACCCCTCGTAATCGATTCACACCTCAATATCCACGTAAACAAAGTAATTACCAGGCTATAACCCAATATCTGTTCTGCCTTGCGGTGATCAGGAAGGAAGTAGTCGAAAAATAGGCCTACGCAAGGACTATGCACCCTGCATACGCCTATTTAACGACAGGTTTCCCCTCTCCCGATAGCTGTAAAGCCAATGGGGTGTGGCAGTACGTGAAATTACGAATCTGATCGGGTAAAAAGTAATGTATTTCAGCACCCTTTTGCTATATAATCAAACACGGTGAAGACGGAAATTCCTTTGCATTTATACCTGCGTATCCTGTTGGTGAGTTTTTTTATCGCCCTTTTAGGATTGAGTCCCGCTCCTCATGCTGTCAGTTCTCTCCTGCAAAATGCAAACCAATCCATTGAAATTGGAGACTTTCAGAATGCTGCCATAAACCTAGCAGCAGCAGCCAGCTATTACCCCTGGCGGGTGGACCTGAATAAAAAAGCCGCACAATATGCTTTGCAGGCAAACGACCCCAAATCAGCCATTCAGTATCTCGAACGTCCGGGTACTATTTCGCGCCTGACCACAGACGACCTGATCATATTAGGCGACGCTTACAATCAGAGTGGTGACCCCTTTATGGCTCAAGTTATCTGGAATCACGTCACCGAGTTAGTCGATTCTATTCCCGCCTACCAACGCTTGGTTGACTATTACACCCAGCAACAGGATTATGCTTCTGCAGCCAGCATGATGCAGAACCTGCTATCACTCAACCCATCAGATATCAATTTGTATTACCAGATTGGTCTGCTTTATTCAATCACCAACCCGGTAAAAGCTTTACCATTCTTAGCCCAGGCTGAGCAAATTGATACTTCGCATGCACAAAAAGCAAAAGTTCTATACGAAAAAATCCGGACGGCCAATCTCTTTGATGAGCCGGCCTATACATTATTACTCGTAGGTCGTCAGCTTGCTAATTGGGGCGATTGGGAATTGGCTTTGGCTGCCTTTCAGCATGCCGTTTTACTCCGCCCTGGCTATGCCGACGCCTGGGCATTCCTTGCAGAAGCTCGCCAGCAAATCGCGCTTCAAGAAATTGGGGCCGTTACTGATGATGGGTTGTCAGATTTGCAGCTTGCCCTCCAATTGGATCCCAATTCCATTCTCGCCCATACCCTTATGGGTCTCTATTGGGAGAGGCAGGCTGATTATTCACAGGCACAGCAATATCTGCAAAACGCCATTGCCCTCAGCCCTGAAGATCCCTTTTTATATTCCGAGCTCGGTAATATCCTGTCAAAAGCAGGTGACATTCCGGCTGCTCAATCCGCCTATCAAGCTGCCATCCAGCTCAAACCTGGTGATCCTTTGTTTTACCGTCAGCTGGCAGAATTTGCCATTCAGAACCAGATCCAAATCCATGAATTGGCTCTCCCCGCCGCCCGCCAGGCTATCATGCTTGATCCACATGATGCTGCTTCACTCGATGTGATGGCACAGGTAATGTTGATGCTGCTCGATTATCACTCCGCTGAACGTTATTCACTGGAAGCCTTACAGTCTGACCCCGAATTCTCACCTGCCTGCTTGCATCTAGGCTTGGCTTACCTTTACCAGGGGAAATCAACCCTTGCTCAGCAATGGCTTGGCTTCGCCGAGTCAGTGGATCCGACTTCATGGGTCTCCGCTCAGGCCTCAAGATTCCTGGATTATTACTTTCCACCATAAGATTCGTATGAAACATTAGGGGTTCACTTTTGGAGCATCCCTGTAGCGCCTCATGGTTTTCCCTTTAGCTGCCTATTCTTTTTTTAATAAAATTCCCCTCACCTACACGCGAGTGAGAGCTTAGGGTACGGGTAAGTGTAATTACGGATCCCATACTCGGTTGATGGTACAATCCAATCTACACAATATCCACTAGGAGCATTGCATATGAAATCTATTCGATTATTCCTAATTGTCGTTATCTTAGCCTTGGCTAGCCTGGCATGCTTTGGCACCTCTAGTACTCCCACAAGCGATATCCTCTTCTCGGATGATTTTTCTAACACGGATAAAAAATGGGATCAAGTTTCCGATGGTTCCCACACTACCGATTACTACAACAACGCCTATCGTATTGTCATTAATGATACCAACAGCGACACCTGGGCAAATCCCGGCAATGAGAGCTTTACCGATGTTCGTATCGAAGTGGATGCTACCAAGAATGGTGGGCCGGATGATAATGACTTTGGTATTATTTGTCGTTATACCGACGTGGATCAGTTTTATTATGGGGTGATCAGCAGTGATGGCTATTATGCAATAATGAAGATGACCAGTGGTACCGGAACACCGATCGGTCATGATAGTATGCTTCAGAGTGACCTCATCACCCAGGGCGCTTCCACCAACCATATCCGTTTCGATTGTGTTGGCTCCACTCTCACCCTGTATGTCAACGGCACTCAGGTTGACCAGCAAACCGATACCGATTACACCACTGGAAATGTTGGTTTAATTGCAGGTACTTTTACTACTGCTGGCGCGGATATCCTGTTTGATAATTTCTTCGTCTATAAACCATAAACAGGTTTACTTACGAG
The DNA here is from genome assembly GCA_049287485.1 of Anaerolineales bacterium. Classification (GTDB taxonomy): domain Bacteria; phylum Chloroflexota; class Anaerolineae; order Anaerolineales; family UBA4823; genus FEB-25. The sequence goes on from JBAQFX010000248.1 coordinate 7,126, forward strand.
TTAGAACTGGAAACTTATTTATCACGATCTGACCTTCAAAAGAAAGCTCGGACAATGGGATGAGACACATGTCTTTGCGAATGATAGGGCCGTACTCACCGCCGATCTTTCTTAATGAAATAGAGCGTCACTAAGCAGACCAAGCTAATGCGCCATCCGAAGCTTCAACAATATATTGTCTTCGCAATGAGCTCTGATTTTTAGTCCGACCCAGCCAGGAGTGTAGCGATTGGGAAGCAACTTCCTAGAAATACGAATTGATGCCCACTGTAAGCTTATATCCGATTTTTTGTCTTTACCTGGCCACGGCGAAAAGTATGCTCATTGACCCATTGCATATAAATCTTGTCCATTCAGTTGATGTGGTACCAGGATGTGAGTCCGTTTAATTAATATGAAAGTTTTTCTGGATATGGTCGGTTGCCGTCTGAACCAGAGCGAAATAGAAGCTTATGCTCGTCAATTCCGTCTCGCTGGCCATTCGTTAACTTCAAATGCTAGCTCGGCAGACCTGGTCGTAATCAATACCTGCTCGGTGACCGCAGCCGCCGCCGCTGACTCACGTCAAAAAATTCGTCAGGCTGCCAGGTCAGGAGCCAGGCATATCATCGCCACCGGATGCTATGCCACCCTAGATCCTCTAGCTGTTTCTCAGCTTTCAGCCGTTGAACAAGTGATAAGCAATATCGATAAAGACAACCTGGTATCCATGGTTTTAAATATCCCGCCTGCTACGTTTGAACATACCACCATCCACCGAGAGCCCATCCCAGGTTCCCGCCTTCGTACGCGGGCTTTTATCAAGGTTCAAGATGGCTGTGATAATCATTGCACCTATTGCATCACCCGCCTTGCCCGTGGCGCAGGCAGGAGTCGAACAATTGAAGCTATCCTCAAGGACATCGACTCTGCCTTACAGGGCGGCTCACAGGAAATCGTGCTCACCGGAGTCCATCTTGGATCATGGGGCTACGATTTTTCTCCACCCTCACGCTTGCATAACCTGGTAAAAGTTATACTGGATTCAACCCATACGCCTCGCCTTCATCTTTCCTCCATAGAACCCTGGGACATCGCTCCCGACTTCTTCGAGTTATGGCAAAATCCGAGGCTTGTCCGTCACTTACACCTGCCGTTGCAATCTGGTTGTGCTGCCACGCTTCATCGTATGGGTCGAAAAATCACTCCTGAGGTTTATGCCAATTTAATCAATCAAGCCCGCACCGCCATACCAGCTGTGTCCATCACCACCGATATCATCACCGGTTTCCCTGGTGAAACAGAAGAGGAATTCTCTGAAAGCGCAGCCTTTGTTACTGACATGAAATTTTCCAGTGGCCATGTCTTCACGTTCTCTCCCCGTCCTGGTACCGCTGCCTTCAGTCTCCCCGACCAAATCAATCCACTGATTAGCAAACACAGGAATGCAATCATGCATCAGATACTGGAAGAAAGCTCGGAATCCTACCGTCATCAGTACCTTAATCAGCAATTATCTGTGCTCTGGGAAAAAGCTTCTCCCACCGACGATCACCTGTGGGAGCTGAGTGGCTTATCCGATAATTACTTGCGTGTTCGTGCCCCGTTCCCTTCACCCTGTCGCAATCAAATCATGAACGTCCGAGTAACTGCCGTGGAATCCAATGGTTTGCTAGGAATAATTCCTCCACCATAACTCCAGCGTGCCTTTAATTAAGATACAATATATTTTATTTAACCATTTATCTACCATAAAGAAAGAAGCAAGCATAAATGGACCTGAAAACTACCCTACAATCTGATCTGAAAGATGCCATGCGTCATGGAGAAGAGATCCGTAAAAGCACCCTTCGTATGGCATTGTCTGCGATTAAACTGGCAGAAGTTGAAAAAGGCTCTCACATGGATGAGGCAGCCTATCTGGCAGTCATCCAGAAAGAGATCAAAACCCGCCATGAATCCATCTCGGATGCAGAACGAGCCAATCGACCGGAGCTGATCTACCAGGCAGAACAGGAGATTAAGATTTTACAGGCCTACCTGCCACCTGCCTTGTCTCCGCAAGAACTGGAGGCAATGGCAAAAGCAGCCATATCTGAAGTTGGTGCCACTTCCCTTCGAGAGATGGGTCAGGTAATGAAAATCCTCGTGCCCAAATTACAGGGTCGAGCAACCGGTGATCAAGCCAGCCAGGTGGTTCGAAAGTTGTTACAGTAATCGTGTCCGCTATTAAAATAACCTTGCGTGATTTTTTCCTGGGCTTGATTTTCCTACTTTTATGTGGGATGATCATCCTGGCCTTATTGCTTCCCATTCTCCAGGATTTAACCGAGTCTCCTCTTAATGTCGGCGATGTTGCTCCTTATGACATCCGAGCTCCAATCGCGCTCACCTATCAAAGTCAAATCCTGACTGACCGCCAGCAAGATGCAGCCGCCGCTGAGGTTCCAATCGTATATTCACCCGCCGATACCAATATTGCCCGACAGCAATTGGAACGTTTGCGCAACACCCTTATCTTTATCAATAATGTGCGCCTCGACAGTTATGCCACCCAGGAACAGAAGATAAATGACCTTGCTGCCCTGGAAGATATCAAGCTGGATCGCAATACCAGCATTGCCATCCTTTCGCTGAGCGCTTCACGTTGGTCAGCTGTGTCCGAAGAAGCCACGACCGTGCTGGATGAGGTCATGCGTGAGCCAATCCGTGAGAGCCAGTTGGCCTCCATAACTCTAAAAGTTCCCACTTTGGTGAGCTTATCCTTTCCCGAGGACCAATCAGCCATTATCACCACCCTGGTTCAGGCATTCGTCGTCCCCAACAGCCTTTATGATGAGCAATTGACCAATGCCGCCAGACAAAAAGCCCGCGATAATGTCACACCTGTTACCCGCACCTTTATGGCTAATGAAACCATCATTCAGGGTGGAAAAGTAATCACCGTGACGGATTATGAAGCTCTCCAGCAATTTGGCCTTGCCCAGCCTAAAAATCATTGGCAGGATATCGTCAGCTCTCTAGGTTTAGCCTTACTCACCACGGCTATTTTTCTTTTTTCCTATCGTCGTAATCCCAACCTGTTCGCTGGAAAGATGGGGGTTAGAAAGCTGGCCGTGTTGGTCACCCTTTTCCTGCTTTTCTTGTTTATAGGTCGTTTATTTATCCCGGGTCATGCGGTCATTCCTTATGCCTATCCAGTGATGGGTTTTGCTCTCATTATCACAGCCTTGTTTTCTTCTGAATTGGCCATCATTTCTGTTGTTCCCCTGGCATACCTTGTCCCATACGGGCTGCCTGATGCCCAAATCCTCACCCTCTATTATCTATTGAGCAGCTTGTTTGGTATCTTCGTATTACGCAAAGCCCAAAGGCTGACCTCATTCTTTTGGTCAGCAGCTGCCATCGCTATTTCGGGCGCAGTGGTTGCGGTTGCATACCGCATTATCCAACCCACGGCTGATTGGGTCGGTGTGGCAACCTTGGCTTTGGCTGCCATCATCAACGGCGTAGCCTCTGCCAGCATCGGGTTACTTTTCCATTACTTTCTTGCCCAGTTTTTAGGCATGACGACCCATTTACAGCTGATCGAGCTCTCTCGGCCAGATCACCCACTTCAACAGCTCCTTTTACGCAACGCTCCAGGCACTTATCAACATAGCCTGCAATTAGCTAATCTAGTTGAACAGGCTGCTGAAACCATCGGGGCTGATGCGATGCTGGCACGCGTGGGAGCTCTCTACCATGATATCGGAAAAATCGTTAATCCCTATTTCTTTATCGAAAATCAACCACCCGGTGAAATAAACCCACATAATGACCTGGATCCTGAAATCAGTGCCGCCACCATCATCCGTCATGTTCGCGATGGCCTGGAGTTAGCCCGTAAATATCACCTCCCAAGGCAATTATATGACTTCATCGCCCAACATCACGGCACCACCATCACTCGCTACCAATACACCCGGGCTCTTGAGGCTGCTGGCATGAATAAGGATGCAGTCGATATGGAGAAGTTCCGTTATCCGGGGCCTCGTCCCTCCAGCCGCGAGATCGCTTTGCTGATGCTTGCCGATACTAGTGAAGCACGTATGCGTGCCGAACGGCCCAAAGATGAAAATGAATTATTAGATTTAATTAAAAGTGTGGTCAAAGATAAGCTCGAACTCGGCGAGTTGGATGATACCCAGTTGACAATCCAAAACCTCCAGGAGATCATCGATTCATTCACCTCAACCTTGCGCGGGGTCTATCATCCTCGCATCCAGTACCCAAAATCGGAGAGTGAGGTGAAGACCAGGCCTGTCCCTTATCGAATTCCTGATGCAGACACGCCACCAGTCACCTCTGAAATTCAACATTCACCCGCTCAGGAAAAAACGGAGTAGATAATAGCTTCGGGGGATGATGATCACCATCCAGATAAAACGCAACGTCAAGCTCCCCATGGATCGTTCTGTTTTAATTCACGCGGCCCAGCTTACCCTGGATTCATGCAATATGTCCAGTCAAAAAGGTTTGACCATTGTTATCGGTAACGATGCCCTTCTACGCAGGCTAAACAGACAGTATCGCCAGGTGGATTCACCAACGGATGTGCTTTCATTCCCTTCAGGGGAGGTCGATCCCGACACATCCATTGTATATCTCGGTGACATCATCATCTCACTACCACGCGCCCTTGAACAGGCTACCACTGAAGGTCACCCACTTGTGGAAGAGTTGCAGCTTTTAGTCGTTCATGGCACCTTGCATCTCTTGGGTTACGACCATATTGAGACAACCGATAAATTGAAGATGCAATCTGCTCAAGATAATATCTTATCAAATCTCGGTCTTCATTTGGTAAACATACTTTAACCATGTCCAATCAATCCGAAGGGTTTATAAAATCTCGAATCAAAGCATTTCGATATGCTATCACGGGATGGTGGTTCGTCATCCGTACACAACGGAATGCCTGGATTCACATGGTGGTCAGCATCGCCGTGATCTTGGTCTCTTTCCTCTTGCGGATCTCTGCTTCCAGCTGGGCGTTGATCCTCCTGGCAATCGCCCTGGTTTGGATCGCAGAATTTCTTAATACCGCCCTGGAGGCGGTTGTGGATTTAGCCTCAAATCACCAGCATCACGAGCTTGCCAGGGTTGGAAAAGATGTCGGTGCAGCTGCTGTGCTCATTGCCGCAATAACGAGTATCATTATCGGCCTTTTAGTCCTCGGCCCAACATTATGGGGCATGATAAAATCACTGTTTTGATATTTTTGTCAGTGAGCAATACCTCAAATTAAATGCATTTTACTTAATAAGAAACTGTCATTGCGGAATCCACCTGTTTTAGGGTGGAAAGGAGCGAGCCGACAGAAGCAATCTCTAAAAAAGCAAGGTCATCTATACCTTCCTTGGGTAATAGTTTCTGATGAGAATTACGGTATTATTATGGCATGTTATAACTTCTATGATTAATTGGAGGTCATAATGTCTCGATCTTTCCACTTTGGAACAGTCGGTTCACCACTTTCAACGCCCAAAAAACCTGGCGGTAGCGTGGGTGCCATCCTGCGCATCAAGGAACTTGGTTTGAGCGCATTGGAACTTGGCTGGGTTCGCTCGGTCCGTGTTACCGAGGAGACCTGTGCCGCCATACGATCCACTGCCAATGAGCAAGATGTGTTGATCAGCGTACATGCCCCCTACTACATTAACTTGAATGCTACTGATGAAGAGTGGGCAAAATCGCGTCAACGCCTGATGGATTCAGCTTTCTATGGGAATTTAGCCGGAGCAACGGATATTATCTTTCACCCGGGCTCCTACTTCGAGCAGCCTCCCTCTGAAGTGTTGCCCATTGCCATCCGACGTCTAGAACAATGCTATGCTGAGCTCAGCTCAGCCGGAAACAAGGTTACCCTACGCCCTGAAACCATGGGAAAATCTGCCATGCTCGGTTCCCTTGAAGATACACTCACCTTGTCAAAGGCATTACCTGGCATTGCGCCTTGCCTCGACTTTGCCCATTTGCATGCCCGTCCTGGTGACGGTTCGGTCAACACCTATGATGAATTCGCTCACATCCTCGAGTTATATGGAAACGCCTTGGGTGAAAAAGCACTCTCCCAATTGCATATTCATCTTTCTGGTATCCAATATGGAGCTAAAGGCGAAATGGAGCACTTAAAACTTACAGAGTCTGACCTGAATCTGTCAGACTTATTCAAAGCCCTTGCTGATTTCCATTGTCATGGACGGATTTTGTGCGAAAGCCCAATCATGGAAGACGATGCCCTTTATATGCAAGAACTTTGGGGAGAAAAATAGGGCTACCAATGATAGCTGATAGCCCCAGAACCTTTAGATTCTAATTTAATTCAACGTACCTGGTCAAAATAGATAATAATTAAATTCTTCTCGCAATCCGCATAAGTGTTGAAATAAATCTTGTCTGATAACGGTAGATTTTGTTGGTCTAATAATTGGATCCACAATGTATGATCGGTTGCGACCAATTCGTTGGACAGAGTGATTTCAAAGCCCCCCGCTCCATATTGAGGGGCTAACCCGGTCATGGTGATATTATCTATGTGATCGATCCCGGGTAAGCTGCCTCCCAACTGCACGAACAATCCTCTTACCGCCTCTCCGTTCAGGCTCGTGGCCTGACCACCAATCCCCGACCACTGGCATCCCACATCCGGGTGAAACTGTGATCCAGCGATGGCAGATGGGCTGCCTTGCTGCACGATAAAAGCAAAATCCCCTGCACTTTCGGTAACGGTTGGTGCCATCATGGTTGGGTTCTCTAGCACGCTGCTTGTGATCAATGGCGTGTGAGTTGATCCAGGTGTGTCTGTCGCCTGGTTGGTTTCCTGGGTAGGTGTCCAGGATGGCACCAGGGTAAATCGGGGTGCGACTGTGGCAGTCGCTGGTGCCAGGGCTGGATTAAAGGTTGGCGGTGGAAACGGATTGAGGTTGGTATAAGGGTCGATATAGATTAAAAAGAAAATCACCGCGACGCATACCAATATGACCAATACCAAAATGGTCAGGATATTCCAGATCATACCTGATCGCCTTTTTCCCCGTGGTGGTTCTTTTACTTCTGAAAAATCAAAAAAATCCATCAATCTCTCATAGTTTAGATCGACTTATGGTACCAGTATCTGGATCTCACTCTGCTTTTTATTCTCGCTCAGCCATTCCTTTATGGCATTTTCCTGTAATGTTCTCCTGGCATCCGGTTGGAGGGTATGGTCAGGGTCTCTCTCAAGTAGATACAAGATGTGGTAGCCGATATTCGTATGTATTACTGCGCTGTATTCGTCGGGCTGCAATATAAATGCCGCATCTTCTATAGCCGGCTCATCCAGATAACCGCGTGGGAACCAGCCTAAATCTCCCTTGGTTACCGGATCATATGTACTGGCTATGGTCATAAAATCCTTCCCGGATTGTAGTGATGCATAAACTTGTTCTGCTTCTGCCGAAGTCGGCACCAATATCTGGAATACATGTACTTCTTCTGCGGTTTCTGGCACCTCAGCTATGATTTTATCCCGCATCCAGGCCGCCTCAACTGATCGCTTTAATGCCTGGTTAAAATCTGCCTCTGAGTAACCATGTGCATCTTGCCAATCTGCCAATGCTTGTGCTCCACCTAGTTGGTCTTCGAGTGCACTTATTCTTTCCTGAAGCTCACCATCATCCACAGTATAGCCATTCTCAGCAGCTGCTTGTGCTAAAAGGGTTTGATCAATCAATTCATTGATTACGATTGTCTCTGTGTCGGATGCCAGAATCGTGCCAGTTATGCTGGAAGACGCTTCCAATCGTGACATTTCTGCCTGATACTCTATCAGTGTGATCCCCTCCCCATTGACCAAAGCTGCCAGTGGCACAGGTGTAGACGTTGGTGGTACAGGTGTGATGGATGGTTCTGGGGTAATCAAGGGAGTTTCAGTATTTTCCACCACCGCAGGTGTGCTGGTGGCGGTCTGACTGCCCTTGTTACATGCTGTTATAAAAAGTGGGAAGAGGCAAATACCGAGAAGGAATACCAATAGTTGGCGTACGCTCATTGGATTGATTATACCCGTAAATTAATCTTCTCCTGCTATGTGGAAATATCCTCACTCTCTTATATAATTAAATCTAACCTGGCTTTTATCCCCTGTATAAACCTTTTAGACATTTGGTCTTGACAGAAAATAACATTTGCCGATAATAGTCACATAATAATAAAAGGCTTTGAAAGAGGAAAGTAGTTGGATTGAAACCAACAGGGAGGCAACGGGCGTAGACTGAGACCCAGCCTGGCAGATGTCCAACGAAGTTCCCTCCGGAGCTGTCCGGGTGAATGTGAGCATCACTATTAGCTCGGAACGTAACCCAGGCGTTATTCAGGGAGCCGATCGCCTTCCAGCCGTCGGATGAAGCGGGTCGCTAATGCGACCAACAAGGGTGGTACCGCGGGAAACTCCTCCCGTCCTTTGGTGGGACGGGAGTTTTGATTCATTCAGGATTATTTATCGAGATTAATTTGAGTGTTATGATTGTTTCTTTCGGAGGTGAATATGCCATCAGATTTAGATCAAATCGAGCGGATCGCTCTTGAAGCCTTGGAAGCCATCCAGGATGAGGCAGCTCTGGAAACCTGGCGGGTAGCACATCTTGGTCGATCAGCTCCCCTGATGCAGGTCTTCGACCAGCTGGGCAAGCTCTCCAAGGAAGAACGTCCTCTCATCGGTAGGCGCGCCAATGAGGTTAAACGCTCCTTGGAAACTGTCTATTCAAATCGCGTTGATTCTTTACGCCAAACAGCCCTTCAGCGCTCCCTTCAGACGGAACGCCTGGATGTCACCCTTCCCGGGCGGATTCGACCCATTGGCCGGCTTCATCCATCCACCATCTCGATGCGTTCTATTATTCGAGCATTTGCCGATATGGGCTTTCAAGTCTATCGCTCTCCAGAAGTAGAGACCGATGAATATAACTTTGGCTTGCTCAACATGCCTCCCCATCACCCTGCTCGTGACATGTATGATACCTTCTATACCAACATGCCCAATATATCCTTGCGCCCTCACACCTCACCAGGTCAGATCCATGTCATGCGCCAATATGCCCCACAACCCATCCGCGCCATCCTGCCTGGGATGTGCTATCGTTATGAGCAGGTTACTGCTCGCCATGAGACCCAGTTCAATCAGCTGGAAGTGCTTGCTGTCGGGCAAAACATTACCCTTGGCGATTTGAAGGGTACTTTAAGTGACTTTGCCCGTCGCCTCTTTGGCCAAAATATGCGTACCCGTTTCCGGGCATCGTACTTCCCATTTACCGAACCCAGTGCTGAATATGATTTTGAATGTCTCATCTGTGGTGGCAAGGGCTGCGCGGTCTGCGCTTGGTCGGGTTGGTTGGAGATTGGTGGTTGCGGTATGGTCCATCCAGTCGTCCTGCAAAATGGCGGTTATGATCCCGAAAAATTTACCGGTTTTGCCGCTGGGTTGGGCACCGAACGGATTATGATGCTCAAACACCGCATTGATGACGTCCGTTACTTCTGGGCGAATGACCTGCGCTTCTTGGAACAGTTCTAGGAGATAAATCATGAAACTTCCCATATCCTGGTTAAAAGACTTCGTTGATATCACCGTACCTATTCCACACCTTGCCAGTCGTTTGACCATGGCCGGATTAGAAGTGGAGCAGATTATTTACATTGGTTTACCCCTTCCTCAGGTTAAGGCTGAGGATCAATCAGGTTTACCCGGAAAAATCGACATCAATTATACGGGTCTCGACTGGGAGCCCGATAAAATCGTTACCGCTTCTATCTCAGAGGTCATGCCCCATCCCAACGCTGATCGTCTGGTGCTGTGCAAGCTCTTCGACGGAGATCGTGAGCATGTTGTGCTCACCGGAGCTCCTAATTTATATCCCTATAAGGGCCTCGGACCACTTCCCAAGCCTCTCAAAGTGGCTTATGCGCGGCAGGGTGCACAAATTTATGATGGTCACCAACTGGGCCAGGTTCTCACTTTCCTCAAGCCGGCAAAAATTCGCGGGATTGAATCCTATTCGATGATTTGTTCGGAAAAAGAGCTTGGCATCTCCGATGATCACGAAGGTGTGATCATCCTCGATGATGATGCGCCTGTAGGCGTCCCACTGGCCGATTATATGGGTGATGTGGTCTTTGATATCAAGATTCTGCCCAATATTGCTCGAGCTGCCAGTATCCTTGGTGTAGCACGGGAGGTTTCTGCTCTTACTGGAGTGCCCTTACACCTCCCGCCCGATTTCTATTCCGTCCAGGCTGATGGTCCCACAATTGTTGGTAAAGCTGCTATTGAGATTACCAACCCTGAGCTGAATCCCCGCTTTGTCCTCGGTTTGATCCAAAATATCACCATCCAGCCCAGCCCATATTGGCTGCAATTGCGCCTCAAACTGGCAGGCATGCGTCCCATCAACAATATCGTCGACGCCACCAATTATGTCATGCTCGAGGTTGGAGAGCCCCTGCATGCCTTTGACTATGATGTGCTCGTGCAGCGCGCCGATGGCAATCCTCCCACCATCATCACTCGCACCGCGCTTCCCGATGAACGCCTCACCACCTTGGATGGCGTCGACCGCCCTCTAGACCCCTTCACCGTGCTGGTATGCGACACTGCCGGCTCTCTCTCCATCGCTGGAGTCATGGGTGGCGCTGAATCTGAAGTCTACGATGCCTCTGCGGATTCAGAAATTCGCACAGAAGAAATGCCATTGAACCCTCCAGCACAAAGGACGAAAAGCACTTCCAACATCCTGCTTGAAGGTGCTGCTTGGAATAATATCAATATTCGCAAGACAGCTGCAGCACAAAAGCTTCAGTCAGAGGCAGCCTTCAGGTTTTCGCGCGGTGTGCATCCTGCCATGGCCGAGCGTGGAGTATTGCGTGGTTTAACATTAATGCATCAATTGGCTGGTGGAGTAGTTTGCCAGGGTTTAGTCGACAACTACCAGCTTCGACCGGTTGATCCAACGGTTGACCTCACTCCGCAAGATGTCGAGCGTATGTTGGGAATCAAGCTCAGCGTCCATGAAATGATTAGGATCCTGCAGAGTCTGGATTTCCATTGTGAATTGATCACTTCAGATCCATCTCAGGTTACGATACGTGCCCAGACCCCTGACCATCGCATGGATATCAGTGAAGGCTTGGTAGGTAAAGCCGATCTATTGGAAGAGATCGCCCGTGTCTACGGTTATGAGCGCATCCCCGAAACTCGCCTGGCATCAGAGTTACCACCCCAACGCAGCAACCCAACCATCGAAGGTGAGGAACGCATCATCAACATACTCGTTGAGCTCGGGTTGCAGGAAGTTGTCAGCCATCGCCAGACCACACCTGAGCGTGAAGCACGGCGCCTGGCCCCCAATACGCCTGCAGATGACCAACCTTATCTGCGCATTATCAATCCTATTGCCTCCGACCGGGTGGTAATGCGCCATAGTGTCCTTAACAGCCTTTTGGAAACCATGGAGCGCAATGCGCACATCCGCCCACGCATGGCACTCTTTGAAGTTGGTCCCATCTTCATGGCGTCAGAGTCGGGTGAACGTCCGGATGAATACCATCGTTTAGCCATCGCTCTCACCGGCCCACGCCTCATTCCCGGCTGGCAAAAAACGGATCCAGGCCTCGTGGATTTCTATGATCTCAAGGGAATCATTGCCAGTTTGATGGTAGGTTTACACCTCGATTTCAGTGTCGAGCCGGCAGAGCACCCTACCTTTCATCCGGGTAAATGTACCCATCTGCTGGTGGGAGATACACAGGTCGGGGTGTTCGGTGAGTTACACCCCTTGGTACATGAACATTATGACTTTTCCTTAAATTCAATATTAGCAGCTGATCTGAACCTGGATCTGCTGATCAGTTTGATTCCCGATCGCTATGAAGTTCAGCCTGTATCAATCTTCCCGCCTGTTCTGGAAGATCTTGCCCTCGTTGTTGATGAGGTGACTCCAGCTGAGCAAGTGGCTGATGTGATTAGGCAAGCAGGAGGTCGTTTGGTTACGGATATCACCCTCTTCGATGTCTATCGTAGCGAGCAAATCGGGAAGAACAAAAAGAGCTTGGCATACTCGATTACCTATCAAGCAACGGATAAGACCCTTACTGATAAGGATGTCGCTCAGGTTCGTGGGCGTATTATCCATCGCCTGGAACAGGAATTAGGTGCCCAGCTAAGGGCTTAATCCTTCTATTCCCTTGTCATTGCGAGGGCGCTTTTTGCCCGAAGCAATCTCCCTCACCTCTGTCATAGCCAGGGAGCGATCTTTGCGACCAAACCAATCTGCTCTCTTTTTGTCATTGCGAGGGCGCTTTTTGCCCGAAGCAATCTCCCTCACCTTTGTCATAGCGAGGGCATTCTACGCCCGAAGCAAGCTCCAACATCTCCTCTCATCTCTCCAATCCATTGCTGGATTCACTTTGATTATCACTCGTGTATTCATTTTCTTCTTGGTGGACGGATCTTATCCCTCTTGCAACCTACGTTAATTTTCATGTTGGATTGATTACACAAGGAAAAATCCAATTGCTGAATCGGGTCAGGATTCTGCTTTCCTATATAATAAATGAGTACCCAACACAGAGCTCGGTCACATCGAAGTGGAGTGGGGTGAGGCTGAATCGATCACTTTAGACATGGTGCGTAAGAAAGAGGAACTTTCATGGGAGAAATGGGCCAAACGCCTGGATAAATATTTGAATACGCTGGAAAACCTGTTTTCTCCGGACCTGATGATATTGGGGGGTGGGGTGGTAAAGAAACAAGAAAATTTCATCCCGCTGCTAAAGCTACGCACCAAGGTCATCCCGGCGTTGATGGGCAACGATGCGGGTATCATCGGAGCTGCGCTGGCAGCAAAAGGCTACCAGGAATAGCTGATTAGAAACGTGAATTTTTTAGGCTATCATTTGACAATAGTGGCCTGGATTATTTAATTCGTATTGAAGGTCTTTGAATGGGGAAAAATGAGGCTGATGACAACGACAATTCAACCTTTAAACCGATTGACCGGGCAAGCTAAATTTTTAGCAATAATGTTTTCTTTAATCTGTAGATAATTTGTCAATTATAAAACATCAACTTGAACGAATGAATTAATTGGACAATTATTATGATATAAAGGGCGCTTCATTGCGCCCTTTGTAGAGAAAATCCTCTAATCATTCATTGGTGCAATTAGTTGCTTTTGACCTTTATGGCCTTGGGACGAGCAGCCTCAGCCTTAGGGATATGCAGGGAAAGCACACCATTCTTGATCGAGGCATCCACCTTGCTGGAATCAGTCTCGGTGGGCAGGGTGATCACCCGGCTAAAGCGACCATTAGGTAATTCACATACCATGTATTGCTTGGGGTCTTCCTCGCCACTTTTAAACTCGCCACGAATAGTGACGGTGTTGTTCAACACCTCGATATCCAAATCATCCGCATCCAATCCAGGCACCAGTGCGGTAATGTCATAGGCATCATCGCTTGCCTTAAGATCTACGGCTAAGAGCATCTCTCGTTGTTCGGGTTCGCCATCAGCGGCGGCTTCTTCAAACCAGCGGTTCATGGCATGGCGCATGGCAGCCATACGACGGTAAGGGGTAACATAGTAAGTCATAATTTCATCTCCTTAATACTTATCAGTTTATTTTTTATCAATGGTTGAATCATACAACAGCACTATCAGAGGGATGCAAACGTTGTATAAGAATTATGCAAGAAAGCTGTTTGGGATTGTTAACAGTATCTACTCACATCCCCGGTCCCTCCCTCGCTAATGTCTCAAGACCAAACATGAACGGGCGATGCAAGAAGAGCTGGGTGAGTAGTTACCTGTAATCATCCTATCGCCAGGATGATCAAGGCTGGAGAATCACTGGTATAGGCAGAGCGGTCAAAATCGCCAAAAACGTTTGTTACTCGCATGCCTGCATCTTGGATATCATTGAGATATTCCACGGCCGGGATCAGCTGGTGGATGGTCTCCACTTTCAGCCGGTCAACCGTCCCATCCGGGAGCAGGTGGTCATAAATCCAGGTCAGGCAGAATGTGTTTTTCATACGCCGCCAGGTGCTGCTGACTTGCACTGGGTTGCCAGTTTGAGGAAGAATGAAGCCATCTTCAAGTTCTATTGCTGACCTGGCAGGCAAACTTGCCAGGGACTCCGGGTTGGGCAAGGAGACTGCAAACAATCCACCTGTTGCTAGATGCCTGCGAACGCAACCCAGGCATGACTTGCGTTGCACCTCCTCCAGCGTGGACAGGGTATTGCAGGGCAAGATGATGAGTGGGAATTGGACCGCCAGGTTGAAGCGGCTGATATCAGCCATAATCAGGTTGGGGGTAGGTTGTAACTGCGGGTCGATATTCGCCTGTATGAATTTTAACATGCTCAAGTCATGGTCCAACCCAACGCAATGGTACTCAGCCTGTACCAGCGGGACAAGCACCCTGCCGGTGCCACAACCTAATTCGAGCACAGGGTCACCCACCTGTGCTGCCAGTGCCAGCCAGAATGGGATGTCTTCCGTATCGCGGCTGTGATGAGCATGGTACAACATTGGGAACATGGCAACTTTAGGCTGGCTTGAGCCTGCGCCGAATCAAATTGAGTAGCGACTGCACTTCGGGTACTTTTAAGCTGAGGACAATGACCCCATACACGAACCCCCCCAGCAGCACACCTCCCCCACCCACCAGCCATGCCTGGCGTTCATGGGTCAGCCCCAGCCAGCCCCACAACACCAGAACCATAGCTGCTGCTGCCAAAACGGCCTGGCTGGTTCCTTTAAGCACCCGCTGCCCTTCCAAACCGCCCAATCTGCGGCGCATTAATACCCATAAACTACCCGCTTCTAATCCTGTAGCCAGCGAGTTCGCCAGTGCCAGCCCACCCAGAGGTAACCAACCAATACGGGCAAACCAGGCAGAGAAGAGTATGCTGAACACCACGTTCAATCCCATGGCCAATGCCCCTACCAGCACGGGGGTCTTCGTGTCTTGCATGGCATAGAAGGCGCGGGCAAGAATCTCCACCACGCAGTGCCCCACCAGCCCAGCTGAATACCAGAGCAGTGCCCAGGAGATCAATTGGGTGGATTCAGCGGTGAACTTGCCATACTGCAACATTAAAGCCACAATAGGCTGACGCAGCAGGATCAACCCCAGCGAGGCGGGGATGGATAGCAACAGA
>JBAQFX010000249.1:0-10628 GCA_049287485.1 Anaerolineales bacterium
CTCGTGGGCAAATCCAACCCCATGGAATACACCGCGCGAGAAACCAGATGAAGAATTAGAACCCATGCTCGAAGAGCTAATAAGTAAGGTAAGTAATAAATCAAATGCTATTTTTAATTTTCATGCACCACCTTATGGTTTTGCATTGGATCTGGCTCCTGAATTATCTAAAGATTTAATTCAGGCTGCCGATCGAAAGATACATGTTGGAAGCCGTGCAGTCGCAAAGATGATAGAAAAATATCAACCATTGATCGGTCTTCATGGACATATACACGAGTCCCGAGGGGCACAAAAGGTGAAACGTACATTGATCATCAATCCCGGATCAGAATATTCTGAAGGAATTCTCAAGGGTGCAATGATTGTATTGGAAAAGGGAAAAGTGAAAGATTACGTCTTCACATCTGGATAGGAGAAAAAAGCATGTTACCGGTGAGAAAGTTTCGTTTGCCAAAGGATATACCTTTAGAAGAATATCCCAAACCTGATGAATATCTGAATGAAGCCCATCGATTGACCGATGAAGCGCAGAAACTAGGTTTGATCTTGCGTGTGATGGGTCCGATCGCTTTACATTTTTACTTCCCTGAATACATAAATTTATACCGAAAGATGGAACGATTGGGAGAGAGGGTCTTTACGGACATTGATTATGCATCCTATGGAAAAAATCGCGGGAAAATCGTCCCGTTTTTTGAGAAACAAGGTTATGAATTAGAAAAACGTGCTGCCATGTTAAGCGGTGGCGCCAGACACATCTATTTTGGAGACCGAATTCCAATGATTGATGTGTTCTTTGATAAATTGGATTATAACCATCCTATTGATTATCGAAACCGACTTGAGATACACCCATATTGCGTTTCACTTACTGATTTATTATTACAAAAACTTCAAATTGTAAAAATAAACGATAAAGATCTAAAAGATGCTATGTTACTTTTATTAGCTGCTCAGATTGGCGAAAATGATCATAATAAGTTAAATGTAAGCTATGTGGCAAAATTAATGTCAGAGGATTGGGGATTTTATTACACTTCAATAATGAATCTCAATAAAGTGCAAGCAGCCATTTATGGAGTGCCGGTACTCTCTGATCAGGATAGATTATTGATAAAAGAAAACGCTGAGACGATCATCAAGATAATAGAAATGGCTCCTAAATCTGGTAAGTGGAAAAGTCGAGCCAAAGCTGGTACTAGCAAAATTTGGTACAAAGAAGTCTCTGATTGGGAATAAAGGAGAAGGAAAAATCTATGGATAAATCATATGATGGTGCTATGGAATTTGCTCAAAAATGGATAGATATTATTCATAAAACGAGTGTTACTGAACAAGAAGCTAAAGCGATTATTGAAGAATCTAAATATAATTTTGCTGAACATTTCAATCGTGGCTGGCTGGATTATCGTAAATCCGTAACAGAAGCTGGTGATTGGGCTTCTGTTGAATGGACCGGATCTGGTGCAGTGTTTAAGGATGTACTAGGACGGGAATATATTGACTGTTTGGGTGGATATGGCATGATGGATCTGGGTTGGGGGCATCCTGAAGTAATTGATAATGTAAGAGCACAATTAGCGCGTTCTCCCATGCCTAGCCAGGAATTGATCGATCCATTGCGGGGCGTACTGGCACGATTACTGGCTATGATTGCACCAGGAGAAATTAAATACAGCTTCTTTGCAGCTAGCGGTACTGAAGCGGTTGAGGGCGCCATAAAGGTGGCGAAGATGTACACCCATAAGAATGGCTTTATTGCCGCTCTTAAGGCCTTCCATGGCAAAACCATGGGCTCCTTGAGCATGATGGGCAAATCAGATTACCGTACACCGGTCGGTATGCTTTATGGTGGGTCGGTTTTCCATGTCCCGTTCGGTGATGCTGATGCCGTGGAAAAGCAATTGGATATATCCAAAAAAGTGGGGATTGAAATCGCCGCTGTTTTAATGGAACCAATCCAGGGTGAAGCTGGAGCAATTGTCCCACCAGATGATTTTTGGCCTCGTATTAGAGAGTTAACCAAGCAATATGGTGTTTTACTTATTGCAGATGAAGTACAAACTGGTTTCGGACGCACCGGAAAATTATGGGGAGTAGATCATTGGGATGTCAAACCGGATATTATTGCCTTGGCTAAATCCCTGGGTGGTGGAGTCATGCCAGTAAGCGCTTTCTGTTCCACTGAAGAAATTTGGCAATGTATGATGTTTCCCAATCCTTTCATCCACACCACCACAACCGGTGGAGGTGCATTGGCATGTAGTGCCGCAATTGCAGCCATCAATGTAACTTTACGCGAAAAATTATGGGAACAGGCTGCTGCTAAAGGCGAATACCTCATCCCGAAGCTGAAAGCGCTTGCAAGTAATTATCCACAGATATATCAGGGCATTACCGGAAAAGGGTTATTAATTGGTCAACATTTCCATGATCCAGAGGTTGGCTATAAGATAGCCGCTGGTTTATTTAAACGTGGCGTTCTAGTTGCAGGTACGTTGACCAGTGCTCAGACTATTCGCATTGAACCACCTTTAGTCATAACCTACGATCAGATAGATGAAGTTTTGAATAGACTTGATGATACCCTTAAAGAAGTAAGTAAAAATCTATGAAAAGTGACTATGCAGTAGAATTTCACGACATTGTAAAAGTGTTTCCTACCCCTGAGGGCAATCAAGTTCATGCAGTTGACCATGTATCATTAAATATTAATCATGGTGAATTTTTCTCATTATTAGGTCCATCGGGGTGTGGGAAAACTACTTCATTGCGATTAATGGCAGGATTTGAGGTGCCAACCAGCGGTAAGGTATATATCGATGGCGAAATCATGGGGAGAAAACCACCATACCTGCGACCGGTCAATACTGTTTTCCAAAATTATGCATTATTTCAACACATGACGGTCTTTCAAAACGTAGCCTTCGGGCTCGAAATGGAAAAGGTTCCTAAAAACGAGATCGACCGTCGCGTAAATGAAGCGCTAGAAATGGTTAAGCTCCCGGGTATGGGAAAGCGAAAACCTAAACAGCTTTCTGGTGGCCAGCAACAACGCATAGCCTTGGCCCGTGCCTTGGTAAAAAGGCCAGAAGTATTATTGCTTGATGAACCCCTTGGTGCATTGGATCTAAAGTTACGCAAAGAGATGCAATTGGAATTAAAAGCATTACAGGAACAGGTGGGAATTACATTCATTTATGTTACTCACGACCAGGAAGAGGCGTTGACTATGTCCAACCGGATCGCGGTGATGAGTAAGGGCAAAGCCTTACACATTGGTTCCGCGGTCGAAATATATGAACGACCAAACTGTAGATTCGTAGCAGATTTTATCGGCGAAACAAATTTCTTGTCCGGGAAAGTGAAGGCGATTGATAAAGACAGGGTGGTAGTAGAAGTTAACACCCCCAACCAAGAAATCACTGGTATTGGGATAGGCAACCTCAGCCTTGGCCAGGCTGTAGCGGTTTCGATCCGACCAGAAAAAGTGCGCCTTGTTGACGATGATGGAATGGAAGCAAATATCAATATTGGAAAGGAGAATATACTGCGTGGCAGGGTAATCGCTACTGCTTATATTGGCTCTGATACACGCATGGTCTTGGAACTTGGAGCAGGCGTCCAGATGAAAGTATGGGAGCAAAATGCAATATCTACTTTAGACCCAGAGGCATTTTATTGTACCGGGGATGCTGTTCGCGTGATTGTTCCCTATGAGAACACTCTGGTGCTTCCGGAGGACGTTGTATGATCACAGAGCAAGTCAGTGATAAGTCAAAAAGCAAATTCTCGCTTGTGAGGATGTTAAGGGAAAACTCTCGAGCGCAAGGTTTTTTCATGATATCCCCTGCGAATTTATATCTTTTTCTTTTGGTTGTGCTTCCACTGATATTGGTCGCAGGTTTGAGTTTTCTCTCTCGAGGGACATATGGACAGGTAGTCTTTAAACTAAACTTTACCAACTACACCCGCCTTTTTGACGAGCTATACGGTAAAGTAATGATTTTTTCACTTGGAGTTGGTCTAGGTACTACGGTAATTTGCTTATTGGTAGGGTATCCCCTGGCTTACTTTCTGGCTCGTGCCCCAACGAAACAAAGATCACTTTTGCTCTTTCTCATCCTGCTACCATTCTGGACTAACTTTATCATTCGTATATTCGCCTGGATGATCATATTACGCTCTGGTGGCTTATTGGATAGCATACTCCAATGGTTGCACATCACCAATAATCCATTAAATCTTTTATATACACCGACTGCAGTGTTGATTGGGATGGTTTATGAATTCTTACCATTTATGGTGCTTCCATTGTACACATCTCTAGAGAAAATTGAAAATTCTTTATTAGAAGCTGCAGCTGATCTTGGTGCACCTCCATGGAAAGCCTTTATCAGAGTAACTCTTCCCCTAAGTGTGCCGGGAATGATTGCGGGAACAATATTGACTTTCATTCCAGCAATGGGCATGTTTGTAGTCCCTGATATTCTTGGTGGTGCAAAAACTATACTTATCGGTAATGTCATTCGAAATCAATTTCTAACCGCTCGCGATTGGCCTTTTGGGGCGGCGGCTTCAATGATTTTAATGATCATGACTATGGCACTGACTCTGTATTACACACGCAAAGCTGGATTTGGTGAGGAGCTTTTGATATGAGTGAGAAAAAGCCCTCGTTGTGGCTGCGGATATACTCGGTATTTGTATATGGATTTATCTATGCTCCAATATTAATTCTGATCATATTTTCCTTTAATACACAGAAGTTAAATGTAAGATGGGAAGGTTTCACCTTTAATTGGTACAAAGTGTTATTTAATGATGCGCAGATTTTTTTAGCTACCAGGAATACTCTGCTTATCGCGTTTATCTCAACATTGGTAGCAACAATTATTGGCACCATGGCTGCTTTGGCTATGCACCGCTATAGATTCCCCTTTTACAATGCTTCTGAGACAGTGATGTACATTCCGATTGTCATACCTGAAGTAGTCATGGGAATATCCTTATTGGTGTTCTTCGTGATGATTAATTTCACTTTGGGATTAACCACTATTACTCTTTCGCATATTGCATTCAATATCCCCTTTGTTGCGTTGGTTGTCAGGGCTCGCTTGCATGGATATGATAAGGCGATCGATGAAGCAGCTATGGATTTGGGGGCGAACGAGCTTATTACTTTCTGGCGTGTCACTCTTCCCACGATTATGCCCGGCGTCCTTTCTGGTGCCATGCTGGCCTTAACCTTATCACTAGATGATTATGTGATTACCTATTTTACCGCTGGGCCAGGATCCACAACATTACCCTTGAGGGTGTTTTCGATGGTAAAAACTGCGGTTACACCGGAGATCAATGCATTATCGACCATATGGGTTTTAATTATTTTTATTTTATTAGTATTTGGACATATTGCACAAAGAAGGAAAACATAATCCAAATAAAACATAAAAAGGAGAAAAAGAGAGATGAAGAGAATCTGTTTATTTTGCTTAATGGTGCTGGCACTGTCTATGGTTTTAACTGCCTGCGCTGGAGCACAAAAGTCAACCACACTTAATCTATACGCCTGGTCTGAATATGTCCCTCAGCAGTTACTGGATGATTTCTCATCAAAATATGGTATCACCGTTAATTATGATACCTATTCATCCAATGAGGAAATGCTGGCAAAGCTACAGGCTGGGGCTTCGGGTTATGACGTCATCATCCCCAGTGATTACACGGTTGCAATAATGATCAAACAGGACATGCTGGAACCGATTGACGTTAGCAAGCTGGCGAATTTTGGTAACCTGGATCCACGCTTCATTAACCGCGATTATGATCCGGGTAATAAATATTCCATTCCATACCAGTGGGGAACCACGGCTTTAGTATACGATAAAACCCTTGTTCCTTCTGAACCAACGCGTTGGACTGATCTATGGGATCCTGCTTATAATGGTCGCCTGGTATTTCTGGATGATGAGCGTGAGGTAATTGGTATGGCATTGGAGGTATTAGGCTTTGACCGTAATTCAACGAATTCGGTCGAATTGAATCAGGCTGAACAAAAACTAATTGAATTAAAACCGAATATCCTGAAATTCGATAGCGATGCACCTGAAACAGCCATTATTAGTGGAGAAGCCTGGGCTGGCTTGGTTTATAACGGTAATGCTTCACTTGCTTATCAAGAAGATCCTAATGTTGTTTACATTTGCCCCGCAGAAGGCTGTACGATTTGGTTTGATAACCTGGCAATACCAAAAGGTGCACCACATATAGATTCTGCCATGTTATTCATGGATTGGGTTCTTGATGCTAATGAAAGCATTTTGATTACCGAAGAATTTCCTTATTCAAATCCTAATAAGGCTGCCTTGGATCTTCTCAAGACTGAGGATCCACAACTTTACGATAGTTATGAAAATTTTTCTGGAACGAACCCATCAGATTCGTTTCTAGCAAATACAAAGCCAATTGTGGACGTTGGGGACGCCACTACATTATATGATAGCTTATGGACTGATTTCAAATCTAGATAATATCGAGAGGTGATACATACTGACCCTGGGATATAACATAAACTCCAGGGTCAGAAAATAATATACTCATCCATCCTGAATATCATAAATCAAGTAATTGATCGGCCTGGAAAATTTTATGACCGATTTTGTTCAATATCTTAATCGAATAATTAAGGAGAATATATATGAGAATTTTACTAGTTGGGGTAGGTGGAGTAGGGGAAGCGATGTCTGTTATTGCAAAACCTCATCAATGGGTAGAGCAAATTATCCTCGCTGATTACAATCTTGCACGGGCGAAAGAAGTACAAACAAAATTAGGAGATGAAAAAAGGTTTCCCATCGAAAAAGTTGACGCGAAATATCAAGATCAAATCATCTCGCTGGCAAATAAGTATAAAGTTGATCTGATCATGAATGCTTGTGACCCGGTTTATAATGTTCCCATTTTTGAAGCTGCATTCATTTATGGATGCAATTACATGGATATGGCTATGACGTTATCTACGCCTCATCCAACCGATCCATTCAACCAGTGTGGGATAAAATTAGGCGATTATCAATTCGAACGTTCTAAACAATGGGAGCAAAAAGGACTACTGGCACTAGTGGGTTTGGGTGTTGAACCAGGTATGGCCAATGTTTTTGCTCGTTATGCACAGGATTATCTATTCGATGAAATTGAGGAGATAGGTATTCGTGATGGAGCGAATATTGAAGTTGATGGTTATGAATTTGCACCCAATTTCTCAATTTGGACAACTATCGAAGAATGTCTCAATCCACCGGTAATATATGAGAAAGAAAGAGGTTGGTTCACTACTCAACCATTTTCCGAACCTGAAGTATTTAATTTTCCTGATGGAATTGGAAATATTGAAGTGGTTAATGTTGAACATGAAGAAGTTTTACTCATCCCTAGATGGGTAAAATGTAAAAGAGTGACATTCAAGTATGGTCTCGGGGATAAATTCATCTCTGTATTAAAAACCCTTCATATGATTGGCCTGGACAATAAAGAACCGATCAAAGTGAAAGATATAATGGTGGCTCCTCGGGATGTTGTTGCTGCCTGCCTACCTGATCCCGCCCATATGGGTGAACAGATGCATGGAAAAACATCCGCAGGTACCTGGGTAAAGGGGATAAAGGATGGAAAACCTCGGCAAGTTTACCTATATCAGGTTGCTGATAATGAAGAATGCATGAAAAAATGGGGTTGCCAGGCAGTAGTTGCCCAAACAGCTTTCAATGCTGTCATTGGTTGGGAATTATTATATGATAGTATCTGGAAAGGGGTCGGGGTTTTGGGTCCTGAAGCTTTTGATCCAATGCCGTTCATGAATAAAATGGCGGAGTATGGTTTCCCTTATGGCATAAAAGAGATGTAAAGTAGAAAGGACGCATATATTTATGACCGCCGAATCTGATAGTTTACTAAATTTATCACCCGTTTGGTCGAGAATATTTTCTATCGAAGTTGATCATGCACAAGGTAGCTATCTTTACGACGATAATGGAAATAAATATCTCGATTTTACTTGTGGAATAGGTGTGACCAATACCGGTCACTGTCATCCTCGCGTTGTTGAAGCTATACAAAAACAGGCTGGTCTGTTGATTCACGGACAGGCGAATATCGTAATTCATAAACCCATGTTGGAGTTGGTCAGTGAGCTTAAGACGATCGTAAACCCAGCCATAGATGGATTCTTTTTCACAAATTCTGGAGCTGAAGCTGTCGAAGGAGCCATCAAGCTGGCGAGACATGCCACAGGTAGACCCAACATTATCGTATTCCAGGGAAGCTTTCATGGGCGAACCGTTGGCACCATGTCTTTGACTACCTCAAAAACTGTTTATCGAGCCGGCTATCAGCCATTAATGGCTGGCGTATTTGTAGCACCGTATCCATATAGTTATCGTTATGGCTGGAATGATGAGCAGACCACCCAATGGTGTCTTGATGAGTTGGAATTTTTGTTCCTTTCTCAAACAGCCCCTCAAGAAACAGCAGGAATATTAATTGAACCTATACTTGGTGAAGGAGGTTATGTTATTCCAGCTGATGGTTTCATGTCCAGGTTACGGCAGATATGTGATAAATATGGCATTCTTTTGATTGTTGACGAAATCCAATCTGGTTTTGGTCGAAGTGGTAAATGGTTTGCTCAAGAGCATTTCGATATTACACCCGATATTATGACGGTAGCGAAAGGTATCGCCTCCGGATTACCTCTTTCGGGTGTATTTAGTAGATTTGATTTGATGAAAAAATGGCAAACTGGGACCCATGGGGGCACTTTTGGTGGGAATGCTGTGGCATGTGCTGCAGGAGTCGCAACAATTAAAGCAATGCGGGAAGAGAAAATGCCTGAGAATGCCCAATTACGTGGTGCCCAGTTAATGAGTCACCTGCGCCGTATTCAGTTGGATTTTCCAGTAATAGGCGATGTGCGCGGCCTAGGATTGATGATAGGAGTTGAATTCAGATCCACGGATAGAAAACCAGATAAGGCTACCACCAAAGCTGTGGTACAGGCTTGTTTTGAAAGGAAACTATTGCTGCTTACCTGCGGAACCTATGATAATGTGATTCGCTGGATACCGCCATTAATTGTCACTGAGAAACAGATTGATGAGGCAATCGATATATTTATTGATTCGCTAAATTCTGTTGTTAAATAAAAAATAACTATACAAGTACTGGGTGATATTATGGTCACTATAGATCGTAAGCGCTTAGAAAAGTTGCTTTTCGAAGAGGAATTACTTTTCCATAAAAAACACCCCAAGTCATATGAGCTATACCAACGCGCTCGTCAATGTTTGCAGGGTGGAGTTCCAATGCTATGGATGATTCGCTGGGCTGGCACTTTTCCGATATTTGTAAAGGAAGGTAAAGGCGCTCATTTCCGTGATGTGGATGGAACTGAATATATAGATTTTTGTCTGGGTGATACTGGAGCAATGACCGGGCATGCTCCAGATAAAACTGTACAGGCGATCATTGAGCAGGTAAATAGGGGTATTACCTATATGCTACCCATAGAAGATGTGATTTGGGTGGGCGAAGAATTGCAGAGGCGTTTTGGTCTTCCCTATTGGCAATTTACTCTTACTGCAACAGATGCAAATCGGTTCGCCATCCGCATGGCAAGAGAGATAACTCAGCGAAAATATATTCTTGTATTCAATTATTGTTACCACGGAACCGTCGACGAGACATTTATTACCATAAATCCTGATGGCCCAGGACCTCGTAGGGGTAACCTCGGACCTCCCATAAATCCTGTTGAGACCACGAAGGTAATCGAATTTAATGACCTTGATGCATTAGCAGATGCCTTATACCCGGGTGACGTAGCCTGCGTCTTGGCTGAGCCGGTGATGACCAATATTGGCATCATTCACCCTGAGCCTGGCTACCATGAGCAGCTTAGGAGTCTTACCCGGCAAACAGGCACTTTGCTTATCATTGATGAGACGCACACAATTTGCACTGGACCATGTGGTTATACCGGAGAGTATGGATTAAAACCAGATATGCTTACCTTAGGGAAACCTCTGGCCGGTGGTGTACCGGCAGCTATATATGGTTTTTCAAAAGAAATAGCCGATAAATTTCATAGTCATTTAGATCTTGAAGATTCAGATGTTGGAGGAATTGGTGGTACATTAGCAGGCAATGCGCTTTCTATTGCTGCTATGCGAGCAACGCTTGAACATGTTTTAACCGAATCAGCTTATCAAAAAGCAATCGATTTATCAATTAGGTTTACGAATGGAGTAGAATCTGTAATCTATCAAATGGGCTTACCATGGATTGTGAAGAGGTTGGGTTGTCGAAGTGAATATTGGTTTAGAGAAAAGCCTCCTAAAAATGGTGCTGAAGCATTTGCTGCGATAGATAGTGAGTTAGATCGCTATATGCATCTATTTTCATTGAATCGAGGCATATTATTGACCCCCTTCCATAATATGGCTTTGATATCTCCTGAAACAGCTGAAACCGATGTAGATTATCATACTCAGGTATTTCGTGATGCAGTGATTAATTTATTGGGTAAATAATATGGGAGAGTTGGATGGACTACAAAGCTAATATAG
>JBAQFX010000250.1:0-9797 GCA_049287485.1 Anaerolineales bacterium
GAGCAATGGCGCGATTAACACAATATGTCAATCAGGCTTTGGGAAAACATTATGAGGAGGTGAATAAAGAAGGGTGGGTTTGCCGATAAATTTTTATAGATTATGAAAGGTATATGATGTGTGGTAAATTGAATTACGGTGAATATTCGCCCTTAAGGAATCGTTCGTGTAGGATCAAGGGGACACCTGGTTTGTTTCTTTCATACAGGGATAAATGTACAGAGGGCTATGGGGGTGTTCATAAATTGAATACATAAAGAGCGGATTGCTTCGTCGCTTCGCTCCTCTTAAGAAACTTATAGATCGTCACTGAAAGAAAGGCTTTCTATATCCGATGAAGGAGTCTCTGATAAGAGAGCAGATTGCTTCAGCCCAAAGAACGGGCTTCGCAATGACATATCGTCCAGTTTCTTCCAGAAAGAGATGAGCGGAGCGATGTGGATTTACTCGCAATGACAAAAGAGACGGCTTCCCAACCGCTTCGCTCCTTCCCGCCGAAAAAGGAGGGATTCCGCAACGACAATTAATAATTTGCTTCCAGTTGGAGGGAACGCCGGAATTGCGCAGCCTGCCTCAATACCCAGATAACGGCAATTCTGGGAGGGGAAAAGAACCAGCCAAAAAAATTTGGCATGAATAGAAGAAGAGTGCCTTTAAACCAATTTATTTTCGGTCAAGTTAGGTAAATTACTACTGTTTGAGGACATATAAGGAGGCACGTATTTACGGCATGGGGTTGTTACCCGCCCAGTCATCGCCCAGGATGACAAGCACATCTACCTGACTATTGGCGTCATATTGTAAGAATATACTGTAAGGAGTAATATTCATCAGGTCAACCAGATAGCGGTCAGTATAAGGCTTACCGGTGTAATCGATGATACGGGTATAAGTTGTGTAATCACTATTTTGAGTACCGACCACATTGGCACCTTGAGATTGTAAGTAGGTTTGCGTGTCTGAGGCCAGACCTCCCTCATAGGTGCCATTAGCAACGACGATCGAAGCGCCTTCAGCCTGCATGTTGAGGCGGGCATCGCCAGAGGTGAGACCTGGACTGGCCATGGTGGAAGAGGCGAAGACCTGATCGCGGATCAGGCGGATCTGGTCGGGGACGGGGATGAGGATTTCCTGTGCGCCTTCCGACGAGTTAATCGTAGCCATCGTCACAGCATCGGGTGGAGCGATGGCGCCACGTTGGACACTTGACATGGGTATATCAAGGGCCAACCAACCAAGACGCAAGGCATCATCCAGAGATAAATTAGTGTGAATTCCAGCAGATAGCTCATTATATAATGCAGGAGCACGCGCTGCCAGCTGGGCAGGACCAAGATCTAATATTCGATCGCGAATTGCTAGGATAACTTGTTGTTGGCGCTGGGCGCGATCGAAATCACCACCCTCGGTATGACGGGCACGAGCATAAGCTAGAGCAGTGGGTCCATCCAAGCGGTAGTTGCCAGGTTTCAGGACGACGGTATTCGCTTTGCCTATCGGATCAACTGTAATCTCGGATGGCACGGCAATGTTAATACCATTCAGCTCATCGATGAACTGTTCGAAAGCATAAAAGTCGATAATGGCATAGTAATCGATGGGAACACCCAGTAATGATTCAACCGTCTGCATTGCCAATGCAGGACCACCTCCGGGAACTTCAAAGCTAATGCCGAGGGGGTAGGCAGTATTGATACGGCCATATTCAAAACCAGGGATACTGACCCATAAATCGCGGGGGACATTCAACATGCCAGCGGTCTTGGTTAACGGATCGATAGTGAGCAGAATCATGGTATCGGTGCGAGGAGGTCCATCAGCAGCTTCCCAATCACGATAATCCAGCCCCATCACCAGAATGGTCACGCGGGTGGCACCATCCCAGGGAGCTGGAGCGGGTCCGGAGGATAAGGTTGGGAGAGGTGTGGGGGCTGGGGATCCATCCAGGTTGGGTGAAACTGTGGGGATTGTTTGAATAGCCAGACCAGGAATCTGGGCCAGGTTGAATGATAAGAAGAAGTCGTATGATCTGGTATAGGCAAAATAAGCGGTGATCATGACAACGATAACAAACATGGAAATTAAGCCCACTTTTAGCAGGGCAGGATTTTTACGATTCATCAATTCGGATCTCAAGGCATGGAGTTATTTTCGGCCCAATCTGTTCCCAGCAAAATGGCTATGTCCGTCTGGCTATTTGGGTCATAGCGGCTATAGATGCTATTGGGCTCAATATTCAAAAGGTCTACTAAATATTGTACCGTGTAAGGTTTACCGGTGTAATCAATAATCACCGTGGTTTCGGATTTTTCTTCGGCATTTCCAATGACTGTCACATTAATACCGAGATTCTGCAAGTAATCGGTCGTCTGGGAGGCCAGACCTGGGGTGGTGGTGGCATTAAGGACTGAGACGGTGGCATTTTCTGCCTGGCGTAACTCTTCAGGATTGCTGATATAAACTGTGGCAACGGGAGCAACGCCCGAGGTGGTGGAAAAGACCTCATCACGGACTGCTCGGACTGCTTCCATATCGGGCAGAAGGATATCCATACCGTCTGCAGAAAATGTGCGTGAAGTTTCATTTGGACCAATCAGGCCGCGTTTGATGTTTTCACGAGGGATCTGAGCAGCTGTCCAGGCGAGCGAAATGGTTTCCTTGAGGTTTAAATTGGTGTGGATACCATAACGCAAATTGTTATAAATGGTTGGAGAATTAGCAATCAACTTGGGCAGAGTTCCTATAGAAGTCACCTGGTCGAATATCCCCATGATCACCTGTTGTTGCCGGTCAGCGCGATCAAAATCAGCGCCAAATGTATCCCGGTTGCGTGCATATGCCAGGGCAGTTGGTCCATTAAGGTGCTGGATTCCTGAGGGTAATGTGACCGTATTGTGAGGACCGATCGGATCAACGGTGATATCATAAGGCACGTCAACATCAATACCACCAATTTGGTCTATGAAGTTTTCAAATGCAGCGAAATCGATTTGGGCGTAATAATTGATATCCACACCCAAGAGTGCTTCCACAGTTTGAATAGCCAGACCAGGCCCGCTACCAGGAAGATTATACAATTCTCCCAGGTAATAGGCAGTATTGATCTTACCGTAATCATAACCAGGAATATTGACCCACAAATCACGTGGAATGGAGAGCATGCCTGCTGTTCTGGAGACAGGGTCCATGGTGAGCAGCATCATGGTATCGGTGCGCGAGGGACCCTCACCTTCCCAATCCCGGTAATCCAAGCCCATGATCAGGATAGTCACACGATTGGCACCGTCCCAAGGGATGGGAGTGGGACCATTCTCGGCTTGAAGGGGTGAATTGATATTCACACCTGGCTGGTTGGTTAGCGGGAAATCAGTCAACGAAAAGCCAGGCGGAGTGGCGAGGCTAAGACGCGAAGCCGCTGCATCATGAACAACTGAATAGGTGAGATATGCTGTAGCGGATAATATGAGCAAAAAGACGATCAACAGACCCCAGAGCACCGGGTTCATTTTTTTTCGGCCAGAACTATGCGAGACCAATGGTGATCGCGAATTTGCTTCAATTGGATTGTATTCGTCCATCGAGGTCGGATTATAACATGGAGAGTGTATTTGATTTTGTGATGAGATAAATTCCTGTGGCATAATTATAAATCCAGGTTTGTGACTAACTTCGATTTAATAGAAAATTAGCACAGGAAACTGTTGCACGAAGAATGCCACTCCCTGGTATAGTATAAAGACGAAATATTATTCATATGAATTCCATTGGAATTTTACGCCCAAGTATTAACCACGCATGTCTCTGATCACAGCCAAGAACCTTGCCAAATCGTTTGGAGCAAAAGATGTCTTTGCAGGCATCTCGCTCAGTATCCCACAGCATGCGCGCATAGCAATCATCGGCTCTAACGGTATTGGTAAAACAACCTTGCTCCGCATCCTGGTAAGGGAGGAAGAACCATCTGCAGGCGAAGTCAGCCAGAAGAGGAATTTGACTATTGGTCACCTTACACAGGAAGCTGGGCTAGAATCGCCACGTACTTTATGGGAGGAGTGTTTATTACCGTTTGCGCAAATACGTGAAATGGAAGCCGAACTACATAAGCTAGAGCAAGCCATGTCGAACCCAGAACAAGCTGATCGGGTGCTTAAAAAGTATGGGGGATTGCAAGCTGAGTTTGACCAACAGGGTGGTTACACCTATATCCATCGCATACAACAGGTTTTATCTGGCTTGGGATTTAAAGCGGATGAGTACCAAGCACCCATTGTACGACTCTCAGGTGGAGAACGCACACGAGCACTTTTAGCACGCTTGTTGTTGTCGGAGCCCGACTTGTTGATCCTGGATGAACCTACCAATCACCTGGATATTGCCGCAGTGGAATGGCTGGAAGGAACCCTGAGCCAGTGGGAAGGGGCGACATTAATCGTCAGCCATGATCGTTATTTCCTGGACCAGGTGGTGGATACGATTTGGGAGATGACCGATTCAGGTTTCGAAGTGTATCACGGTAACTATTCGGCTTATGTGATGCAACGAACCGAACGCTGGGAACGCAGGCGGGAAGTGTATGAAGCTGAGAAGGAGAGGCTGGAAAAAGACCTGGATTATATCAAGAAGAATATCTCAGGGCAGAATGTTTCACAAGCCAGAGGTCGATTGCGAAGACTAACCCGCCGTTTGCAAGCCATTGAACAGGTTGGACTAGAGGCAGCACTAGGGAAGAAGTGGAGTGAGTTGAGCATGAGCGTGGACACTACTACCAGCATGCTTAGCCCAGAGGAAGCACAGCGTCGGATAGCAGCGTTGAGGGAGCCATCAAGCAAACCTCCTCAATTACACCTACACCTTCCTACCGAGCAAAGGAGTGGTGATATCGTATTGCGTACACATGACTTGCAGATCGGTTACGAAGATAAACCATTATTCTATGCGGGTGATATCGAGTTACGCAGATTGCAGTGTACTGCCTTGATCGGTCCTAATGGGGCTGGAAAGACAACTTTCCTAAAAACAATCCTGGAGAAGATCTCTCCCCTATTAGGGGAAGTAGAATTGGGAGCCAGCTTAAAGGTGGGTTACTTTGCCCAGGCACATGAAGAATTGAACCCGGATCGAACGCTGATCCAGGAGATCGATGCAGTGGCACCGCACATGCTGGTGGCTGAAATCCGTGATTACCTGGCGCGATTCCTATTCAGTGGTGAGGATGTATATAAACGCGTGGAAGTGCTTTCTGGTGGTGAAAGAGGTAGACTAGCTCTGGCGAAATTAGCGCTCATGGGCGCTAATTTCCTATTGTTAGATGAGCCAACCAATCATCTGGATATTCCTTCTCAGGAAATTTTACAAGAAGTGTTAGATGAATTCCAAGGCACCATCTTGCTGGTGTCGCATGACCGCTACCTTATCGATGTGCTGGCAACACAAATCTGGGAAATTGATGAGGAGAAGGGCATCCTGCGGACTTTCAAGGGCAGTTATAGCCAGTATCGCATACAAAGAGAGGCTGAGAAATTGGCGGAAAAGGAGGCCGATGGCATCAAGGTGGTGATCAAGGAGCCCGTCCAAAAGATTCGAACATCTGCAAAAGATAAACAGAAACGGGCACAGATAGATGAAATTGAAACCCAGATCGATCACTTGGAAGCTGAACTGTCGACCCTGGCTCATAAATTAGAAAACCCGCCAAAAGATTCCGCTAAGGTGC
Source organism: Anaerolineales bacterium (assembly GCA_049287485.1). Lineage (GTDB taxonomy): Bacteria > Chloroflexota > Anaerolineae > Anaerolineales > UBA4823 > FEB-25. The sequence goes on from JBAQFX010000250.1 coordinate 5,714, forward strand.
AGAAGTTGGGGAATGAATATGTGAGAGTGCAGAAAGAACTGGAAGATTTGATGGAGGCATGGGGAAGACTCCACGGATGAAGCTTGAATGGGAAATTCAAGACGTATCTATGACTTATGGTTAAGTTTATGGCCGCTTTATAAAGTGGGCTTATGGCTGGGCAAGCAACCTGGCATTGGTCGTATGATAAAGCCTGCATTCAGCAACAAGATCCACCAGGTGACGATGATCCCGGTGAATGAGGTCATCACTCAAGGTGAACAAATCGTGCTGCCCTACACTCTACTGATGCAATTGGTAGAACAGGCCAGTGCCTGTTTTATCATGTCAGAATGCGTGTGCCGCAGGCATGAAGATTGCCAGACGTATCCCATTGATCTGGGGTGCCTGTTCCTGGGTGATGGAGCAGCGCAAATTCACTCTTCCATGGGAGAAGCCTGTGATGTAGCGAAAGCCAAGAGGCATATTCAACGGGGCATGGAAGCCGGTCTATACCCATTAATCGCCCATACCATGATTGATGCGCTCACTCTGGGGATTCCCTACAGGCGAATGTTAACCATATGTTTCTGCTGTGAGTGTTGCTGTGTAGTCCAGCGAGGTATGCAGAAAGGTCCCAAATCATTACTGCAAGTAATCCAACCCCTGCCAGGATTACGGCTTACGGTTGGAGAAGAATGTGGAGCGTGCGGGCTGTGCATCGAGAAATGCCCGGTGGGGGCAATCTCGACCAATCATCGGGGGGTGGAGATAGGCGAAGGATGTAAAGGCTGCGGAATCTGTGTGCATGAATGCCCAAATGAAGCAATAAAAATGGAAATCGATGGCAATCAGGATTTACTGGAGGGGTTTCGGGAACGAATGATAAGCTACGCGGATATTACCCACTTGCGAAGTAAATCTAAATTGTAACTACCCATTCCGCCTTTACTTTCTAAATAAGGGGAGGAATGATTATATTAAAACAAGTGTACGCTAGAGGCACTACGCCTGCGCACGCCTATTTTTCGATCATTCTGTCCTGATCCAATTACGGGTGAGTGGATGGGTGAATAGATGCTCTGAATTTATCCCAAAACCCTGATGGGAGCTGAATTCTCATCTTTACAGACGTATGGGCGGAGGAATTTTGCGGTATAAGAAGCTTTGACTTCGCAGATTTCTTCAGGTGAGCCTTCAGCAATCAACTCCCCACCTGCATCCCCTCCCTCGGGTCCGAGATCGATGATATAGTCGGCAACCTTGATGATATCCAGGTTATGCTCGATGATGAGCACACTGTTACCAGCATCGACCAGTCGCTGAAGGACCTCAATCAGTTTATGGACATCGGCAGCATGCAAACCCACAGAGGGCTCATCCAATACGTATAAAGTGCGACCTGTGGCACGTTTAGAAAGCTCGCGAGCGAGCTTAACCCGCTGTGCTTCACCACCGGATAGGGTGGGGGCTGGCTGACCAATGCGGATATAGCCCAAACCCACATCCTGCAGGGTTTGCAAGCGAGATTGCATGTTGGGGAAGGCTTCGAATACCTCCAGGGCACGGTCAACGGTGAGATCGAGCACATCGGCGATATTCAGGTTCTTATATTTCACCTGAAGAGTTTCACGGTTGAAGCGCGCCCCATGACACACATCGCAGGGGACGTAGACATCAGGAAGGAACTGCATCTCAATGCGTAGTTGACCCTGTCCCTGGCAAGCTTCGCAGCGCCCACCATGAACATTGAATGAAAAACGTCCCGGCTTATAACCGCGAATTTTACTCTCAGGTAATTCGGCGAATAATGAGCGAATCTGGTCGAACAAACTGGTGTAGGTACCGGGATTTGAGCGGGGTGTACGGCCGATGGGCGATTGGTCGATGTTGATGACTTTGTCCACATTTTCGACGCCGTCGATACGGTCATAATCTCCAGATTGGGTGTGAGCACCTTGCAGTTTGGCTGCCAGGGCTTTATAAAGGATTTCGATCATCAGGGTAGACTTGCCAGAACCAGAGACACCGGTGATGCAAACAAATTTACCCAGAGGAATCTTGACCTTGATGTTCTTGAGATTATTCTCACGAGCACCAACGATGGTGAGCGAGCGACCATTTCCAGTGCGACGTTCTCGAGGGATATCTACCTGCAAGCGACCTGAGAGGTAAGCACCAGTGAGGGAATCGGGATGCTCGAGAATATGATCAACGGTGCCCTGGGCCACAACCCTGCCACCATGCTCGCCGGCACCGGGACCCAGGTCCAGGACCCAATCGGCTGAAAGGATGGTCTCCGCGTCGTGTTCAACCACGAGGACGGAGTTCCCCAGGTCGCGCAACCCTTTCAATGTGCGTAACAGGCGAGTGTTATCGCGAGGATGCAGGCCGATGGAGGGCTCGTCCAATACATATAAGACACCCATCAGGCGAGAACCGATCTGGGTAGCCAGACGAATCCTCTGGGCTTCTCCGCCCGAAAGGGTGCCTGCGGAACGTTTGAGGGTAAGATAATCCAATCCGACATCAACCAGGAAGCCAAGACGTTCCGAGATTTCCTTTAGAATACGCTCGGCGACTACTTGCTGGCGTGAATTGAGAGGCGTGGAGGCATCGCAGAGATGCTCGATCCACTTCGAGGTTTGTAAGATCGGCCACTCGGTGACTTCGACGATATTTTTATCAGCGACGGTGACTGCAATGGCTTCACGGCGTAAACGTTTTCCACCACAAGTGGGACAGGTATGCATGCTCATGAAGGCGCCGATTTTTTCACGCATATAATCCGAGTTGGTTTCGTTGAAACGGCGCATCAGGTTACCAATAACACCCTCAAACTCACGATCGAAAACATATTCATGATTATCATCACGCTTGTAGGTGATGGGAATCTCCTTGCCATGGGTACCGTAAAGGATGATATCCAGTTTTTCCTTGGGTATTGAGCGCACAGGAGAGCGTAGATCTATGTCGTAATATTTCGCGGCAGCTTCCAGGCTCTGCCAGTAGTAGCCACCCTCCTCCTTTGGACCTGACCATTCGGAAACGGCAATGGCACCTTCAATCAGGGATAATTCGGGATCTGGGATGAGTAAATCCGCATCGATCTCAAGCCGACCACCCAAGCCTTGACAATCGGGGCAGGCACCATGAGGGGTATTGAATGAAAAAGTGCGCGGCTCGATCTCAGGAAGGACGGAACCATGCTCCGGGCAGGCAAGATGCTCGGAGAAATACATATCTCGAGGAGATTTCGGGTCAGTAATATCCTGCACAATGAGGTAACCGTCACCAAATTTCAAAGCAGTCTCGATGGAATCGGTCAGACGAGTGAGGAAGGCTTGATGTTCACCTGGATCTGCATCGTGATGCAATAAGATGCGATCCACAACCGCTTCGATATTATGGATCTTGTAGCGATCCATCTGGATATCTTCATCCAGCTCGTGGACCACGCTGTCCACCCTAGCTCGTACGAAACCGGTCTTGCGGATCTCTTCCAATACAGCCTGATGGGTGCCTTTACGACCGCGTACCAGAGGAGAGAGGATAAGCAGGCGACTGGATTCAGGTAAGGCGGCGACGACATCTACGATCTCCTGTGCGGATTGTTTGGTGACCTCTCTGCCACATGTGGGGCAATGAGGGATACCAACCCGGGCATAGAGGAGACGCAAGTAATCATAAATTTCGGTGACCGTGCCGACGGTTGATCGCGGGTTATGGGAGACACCTTTTTGGTCAATGGAGACAGCTGGGGAAAGCCCCTCGATGTAATCCACATCAGGTTTATCCATCTGACCCAAGAATTGACGGGCATATGCGGAGAGGGATTCAACATAGCGGCGTTGTCCCTCGGCGAAAATAGTGTCGAAGGCAAGGGAGGATTTTCCAGAACCGGACAAACCGGTGATGACCACCAGTTTATCACGGGGAATTTCGACGGTGATATTTTTCAGGTTGTGGACACGGGCACCAACCACCCGGATGACATTGACTGACATAATCTTTTATTTTAATCCGATTTTTCTAATTTAATCGTCTATTATCCCCATTCAGGGAAAGGTCTGTGGGTTATCTGAGGGCACAGACTGGATAGTTA
>JBAQFX010000251.1:0-3325 GCA_049287485.1 Anaerolineales bacterium
GAAATATTCGAGCAGCTGCTCAGCTCTTTTCTCTTCACAGGTATCTGAGATCGATCGGGATCGGTGTGAGAATATCATCCATCAGGCGAGCTGCCTCATCCTGGGTCCCTGGGATATAGTGGGCATATCAGGTCATTAAGCTAGACAACGAATGGTCCAGCGTCCCAGCCACTATAATCGGAGGAATCCGCAGACTACGCATGATCGAGGCTGCTGTATGCTGGCAATTATGTAACCTGATCACCAGTAAGCCAGCCATTCTAGGCAGAGCATTAAACTAATCGGTGATCCGGTTGAGACCGATCTAGGGAAAAGTCGCTCAACCTTGGTCATGATTCCCGGGTTGGTTGCAGAAGACTCGTATCAACCTATTTGAGCGATTATAGAGGCAGGGACTAACTATACACCACCGGTATTGCCACTACGGTGTAGTTCAGTACCCATTGTAATAATATACATTCCGTGCTATCATATATCCATGATTCTGTCCTTCAAAGATACTGGCGTAGAGGATGTTTTCAATGGTATTAACAGCTCTGCAGCTCGAAGGACTTGCCCGGAGAATTTATGGAAGATTGCGGTTCGCAAACTAGATCAGCTCGACTCAGTATCAGTCTTGCAAGAATTACGTATCCCTCCTGGTAATCGGCTTGAAGCTCTTAGCGGGAAACAGAAGGGTCAGTACAGCATCCGTATCGACGACCAGTATCGCATCTGTTTTTTCTGGACGAAGCAAGGTCCTGATCAAGTCGAGATCGTGGATTATCATTAGGAGAATAAAATGATCCGTGTTCCTACCAATCGTACCCCTACTCATCCTGGCGAAATGCTTTTGGAAGAGTTTCTTATCCCGATGGGTATTACCCAGCGTAAACTTGCATATGCCATACATGTGCCCTATCAGCGCATAAATGACTTGGTCAATGGGCGGCGAGGCGTCAGCCCGAGCAGTGCTCTACGCCTGGCTAAGTTTTTTGGGAACTCACCGGATTTTTGGATGAATCTGCAGTTGCGCTGGGATCTATATTTTACTCGGCAATCTGAGATCAAGATCATCGAAACCATCCATCCATACGAGCACCCAAAACAGATCAGCGTTAATTTTTGAGAATTAATTAGCTTTTTGGGTTAAGGGATTTTAGATCGATTGGGATTGGACTGAGAATGTCATCTATCACGCGAGCTGCCTCATCCTGTGTCCCCGGAATATAATGAGCATAGCGGGTCTTAAGATTGCCAGGGAGTGACCCAGCATCCGCCCAAAATTCGGGCAGGTGACCCCAGCCACGATCATCGGAGGGATCCGCAGACTACGCATGATTGAGGCAGCGGTATAACGGCGGTCATGAAATCGTATCACCGGTTGCCTAGCCTACGATTCCATTTTTCCACCTATCTAACGACCCTCCCTTCTCAGTTTATCGCTTGCCAGCCGGTTCAGGCTAATGCCCGATTCAGCAGCTTCCAGCGCCAACTGTCGGTGCAGATCAGGCGGCACCCGTACCATGAAATGCCCGCTGAATTTTTTTAAGGCTAGTGGCTCAGGAACTGGCTCACCACCGGCCTGTAAATCTGCCACGACATCGTCGACTACCTGGCGTATACCCTGAAGAGCTGAATCCGGCTCTGACGCCAGCCAGCTCAGGCTTTGAAATTCTGCGCATAAACCTAAATACTCACCATCTTCTTCAGACCAGGTAACGCGATAAGTGTAATGATCATTCTTCAACATTTTCTTGTTTCTCCAATCGCTCAATAGCTTTGAGCACCTGCTTCATCTGATAAGCTTTCGCCATTCCCATATCATTTTGAATATTGACCCGCGGGTCGCCCTGCCAGAGAGTTTTATATATCCTATGACTGCTACCGACTTGTCTTGGTTCACCAAAATAGTGGCCACAGACTTTACACAGGTCACTGTTACAGATCTCTTTGGGATTCCGGTGCATCATCACGAGAATTTCTTCAATTGTTGTCACAATTATATAATATCACTATTAATACTATTGTCAGGGTTGATATAATCGACTGTCTGGTATATTTTCGCCTATATACGGACTTCGGATCAGACGGTTGTGGGTTTGAATCCCGCCGTCAAGCGACAGCCGCCGAAAAACACGGCAGGTGACCCGCCTGAAGGCAGGTGACGTGGCTCCGCCGGGAGCGTAAAGTTATTCATGTATAATGATATAGGGTTATCCATGAAAAAATCACATTATGATCGATTACTCAAGATACTTAAACAGGAATTATCCCTGATTTATACCGCTAAGCTGCAAGGAGTTTATTTGTTCGGCTCCTATGCACGCCAGGAGCAAGACCAAGAATCGGATCTAAACATACTCATTGTCTTGAGTGATATAGACAACTACATATTAGAAATTAAGCGGACCAGCGAATTGACCAGTCGCCTTTCTTTAGATTTTGGCATAACGATTAGCTGGACTTTCGTTCGTGAAGCTGATTGGAAAATATGCGACTCGCCTCTTCTTCGCAATGTTCGCCAGGAGTCTATTCCAATATGAAGGAAAGCTCGAAGCAGTTGTTGGGTAAAGCTTCTCGAGCAATAGAGGCTGCTGAAACTCTGTTGAAAAATAATCTTGAAGAATTTTCAGCAGGTAGATCCTATTATGCGATGTTTTATACCGCCGAAGCCCTATTGAATGAAAAGGATTTTCACTTCAGCAAGCACGGAGGAGTACATGCTGCTTTTGGAGAACATTATATTAAAACCGGCATATTTGATCTCAAATTCCACAGGTGGCTTCTCGATGCTTATGACCAGCGCATAGAGGGTGATTACGGAGTTGAAATGATTACTACCAAGCAGAATGCCCATGAATTGATTGATCAAGCAAAGGAATTCCTTCAAGCAGATCAGTATTACTTAAACGCTTGAGATGAATAATAATTAGTTTTCAATTAAACCAGGGGATCATTACCAAAAAAATACTGGTAAACAAGATGAGCAGCTGCGATTCCAGCTTGTATTTTTAGTAAATCGAATACCTGTTAAAAAGAACAATCCATTTTCACCAGCATTCCCAAATATGCCTGATATGCGCTTAAACTGGTATGTTGACTCAAACGGCTGTGTGTTCGAATCCGCCAGCAAGCGGAACCGCTGAAAAACACCGCAGGTGACCCGCCTAAAGGCAGATGGCGGTGAGCCCGCCGTGGTACCAAATTAAGGAGTAAATATCGGGCCATTTTCAAAATTTTCACCCAACAGGCCATTTTCGTGTTGAACCGTAATCAACTATCCCCTTTAAACTAGAGTACAATATTATCTTGATTAGATGATCGGAGGTAAACGTGAATCGAC
>JBAQFX010000252.1:0-2145 GCA_049287485.1 Anaerolineales bacterium
AGCTAAGAGTGGCGCACTCAGGAGCGTACTGCGTTGCCCACCTAAACCCGGTTTCCAATCGATTTCACCATTGGATAATATTGTGTTGAAGAAGTTTTCTAATAGTCCTTTAAGTAAATCAGGTGAAGCCGGCAGAAGGAAATTTGTGAGATGGTAAGTATCCAGGGCAGTTTGACCATTCCAAAGATGGTCATAATCACTGCCATCTTTTAGTAATGAATATCCCTGGTCAGGTTTTCTAGAAAGAACAAAGGATGTTGACTGGAAAAATGTCGTGGGGCTGAAGAGTAATTGTTTCGCTAATACCTGTGAAAGATAAAATATTCTATCCCAATCTTGATTACCGGTTTTTATTTCCAAATCCTGGGAATTTACCCTGAAAATTCGAGTAAATTCAGCGTCCCAGTTTTGGTTTATTAAATCTTTAATCAGGTCGTATGAAGCCTTAGTATCTGAAAGAGAGGCATGTATCCATCTTGATACCTGTTCTCCGTGAGGCGGAATTTCAAAGGACAGATTTAGCGAAGGATAAGGACTTTTTCCTGCTTGTACACCTCCGGTAAGGAACAATACCGGAAATAAGTCTGCAGTATTACCCTTCAGTACTGTATTCAAGCCAATTTCGCTGATCGACATCCTGTTTCCATCCGGCTCAGTTATCAGAAGTTCTGCCCATTCGAGTTGAAATTGACAGGCCTGGTGACTGGTATTGATTATTTCAGATCTACAAGCAATTATTTGAGAACCGGGAACCCAATATTCAATCCTGACGTTAATACTGGAAAAAGGTTTGAATGAGAGGCTAACATAATTCGGGTAATATCGATGGATTGTGACAGGACGATAAAACTCAGATGGATTATTAATCACCTGACCATCGAGGATAAACCTGGGGAATATCCGACAAAGCCGAGCTCTCAAACCGAAGGTGGTCTGTAATGAGAGAGCAGGAGGTTCTGAATTTCCAAAATTCAACTCCCAAATTTGGTCGTTGACGTAATTGGTGTGGCTTAATCGTGCATCAGCAGCTAACGTTAAAGCAATTGGATGGTCTGGAGTGAAATTCAGCTCATACATGCAAAAATATTCCGTGGTGTTGAGACATTAAAATAGTGATTGTTCGATTATCCGTGCATGTTATAATTTTTTGATATTCGATGAATCCTTATTACTGAAAACGGAGGAAAAGATGCCAATCATTTCACCATTGCGTGGTATGTGGTTTGAAGAATTTGAAGTCGGACAACTAATCATCACTCCAGGTAGAACCATAACGGAATGTGATATCGTCTCATTTGCCGCATTATCTGGTGATTATAACCAAATTCATACAAATGCGGAGTTTTCACGGAAAACACCTTTCGGTCAACGAGTAGCCCACGGACTTTTAGGACTATCCATTGCCTCCGGATTAGCGATGCGCACTGGGGTATTAGAAGGAACAGCGATTGCATTCAGGGAAATTAATAATTGGAAATTTACCAACCCTGTCTTTATCGGTGACACGATTCATGCAGAATTAAATATCATAGAAACAAAATCAATCCCCCGGTTAAAAGGAGGTTCGCTGGTTATCGAGATCGTGGTAAAAAATCAACGTGATGATATTGCCATGAAAGGTACCTGGACGGCTTTGGTTGCCAGTCGACCTGAATAATTATGTCCAATCCAATCGCGAATGACGATAAAAAAGAATTGGCGAAACGTTTTCGTCGGTTATTAAATTCTAGTGATGAACAGGATATTAATCCAGATCAGCAGGGTGATTTTAGCATTGACAAAATAGAGTATGGCGAACTACAACCAGATCCAAAGGAAAAAACACTAGAAATAAGCCCATCGTCAGAAGAGATTAAGCAAGACGTGGATGACTCTCCACAGTCAGGTGGTGATTCGATGCAATATGCAGAAACAAAGCAATTGCCATCTGATCAGATTGACTCGGTGTTAATAAAGGAAACAAACAATACTGAAACCACACATGTTAGCGAAGATATTTTTTTAAAACCTGTGCCTGCCATCGATGAGTTCGGCATGCCGATACCAGGGAAAAATAAAAGAAATTCAATTCAACAAACATCACCTGGTTCACCCCCATTTTCTAAGGCAAGACCTCAAAATAATGTTAAACAGCCGGTTCTAAGT